>JAJRYF010000041.1 GCA_024275935.1 Gammaproteobacteria bacterium | reverse complement strand
GCAATACAGGATCAAGCCTTATAGTCAATGAATTGCGGAGATGAAATTGAAGTGATGGCATAAAAGGTAACACCTGTACATTCAACAATCTAAACGGGACATGGGCTATTAAAAGCCGGACTGCTGATGAGGTGAATGCACGCAAATTCCATCAGGGCCAGAGACACAATAGTAGGTCTCATAGGAAGGCCGAATATATGGACGCAATACTTTTAGCCATACAATGATTTTATCTTGCAATACCGAGGTGGACCATATATGTCCCGTTAACTGTCCAAGCATGAATTCTGGGTGTTGAATTTATCTGCTCAGGGAGTATTGCTGTTTAAACCAACAAAAGTACCATCGTTATTTTCTGCCAGTTTACGCATCAGGGCGGCGAAGCGAACCACATTTGGGGTCATTCCAGTCATCCTAAATAATACTGGAAAACCAATTGCGTGAATGCGTACCCGGTGCTTACCACTGCTGTCGGCACGATTGAGGCGTTCAACCGTATTAACTACCCGCTCGATTGAGCCTTGAGAGAAGTCATCACCAAATACATACAGGCTAATACGCTTATCTTTGGCATAGAAGCGTTTAATTGCCGCTTCTATTCCTTCCACTGGGCTGGAATTTGAAAACGGTTGCCAACTGCGTAAGCGCTGGTTAATTGCCCGTCGCCGACCGCTGGTATCTGGTATCCATTTGCCGCTGTAAGACTGGAACATATACTGGCCCATATCATTCATTACTTGAATGCCTTTAACTTTTGGGTACACGCTTAGCACTTCGCTGACTTTTTTAAGTACATGCGCCCAAGCGTACTGAGTCATCGAGCCTGAGGTATCAATGATGAAGATAATATATTCACTATCTACCGGGACCCCACCAATACGGTTATTAACTTCCGGCTTGCGTAGTGCGCCTTGTTGTAAACGCCGCATTTCATCGCTTAGTGTTTGCTGTGCGCTTTGTAACTGTGCTTCAATTGTTGCCTGGGTATCAGCTTCACTTTTGGCGCTGGCGAACTCCCCCTTAATGGTAGACAGGCTACCACGCAAACGCGCTAATTTTTGGCGTTGCTCTGAAAGCTGTTCTTGTCTGGCATCTAAATCACGGTTAAGAATCAGGGTCTCGCCTCGGATATCAAATAACTCCTGTTCCAGTTTTATCACTTGCCCGGACAAATCCACAGTTAACTTTTCTATTACCGTAGGCTCACTGAATCTGACAATAATCAACAACAAAATAATGGCACCAAAACCACAAGAAACCACATCCAAAAAGGACATACTAAATATCTCTACCTCACGCCGTAGCTTCTTCCTGCTCATGGCCAGTCCCTTGCCGGGGTAAGAAAGGAGCCATTACTGGTTACCGCTAACTGCCAGAATGCAGCGGCGGCATAGGCATCGCCCTCCATCGGCAATAAGATTGTGTTTATCGGTACATTCGCTGGCAAGCGTTTAACCGCACGGCCAAACAGGTTCAAGCGTTGTTTGCTGCTAACCGTATTGCCCGCAGGTTTTTTGCTGCCCTGGGTTGGCAAACCATCTGTAATCAATAAGATATTATCTGGTCTTGGTTTAAGCTTATTGGCAACCTCAAAGGCATGATACAGACTGGTGCCATCGGCTGGAATTGCATCTCTCAAGCCTTTTACTGAAGCGGCAACTTCTTCTGGTTTAGATGCTGCCAACCACTGACCCTGCTTGCCCGGCATCGCGCTACGAGCACGCGTGTTAAACAGATAGACCTGGAACTGAGAACTCTCCGGCAGATTACTGATTAACCATTCGGCGGTTCTCTGGGCGCGCTTCCATTTCACCGCTGCCTGTTTCCTGGCAGTGCTCATATTGCGGAGGCGAATTATATTAACTATGGTTTCGTCCAGCATACTGGCAGACACATCCAGCAAAATCAGAGTCCGCTTACCACTTAGTTTCAAACCAGTTAAGTATTGCCGATTACCATCGCCTACAAATTGATGTACTTTATTATCTTTAGATGCTGCATCTTTTTGTTGCGCCGATAATTGCTGAGTGGTTTTATCTAGGCCTTTGATATCAGATTTAAGCTTATTAATATGCTTTTTACTGGCTATGGTGAGGCGGTTCAAATCGGTAAGTCCAGCCTCAATCTCCAGGGTGCTTTGCCGCACGCGCCTGGCCTCACCTTGCATTAGCACGATCTCTTGATCGGTAGACTCCAGGCTGTTATAGGCAAGCACCATGTTTTCCTGGCCAACGATAACTTCATTTTCCATGCGCACAACTTCTGAACGCATATCCGCAAAAGTTTCATTACGCTCTTCCTGGACGGTGCTGTTTAAAATCAACACCAGCAGAACTACAGCCCCGAAACCACAGAACATTACATCGAGAAACGACAACGAAAATGCAGACATGGGACGGCGTTTCATCGGTTAAATACCCATAACTTGCCTGGAAACTATCATGTGCGTAATTTTCTGATCAGCCAGTGGTCTACATAACGCTCGCTATCAAGCACCAAATGCTCTTGCATTAATTGCACCTGATGGATAAAAAACATCAGAATTATACTGATTACCAGTGCCACAAAAGTAGAGTTAAAAGCTACTCCAAGGTTCTCGGTTATACCGGTAATATCACCTTCAACCGCACGATGCGCTTGACCCAGAGCATTACCTATACCGCGCACAGTACCAATAAAACCTACCGAGGGGATGGCCCATGCTAAATAGCGAATAATGGATAATTCTGACTCCAGTCGCTCACCCTCAGATTCGCATACATCCCGCACCGCTGTAGATACATCCTGCACATGCCGGGTTGCGCTAAATCGCTCTATGCCAGTTAATAGAGCCCGTGGCAATAAATACAACTGCTCGGCTATGGGCAAGGCGTTTAAGCGTTTTGCCAAACCTCTGGTATCTTCCTGACCAATCGGCAAACCCTGTGGTAATTGTAATAAATCCAGGTCAAGCAATTGATGTTGCCGCCAGCCGTTTAAGCCCTTATATCCCAAAATAGAAAACGCCCAAAACATTAATATAAAACAAGCTTCTTGCTCGTAGTCTTTGATCACCACAAAAAAAGAATCTTTAGTGACATATTCCGGGTTCGCCTTAACCATTTCAGCTTGCTGCTGCTGATGCACGCTCGCCGCTGGGCGTACCAGGGTGACATATGCCGCGTGCACAATGATAAAAGAGATCAATAGTGCGAATACCTGAAAAATAAATTCGTTAGAAAAAGGTTTCTTCATACTTGCATGCCTGTTAAATGTTTATGGAGCCTTATTAAATGTCTACCGGAAAGGCGACGGCATCATCTGCGCGTAGTTGTTCTGTGGGTACAAACTTACCTGCCGGTTCATTAGCTTTAGTTTGCTGTTTATTGGTCTTAGCAGAACCCTCAGGCTTATCCGTTTGTGCATTTACACCTGCATAAACGCTCGCCAACAATCCTAGTACCAGAAAAAGTTTCAAACTTGTTTTACGCATATATTTATCACTCTGCATAACGGGCAATTATGAAGCCCAAATCGGGACGCGACTTACTGCTGTAATCGCGGTAACTCAAGCGTAACTCGGTAATACTACCGTGCCGCCAGCTAGCACCACGAATTACATGGTGCTGCCCGCTCACAGGACCTAACGGATCTGTAACCAGACGGGTAGCTTCACCGGGGTAGATTGCGTAATTATCATGCATCCACTCCGCTGCATTTCCACCCAGGTCAAAAAAGCCCTTAGGTACAGCCGGAAAACTACCTACCGGCGCAGTACCCCGATAGCCATCGGAATAATTTGGAACTACATCAGCCAGAGTATCGGCAATTTCAGCATCTGCGTAATTACCACTCTTGGTAGTTGGTGGGTAGCCACCCTGCCAGGGGTAGCGCTGCTCGCTGGCAAAACCGGCTCGGCGGGCGACCCAGGCCCACTCAGCTTCAGTAGGCAAACGATAACCTGTTGTAATTGGACTAACCGCCAGCATTCGCCCTTTCTCCTCCCGGTAAGCCAAGGGTAGATTTTGCTGCCGGCTAAGCCAGTTAGCGTATCTGGCGGCATCGTCCCAGCTAACATTTACTACCGGATGTTGCTCGCCATTAAGCTGAGCTGAATCTGCGCTGCCGGAATTGTGACTGGGCTTAAAGAGTCTAAAATCGGCATTAGTAACTTCTTTATGGGCTAAATAAAATGGCCGCTGTAACCTAACTAATCGCTGGCTTTCGTTTGCCCGCCGGCCCGCATCACGACGCGATGCACCCATCTTCAAATTACCTTGTACTTTCACCAGCTCTAACGACTGGCCACTAGCTGTGCTCAGCAAACCTTTAGTAACAACTTCTTGTTTCTTCTGCGCTTGTTTCTGTTGCTCGCTAACGAGCGTAATATTTATATTCTGACTAACCCCCGCGCGCGGAGTCAGCGTGATGGTTTTACTTACAAAGCCAGGCTTACTGACCTTTATTGTCTGCTTAATAGTTTGCAGGCTTAAGCGTCCATTTACTTGTTTGGATTGCTTACCATTTATCCGCACACTCGCTCCCGCTGGCTGAGTTTTCAGGAAAACCGTTCCATACTCTAGAATTAACTGCGTGGCAATTGTCCGCTCTTCATCTGGGCTTAGCACCAGAGTTTGATCATTACTTAAATAACCAACTTTACTGAGATGTAATTTATGCTCAGTATTTGCAGCAATTGCCACCGTTAACGGGGTTGCACCCAGATATTTTTCACCAATGCGCACCCTGGCCCCGGACGGATTGCTAGTCAAGGTTAACTGCGCATCAACTGGTTCCAGTTGAATTTCATCCAAGCTAAAGTTTTGCCCGGGTTCAACTGCACGGAATATAGTTACCGGCTTAAAGCCTGGCATTTGCAAGCGTATCTCGCGCTGCCCCTGGAGAATTTCTACCGACAATGGGGTTATTCCCTGCACTACCCCATCTACCAGCACATCCGCACCAGCAGGTGCACTGGCAATAGCAACTACCGCCCACGCTGGCTCCAGAGCCAGCGTGAATTCTTGCTCGGCACCAAAGCCATCTATTTCTATTTCCAACTGCTGGGATAAATAACGCTCGCTCTCTACTCGCAAGGAGTGCGCCCCGCGAGTTAATTCATATTGACCTGATGCAATAGCCGTGACCTCAAGCTCATCGACAAAAAGCTGCACCTGCACAGATGGATTAGTATTTACACGAACTAAGCCTGGCAACTCTACCAAAGCATAACTTAAATTCATTGGTGGCCCATAAGCTATATCCACACTGGTAGTTAATGACGCATAACCTGCAGAGCTAAGTTCAAGCTCATAATTGCCGGGAAATGCCAGGTAAGAGCCACCAAAGGAAATCACCGGCGGGAAACCATTTAATTCAAGCTCTGTTGCTGGCGGTTCAAGTTTAAACACTACCGAGGTGACCAGTAATAAATAAGCCGCAACCAATACTAATACAGCCACAAAAGCCAACATTGAACGGCGTATGCGTTGGCTTCCTTTTGGGGCTGGGTTCTTTGTCGCCACCGGCAAGGTGTCAGTTGGTGCTGCTGTCTGCGCTTGTTTAGGCGGGCGTAGATCTTCGATGTCCAGCTTATGCGGCTCTAATTTAATCAGCACCCGGTCGCCTCGAATATCCCAACTGAGCAAGCTATTTGCTAGTTGTACCTGATCGCCAGACTTTAGCCAGGCTGAGTCAAGCAGGCGCTCATCATTATGGAAAATACTCACCGATGAGTCTGCTGGCTGGATATAGGCATGCCCATTATCCAGTGCAATAGTGGCCAGCAACTGTTCATTGGCGACCCCCGGAATTATAATTCCGGCGTGTTTCCTGCCGCCAATCCGGAGCGGCAACTCTAGCTCACTGAGCTGGCGCTCACCACCTGCATCAATAATAAAATAATCGCGACTCAAAACTTTTCCCCACTGAGTATATGTATTGTTTGTCTGTCAACACCCGGTTGCAACTCAAATACTTTGAGCACATCCTGATACCCCTGACGGGAACCGGTAATCGTATACTTGCCCGGTAACAGGCTTAAATTCTTCTGCATAAAGCTACCCTGGCGGCCAACTTTGTACACTAGCACTTCGGTGAGGTTATCTGAAACTATCAGTACATCTATAGGTACCAAAGCTACAGCCACAGCCTGTTGCAACTTAGCCAACTTCAGTGCCAACTTTGGTTCACTAGTCGGCACCTGCTGGTTTGCAGCCAACAGTTTGCTGGCATTAGCTAAGGGCTCGGAAGAGTATAACCGGCTAGTGTCGGCAAGGTAGTGATCTAGTTGCTTGTGCAATTGCAACTTTTCCTGAGATTTAAGCAGGCCATTCTGAGCAAAGGCCGCCTGCGGGTCTATCGCTAGTGCACGCTTATACTTTTCCCGGGCATCCACCCAGTTTTCCTGCTTTACCAGTCGCCCTGCAGCTACCCTCAAGTTGCCAAGATTAGCCTTTCGGCGCGCGCTTAATAGGCGTTGACGGATATCTTTGAGGGATTCATCTGCAGGATAAATTTTTTCAGCCTCAAGCAAAGCTTTTTCTGCCTGGGTAAACTTGCCGTTATGTAAACCCTGCAAGGCTCTGCCTACGGCATCCTGGAAGGCCATCCTTTCCAGCTCAAGAGTAACGCTACTTAATGCCTCTTGTGCCGGGGCGTATAACATATCCAGACCTAATGCCGCGCTATAAGCCTCGGCAGCTAGCGGCAAGTCAGTGGTAACCTCTGCCTGCTGGCCCTTGAGCATAAACTGTAATACTGGCGTTCTTACGGATGCCCGCTCAAGACCCAGTTGCGCCTCCTGATGATCAGGTTCCATTGCCAGTACCAATTCAAAATCAGTACTTGCATTTACAATTTTATCGGCCTGCAAAAACTGCCAGCCAGAGGCCAGTCTTTGGCTTAAAATTTGCTCGCGGCCATCAAGGATAGCTTGTAATTTGGCAATCGCATCAGTATAGATTTTCAGAGCTGCAGAATATTTTTCTCGACCAAATTGTTGGTCGCCATTAGCAGCAGCTTGCATCGCCGCCTGCCAGTTGTCAGCGGCCCAAACCTCAGCATTGTTCAAATCAGGCTGCGCCTGTAAGCGGATAAAACTCTGCAAGGCCTGCTGCGCCTGGCTCCGTAGTTTCTCAACCACCACCAACTCTACCGGCTCTTCAGACACTGGGGTTTCTACTTTAATGACAGCATCTATTTGTTGATCAGGTTCCGGGTTGCTGACCATAGTCGGTAATACCAACAACACTACTAGCAACACCCCCACGATCACCGCCAGCATTAACCAGAGTTTTGTTTGTGAGTTTTTAGTCGGTGCTGCCCCCTGGGGTGAACCACCTGGAGACCTGAGTTTATGTTCCATTACATATCCAGTCTGAGATAAATTTATTAGCTATCTACGCTAATTTCATTAATTTCAGGAACCCCAAGACCAGTTTCTGAAGCATAAATTTTGCGCATCAATACCCGCCACTGCTGGTACTGGACTTCTGCCGAGCCGGTTAATTTATAGACCTCGCCATCCACTTCAACCACCAGCGGTTGAGTTTCACTGCTGAAAGAGTCGCCCAACTCTTCAATTGCTGCCTGGTGAATAACACTTTGGGAATTGATATCCATACCCTGTTTAATTGCCACCGCACCACCAGCCACCATAACATCACGCAGCGTTTCCGTTGATGCCCTGGTACTTGGACTGCCCTTGACCTCTATTGCTACTGCCCCAAGAATCGCTAATGCACCCAGTAGTTTACGGGTATTGGCCTTGCGCTTAATCTCCCGCAATGCTTCTGCCTCATAACTACGGGCCTTGCGCCATTCGTGGTAAGGAACGCTCATACCCAGATAATAGTTATCGAAATGGCCGTTGAGGGTATCAATAAGCAGAAAATCGCGTTCTCGAACAATTTGCACCCGCTGAAAAGCTGGATCATTCTCAGCCGGTAGGCGATTTAGCTGATATAAACCTTTCTCGTTCCTCTGCAAATGACCAGCAAAGGCATCGGGCGCCATATCAGCAGCAAAACGCACATTGGCAAATTGGCGGATAGCTATACGCTGCTGGTCGGTTAATTTATTGCGAAATTTAACCAGGTCATTAGCAATCATCCGGTAAACCATCTGAAAGCTGTCAATATTTTCAGGTAAGTTATCGTATGTATCGGCGCTTACCCGGCCTCGGTAAATTTTTTCAAACCAGACTCTACCGCTAGCATCCTCAGCCGATATTTTTAGCTCCAGCGACTCGCCATTAGATTCCAGAATCTTGCCCCGCACCAGTAGCTCGGCACCCTCGGTATTGTATGGAACCACCCGTATTGCCCCCCAGTAGCCGGTTTTTTCCATTACCCCGCGCAGATGGATTGGTATATAGCGCGCCTCAGCTTCACGAATATCTTTACTTAAACCTAACGCATCTTTTTCTTTTTCCGGCAACTTGCCAGGATCAAACTGCTCGATCCATACATCCAATAATTGAGCCTCTGGTAATTCCTCAGCAATTCTCTCCAAAGCTACTGGTTGACTAAGGTTTCTCTGACTACCACCACTGGTAGCACAGGCCGAAAGCAAGCTCACAGTCACAAGTAGCAACAATACTCTTCCAAAATTTAGCATATTCTCCCTCAATTATTTATCCTCCGTTCTTATAGCGGCGGTACTCTTCCCAAAGTTTCTTCTTCAGTTCCGGGTCGGTTTCTTTTTCCGCCGCTTCGCGTAACTGTCTTGCAATAATATCATCATCGCTACCATCTGGAATATCGGCAGGTGCGCTGCTCTGATTACCACCGGACGAGCTACCTTGAGAGTCACCACCTGGTTGGCCTGCACCAGTATCTGTACCGCCCTGGGAATCACTCCCCTGCTGACCAGATTGCTGGCCATCGCCTTCACCTGATTCACCCTGCTCTGAACCTTCCCCAGACTCACCTTGTTCTCCTTCTGAACCATTCTTACCCTCGCCCTGGCCTTCTGCTCCACTTTCACCGCCAGCGGAGCCACCAGAGTCTGCACCTGTTTGTGGCCGATTGGCTTTTACCCGGTCTTGCTCACGCAGTAGTTTCTCATCAAAATCTCCAAGTGATGCCTCAAATTCGCTTACCATTGCTGTGGTTCTTTCAGCGCCTGTAGTTTCAGACTCAAGATCAATTTGTACCGGGGGAATATATGCAGAAGTAAATTCAGCACAAGGAAGGTCCGCGGGTATTGGGTTTACTAGAACACTTTCCAGGGTACGGCAGCCAGCAGAGAACTGACGGCTTAGTTGTTTTATCCAGTCGGCATAATCGGCTTGCTCCTGAGAGCTGGTATTTCGACTTTTCTCAGCTTGATCGAACTCCACTCTAGCAGCTACCAAGGCTGCATAATCAGCGCGTAATTGGGCCACCAATTCAGCATCAGTTACCGCCCATACTGGCGATAACAAAGCCCAAAACCAGATTATTACTATTATTTTCCCTATTTTAATACTGTTCATATACCAATGTTACACAATTAACCTGAATTAGCCCTGAACCAATAATACCTGATCCAGACAAGAGTCGTGATTATGCGTATCAACACCCATGACTAACAGCCCGGGACAAATTGCGCCCATATCGCTTAAACTATCTTCATGATTAGGGCAATATTCCAATGAGCGCGCGTGAGCCGCAGAATTTGATCGGCCAGTCTTCGGTATTTACCGAGGTTCTTGATCGGGTATCGCAACTGGCCCCGCTAAATAAACCGGTATTGATTATTGGTGAACGCGGGACTGGTAAAGAGCTAATTGCTGACCGTTTGCATTTCCTTTCCAAGCGCTGGGAAAACCCGTTTGTAAAACTTAATTGTGCAGCCCTTACCGAATCCCTGCTTGAAACCGAGCTGTTCGGCCATGAAGCAGGTGCCTTTACCGG
>JAJRYF010000040.1 GCA_024275935.1 Gammaproteobacteria bacterium | reverse complement strand
CAATCCTGTGGTCTTTTTTCATTATGAGAATTCAATATCCCACCATCCCTAATACGCTCCAGCTTGTTATCTCTAGCATCTCTTATCCATTTATACAGTGTTGAACGGCTTATTCCAAACTCATTGATTATCTCGTTTAGCATTATGCCGTGTGCCCGATTCAGTGCCTTTTCTACGGCCTGCTTCTTAAATGATTGATTGTGTATTGTACGCATTATTGTCTACCTCTTAATGAAATATTAGAGGCGACAACTATCCTGACACAGGGGGCCATGGGGGCTCTTCACCCGCATCCCTGCGGGTGGAGGTCTCAGACGAGCGCTCAGAATTCATGCTTGAAACAGTTAACGGTACAGCTCTGAGCTCAGGGCTGAGTTATAGAAATCTAACTGCCGCCAAGCCTCAAACAAAACCACCGCAACACTATTGGATAGATTCAGGCTGCGGCTACTCTTAAGCATTGGCAGGCGTAGCACTTCAAGCTCAGATTGCTCCCGAATAGACTGCGGTAGCCCGCGAGTTTCCGGGCCAAAGAGCAGGCCATCGCCCTGCGAAAAATTAAAGTCGGTGTAAGTTTTCGTGCCCTTGGTAGAAAGGGCAATAAGGCGCATCTGCGGTTGTCGCTGTTGAAACTCTTCCCAATTGCTGTACTCCTCAATACTGGCATATTCATGGTAATCCAGCCCGGCCCGGCGCATTTGTTTATCACTTAGGTCGAATCCAAGCGGGTGAATAAGGTGCAGTTTGGCCCCGGTATTGGCGCATAAGCGGATGATATTGCCAGTGTTTGGGGGTATTTCTGGTTGGTATAGAATTATGTTTAGCATGCGCTATCATACCCCCGGCGTAACCCAGATGACAGCCACAAAAAAGCCGGGTGATATACCCCCGGCCATGAGCTTTCCAATTTAGCCTTCTTCGTTAGTTTTTTTGATCATGATGGCCTTGGTATCGCCAACTTCATGTAGTGTTTGCTCATCGCTACGGATGATTTCCAGTGTGCGTATAAGCTCTTCGCTACCATCGGCAGAAACCCAAGTGTGTTGGCTCATGCTGCTACTATTAAAGCAATTAAGTTGCAGGTCTTCTGAGCCGGTAGTGTTTCTCATTACCATTATATTTGTTGCCTCAGATTCGGCAGCGCAATCTTCACCTTCACAATGCGTTTCAATATGAGCTTGCATCTCGCATTTTCTCATCAGGCCTGCGGTACTATCGCCTAGCTCTTCGCCATCAACCAGTACTTCGATACCAGAATTGGTGCGGGTTAGGGTGATTTCCTTGTCACCAGCATAAATAATCTCTGATTCACCAACGGCAAGATGTGAGACATCTGCATCTACAACTTCAAAATCGCCATCAATGACGCTTACTTGTACTTGTGTTTCGGCGCCGGCGCTCAGTGTTAAGGCTAATGCCAGTATGGCCAGATAACTTAGTTTGGTTTTCATTTAAACTCTACTGTGTTTGGTTTTATGGTTGACTTGAACCATATTTGATTAAAATAGGGGGTTCGAATTTAAGACGCAGATGCAGAAAAAATGGTCGCAGAAAAATATTTATTATTTTTTTGGTGGGTTTGTCCAGAAACCAAATTTAAATATCTATAGAAACAGATGGTTACACTCTTGTTGAGCTAAGTTATTGATTCTTTTTGGCGTTGACACTGGCTAAGTTCAGGCGTATTATTTATCACCCAAACACAATATCTTGTGCTTGGAAGGGTCAGCGAGCACAAAATGTTGTGTCGCTATAAAATAACAAAACATAAAGCATAATCAAATAATTACAGGGAAATACTAATGGGCAGTGTGCGGGTTGAAGCTGTGGGTACTGAAAATAAAGAGATTCCTCTCCAGGTAGCGTCACTGGATATCTGGGATAAAAAGTACCGGCTAAGAAGTAAAGATGGCAGTATTATCGATCAAACTGTAGACGATACCTTTGTCCGGGTTTCCCGGGCGTTGGCAGAAGTTGAGTTAACTGAGGAAAAGCAGGAGCATTGGCAATCTGAATTCCTTTGGGCGTTGCGTCGTGGGGCGATCCCTGCTGGCCGAATCACCTCTAACGCGGGTGCTTTGGCACACAAACCAGCTACTTCTACTATCAACTGTACGGTTTCTGGTGTGGTTGAAGATTCCATGAATGGTATTTTGGAAAAAGTCCACGAAGCTGGTCTGACCTTAAAAGCCGGTTGTGGTATTGGTTATGAGTTTTCTACCCTGCGCCCTAAAGGTGCGTATGTTTCCGGAGCTGGCGCCTACACCTCCGGACCATTGTCGTTTATGGATATCTACGACAAGATGTGCTTTACCGTATCTTCAGCCGGTGGCCGCCGTGGCGCCCAGATGGCAACCTTTGAAGTAGCCCATCCTGATGTTATGGATTTTATCCGTGCCAAGCGCGAAGATGGCCGCCTGCGTCAATTTAACTGCTCGCTACTAATAACAAACGAGTTTATGCAGGCTGTTGAAGAAAAAGAAATCTGGCCTCTGGTCTTCCCAATAAGCGAGCAGGAAGCCGGTGAGCTGGACCTTAATGACCGCAAGCAGGTTATTTGGCGAGATTGGCCGACCAGTAAAGGTTATGTCACTAATGAGTCTGGTCAGGTTGCTTGCAAGATATTCAAGGAAATTCCCGCCCGGCGACTGTGGGATATGATCATGTCCTCAACTTACGACTTCGCTGAACCTGGCTTTATTCTTATCGACAGTATTAATGATACTAATAATAACTGGTTTTGTGAGGATGTTCGGGCCACAAATCCGTGCGGAGAGCAGCCGTTGCCACCTTATGGTGCCTGCCTGTTAGGTTCAATCAACCTGACCAGGTATGTAGATAACCCGTTTACCGACACTGCCAGTTTTAACTGGGATGAATACAATAAAACGGTGAAGATTTTCTCGCGTATGTTGGACAATGTTGTCGAGATTAATGGCTTGCCACTGGAGAAGCAGCGGGCTGAAATTATTCGTAAGCGCCGGCATGGCATGGGTTTTCTGGGCCTGGGTTCGGCTTTGACTATGTTGCAAATGAAATATGGTTCAGTTGAATCTCTGGAGTTTACCGAGAAGGTTGCGCGCGAAATGGCACTTTCCGGCTGGGAGGAGTCTTTGGACTTGGCTCGTGAAAAAGGTCCGGCACCAGTTATGCACGAAGAATTCGTAGTAACCGCAAAAATGCTGCGTCAGCGTCCGGAAATGCTAGAGGATGGCTATAAAATTGGTGATTTGGTGCCGGGCAGGATCCTTCACTCCCGATATAGTCGCTATATGCAAAAGGTTGCGGAATATCGGCCCGAACTGGTGGCTAATTTGGCGGAGGAGGGTGGGCGTTATACCCACCATACATCGATTGCTCCAACCGGCACTATTTCCTTGTCGCTGGCAAATAATGTATCTAATGGTATTGAGCCAAGTTTTGCCCATCACTACTCACGCAATATTATCCGTGAGGGTCGCAAAACCAAAGAAAAGGTCGAAGTTTATAGCTATGAATTATTAGCCTACCGGGAACTAATAAATTCCAAGGCAATGCCAGTAGCTAAAAGTGCTGATGAGCAATTGCCAGAGTATTTTATCAGTGCAGATGAGGTCAGCCCGAATGAACATGTTGATATTCAGGCGGCCGCACAAAAATGGATAGATTCATCTATTTCAAAAACTGCCAATGTACCTACAGATTATCCGTTCGAGGACTTCAAAGACATTTATATGTACGCCTGGAAGAAGGGCCTTAAAGGCTGTACTACATTCCGCTTTAACCCCGAGGTTTTCCAGGGCGTGTTGGTGAAAGAGGAAGACCTCGAAAACACCACTTATCGGTTTGTATTGGACGATGGTCAGGTAGTAGAGGTTAAAGGTAACGAAGAAATTGATTATGATGGTGAAAGACACTCTGCCGCAAACTTGTTTGATGCCTTGAAAGAGGGTTATTACGGCAAGTTCTAGGTCGTAGACAGACAATCCCAGTATTAATATCAGAAATATACAGGCGCTAATGCCTGGAGATCAAAATGACAGTAAGAATTGAAGGCAAAATTGTAGACTTTGAAGTGCTCTCTGAGAAGAAGCAGGCAACGGAGAAGAAAACCCGGGTTGAGAAGTCTTCCGATAACATTATTCGAATGACTGAAGCGATACAGCGCCCAGAGGGTTTCGACTCGCTGGAAGGATCTACCTATAAAATAAAGACCCCAATGGATGATCACGCTATGTATGTCACCATTAATGACATTGTTCTCAATCGGGGCACCGACCACGAACAGCGGCGCCCATTTGAGATTTTCATTAACTCCAAGAACATGGATCACTTTCAGTGGATTGTGGCGCTGACTCGTCTGATGTCGGCGGTTTTTCGCAAAGGCGGTGATGTTACTTTTCTGGCTGAAGAGCTACAGGCGGTTTTTGACCCTAAGGGTGGTTACTTTAAGCCCGGTGGCAAGTTTGTGCCTTCTATCATTGCCGATATTGGTGGTGTGGTTGAGCATCACCTGATAAAAATCGGCTTGATTGTGCCTGAGGAATTATCTGAGCAGCAACAGTTAATGTTGAATCAAAAGCTAGTCGAGGCTGAGGCGATGGAAAATAAAACAGTTGAGCCTATAAAGCCTGCGAACGATGAGGAGTCAGATACTGGTTATCCCGTTTCCGCTACCTTATGTAATAAGTGCCATACCAAAGCGGTGGTGGTAATGGATAACTGCGCAACTTGTTTGTCTTGCGGGTATTCCAAGTGTGGTTAAGGAAGGAGTCTCTGCCTTATTCTGAGTAAAGCAGAGCGCGTCCCTGCGCTCTTGTGAGATCTATGTTTATCCATAAACACAGTCTGCTGAAATTAAAACCGGGCGGAAACAGCCTTGGCTTGACAGCGCTGGTCGACATTCACCATCACTTCTGGGCTCAGCCAGTTGCTATCAATTTTACTTAAGCGCAGTGACTGAATTTCAACTACCGCAGTAGCTATACCCATATTATTTTCCAGGTAATTTTGTAACTTCTTTTTGCTGATACAATCAGTGAATAAGGTTTGATCTAGTACCCTGACTTTCCATAGCATTTGGTACACTCCCGCTGCATTTATATTATTAGTGTTATGCAGTCATCTTCATGATGTTTGTTAGATAGTATGCCTATCTATATGAAAAAGCAAATATATTTTATATAGGAATTTGCTATCTTACTGTGTAAGCAGTGTCCTTATTTAGCGTCGTTATTATGTTT
>JAJRYF010000039.1 GCA_024275935.1 Gammaproteobacteria bacterium | reverse complement strand
TTAAGCCTGCTAGAGGAGCTAGACCAGCACTTTTCTAAATATACCTGCTCAGCTAATACTAAATAGACTCTGAGTAAGCACACGGCTTTCCCACAGGTTTTAAGGCTTCCCTTCAAAGTGCGCCTTGATATAACCGTTCAATAAACGAACACCAAAGGCAGTGGAACCCGCTGAGGCTTTGATTGGGCTGGCTTTATCGTTGCGGCTTACACCTGCAATATCTAAATGAACCCATGGCGTGTCTTCACGAATGAAGGTGGCGAGGAAGGCTGCACCTGCACTGGCGCCGGGTGCGTCTGGGCCTGAATTCATCACATCAGCGTAAGTGGCTTCAATGGCTTTGAAGTGATTGTCGTTCAACGGCAGTTGCCACACCTTATCACCAGTTTTGTTACCCATCTCAAAAAATTGAGCTGCCAATTCATCATGGCGTGAAAACATGGCGGCGTAATCTTTACCCAGGGCGCGACTGGCGGAACCGGTTAAGGTGGCTATATTAACCAGTAAAGCGGGGTTGTAAGTGGTATCGCCATAGTAGTTTCCGTCAGCCAATACCAGCCTGCCTTCGGCATCGGTGGAACGAATTTGAATGGTTTTGCCAGACATCGAAGTAACTACATCGCCAGGGCGCTGTGCATTGCCACCCGGCATGTTTTCTGCCAATGCTGCGATTGCGACTACATTAACTTCAGCGCCGCGACCTGCCAGGGCGTACACAGTACCCATAACGCTGGCTGCGCCCGACATATCAAATTTCATGTTCCACATATTGTCAGGATTCTTTAAGCTAATGCCGCCAGTATCAAAAGTGATGCCTTTGCCAACTAGTACAATCGGTGCCTCGCCGGCAATGCCATGCATATACTCTACAATCATCATTCTTGGCGGACGCTTGCTACCACGGCCGACGCCATAAATGGCCCCCATGTTTTTATCCAACATATCTTGTTCATCAAGAGTTCTGATTTTGATGTTATCCATGCCTTTGAAATGTTGTTTCCAGCGAGCAACGAAACTGGCAGGATAAATAACATTGGCCGGTTCGTTGGAAATATCACGGGTGTACCAAATGGCGTTGGCAACAGGCTCTAGCTCTTGTTGGTAATGGTCTTCAGTCGTTTTAAGTTCAGCAGTGATTATTGTAATGCTGTCTTGGTATTTGTGGCGTTCAGTATCGGTATAGTATTTGTCGAAATAATAACTGCCTAATTTAGCCCCGAAAGCGATTTGCGCGATGGCTTCGTTGCCGCTAACATCAAATGCCATAGCTGGCACAGTTTTGAAGGCTTTAATCGCTGCTTGAGCAGTATTACCACCCAATTCTTGCCAGTCTAAGTCTGAATGTTTATCCGTTTTTTCACCTAAACCAATCAATAATATTTGTGCCAAACCTGAAGCTTTAGGCGCAGTAATTAATTGCTTGGTATTTATTTTAGCTTCAAACCCAGTAACCTCAATGGCATGTAGCAAGCCACCTTCAGTTTGCTGATCAATTTGTGTACCTAATGGGCCTAACTCGCCACCCGCAAAGACGCCCAGTACTAAATTACCTTCAGTTGGCAACTCATTAATAAAAACAACTTCAGTGGGCGTACTGTCTTGGGCAGCAAGTAAATTGTGACTGAATATTATTGTGCTGCTGACTAGTAAAAACATGCAAAGTAGGCGTGTAGACATTGATGATTCCTGTTGTTTATTTAACTTTAAAAAGTTGAGTGCACGGTGCGACATCCAAGTGGGTCTGAGACATCTGCCTATATGTTAAGTTCCGGTGCGTCCGCTTCGCTTGACACTCCCTAGCACTCGGTTAGCTAAACAGAATGCCGTGGAAGATACAAGGGTGTGTTGGTTGTGGTGTGCGCTTGACGGCTGCCTACTGGGATAGGGCTAAATCCTCAATCATTGCCTTAAGAAAACGAGCGGCTTCTCCGCCGGTGCTGGCGCGGTGATCAAATGTTAGCGATAGGGGTATCGTGCGGTGGACTTCAAAGCCGCCTAATACTGCGACTACTTCATTGCGCAACTTGCCTGCAGCAACTATAGCAACACACGGCGGGGTTACTACCGGGGTTGCGTAGCGGCCAGCGAATACACCGAAGTTGGAAAGCACGATAGTGTAATCTTTTAGATCCTCTGGGGGAATGCTGCGGTTTAATACATTGTCGCGTAAGCGGTTGATGTCTTCGCGTATTTCAACTGGGGATTTAATATGTACATCTCGTAGTGCGGCTACGAATAAGCCATCGGCGGTATCAACTGCCATGCCTACATCCAGTCCTTTATGCAGCATCCGTAGATTTTGCTCGCCGTCATACCAGGCATTTATACCCGGCTCGGCTTGGGCACTAGCCTTTAAGCTGCGTAATAGGCGTACGGTAATATCCTGGCCTTTGTCCCAAGCGTGGATATCGGCATCATCCATCAGTGTAGTAGGCACTACCTGGGCGTGGGCGGCGGACATGATTCGGGCCATGGTTCTGCGGGTTCCGCGAATAGCTTCCCATTCGCCGGTGGCCTCAACTCGTGGCGCTTGGGGCGCACGCGCTGCGGGTTTGGCTACAGCTACTGGGACGCGTTTAGCGGCTGGAGATGCAGCATAGGTTTTTACATCTTTAGCTGTAACTACGCCGTCTTTACCGCTAGAACTGACCTGAGATAAGTCGACTTTTAGCTTGCGCGCTAAAGCTCGCACTGCCGGAGTTACCTTAACCCCACCAATCACGGCGGTAGCATCGCTAACTAGACGATTGCTGGTTTCCATTTCGCCAACTACTGTGCCCGAGTCGGCAGCAGACTCTTCAGCAGGTGCAGCTTCTTCAGGTTCAGGATCATTATGTTCCTCGCCGTCTACCTCAAAACCTGCCAATGGATCGTGAGTAATAATTACATCACCTGCCTGGCCGAAAAATTTAACCACCTTGCCAGTGTATGGGCTGGGGACTTCAACTACGGCTTTGGCAGTTTCCATTGAGACCAATGGTTGGTCTTCTTTGACTGCATCGCCTTCGGCTACCAGCCATTCAACTATTTCTGCATCGGGTAAACCTTCAGCGAGATCGGGTAATTTGAAAATCTTCATTCAGGAAACCTCTAAAATTTCATTTACAGCGCCCAGTATGCGTTTCACGCTGGGCATATATTTCATTTCCATCCGGTATAACGGCATAACTGTGTCGTAACCAGTTACGCGCTTAACCGGGGCGTGCAAATTATAAAGCCCGGCATCGGCTAGGTTGGCGGCGATCTCCGCTGCCACGCCGCAGTTACGGGGGGCTTCGGAAACTATCACGCAGCGTCCGGTTTTTTCTACCGATTCAATGATTGTATCCATATCGAGCGGGCTAATAGTAGCCACATCGATAACTTCAGCACTGATCCCCTCGCTTGCCAATTTGTCAGCCGCTTCCAGGGTTTCTTTTACCATCGCACCCCAGGTAACCAGGGTTACATCACTACCATCGCGTAATACAAAGCAGACATCCAGTGGTAATTCTTCGCCATCATCAGGCACTTCTTCTTTGCCCCAGCGATAGATTCTCTTTGGTTCTAGAAAAACTACCGGGTCTGGATCCCGAATTGCCGCCAACAACAGGCCATAAGCCCGGCTGGGGGAGGAGGGAATAACTACCCGAATACCAGGCATATGCGCAAACATAGCCTCAGTCGATTCAGAATGATGCTCCGGGGCGTGAATACCGCCGCCAAAGGGCATGCGTAACACCATTGGGCAACTCAAGCGGCCACGGGTACGGTGCCGCATTCGTCCAGCGTGGGAAATGATATGGTCGACCATGGCGTAAACAAAACCCATAAATTGAGCCTCGATTACCGGCTTCATTCCCTGTGCCGCCATGCCTACAGCCATCCCGGCTATCATTACTTCGGCCAGGGGGGTATCGATTACTCGTTGGTCGCCGAATTCTTGTTGCAGGCCAGCGGTGGCTCGAAAAACCCCGCCGTTAATGCCCACATCTTCGCCCATTACTACAACTGCTTCATCCTCGCGCAAGGCATGTGCCATTGCCATGGATACAGCTTCTACCAATGCAACTTTAGCCATTATTCAGCATCCTTCAG
Organism: Gammaproteobacteria bacterium; assembly: GCA_024275935.1. Lineage (GTDB taxonomy): Bacteria > Pseudomonadota > Gammaproteobacteria > Xanthomonadales > SZUA-36 > SZUA-51. Next base: position 4,549 of record JAJRYF010000039.1, on the reverse strand, counting down.
GGCAGCTTCTTTTTGTGCCTGTAAGTCGTGTGGGATTTGCGCGTACATATAATCAAACATTGATTCAATAGTTGGGGTTGGAGTGCCCAGGTATTCTTTGACTGCTGCTTCTACTTTTTCAGCGGCTTGTTTATCCAGGCGTGCCTGCTCACTCTCATTCCAGACACCTTCGGCTTCCAGATAAGCCCGTAGACGGGAGATTGGCTCGGACTTCCAGGCCTCTTCTACATCTGCAGGGTCACGATAGCGGCTGGCATCGTCGGCAGTGGTGTGATCAGAGAGGCGATAGGTGATCATCTCAATCACGGTTGCACCTTCGCCTTTGCGGGCGTTTTCGATAGCTTTTTCCATCGCCCAGCGGGTGGCAATAATATCATTGCCATCAACCTGAATACTTGGAAGACCAGCGGCGATACCCTTTTGAGCCAGAGTTTTAGCTTTGTTTTGTTTCGAACGGGGCACTGATATTGCCCATTGGTTATTCACAATTACCATTACCAATGGTAGGTCATAAGCACTGGCAGCATTCATGGCTTCCATCACATCGCCTTTAGAGCTGCCACCATCACCAACTACGGTAACGGCTACGCGTTTCTCACCACGAAGTTTAAACGCCAAAGCAGCACCTGCTGCATGTAAATATTGGGTTGCTATAGGTACACACCAGGCGAAATCGTGGGTGGGACCGGAAAAATTGTTACCGCGCTCGTCGCCGCCCCAATAGAGCAAAACTTCAGACATTTTCACACCACGATAAAACTGAGCGCCGTATTCACGGTACATTGGGGCGAAGCAATCTTCCGCACGCATAGCTGAACCGATACCAATATGGGCGGCTTCGTGACCAAGGCAGGAAGCATAAGTGCCTAACTGACCGGTTCTTTGCAGCGCCACAGCTTTGCGATCAAAGGTGCGGGTTTCTACCATAAGTTCATATAATGAGATTAGCTGCTGGTAATCTTTAGCTAGAGCAGGGGCCTGATCACCGATTAAACGGCCTTCTCGATCGAGGAATTGATGATAACTTACTGAATATGAAGCAACCGTTGCCGACATTAGTGTTAATCCTGTGTAAATAGCCAAGCTGGCCTCAGTCGAGGTAATGGCGGCAATATATTATTAGTGGCAGCCCCAGCGAACAACATATTATACTCTGGTATCACTCTCAGGTTAAACTTGTAGTTGAAAAACTGTAAATTCAGAGTTTCCTCCCAGGGCTAATATGTTGCACGCCATAGCCGCTTTCACTTGAAACTCGGATTGCTGAAATTTATTTTGGAGCTGATATGGCGGAACTTGAGAACAAAAGAGCCCTTGAGGACACAATTCATACCGATTTACACAAGCGCAAGACTTATGGCGAGTATTTGTGTCTGGATGAGCTATTAAACACACAAAAACCATTAAGCTCGCCGCAGCATCATGATGAGATGCTGTTTATAATCATGCACCAGACCGCCGAGTTATGGATGAAGCTGATTGTGCATGAATTAAGCGCAGCATCTGCACACCTGCAAGCTGACAACCCTGGCCCGTGCTTGAAGATCTTTTCACGAGTTAAACAAATCCAGCGACAACTATTTGAACAATGGGCGGTACTGGAAACCCTTACCCCTACAGAATATGTGCAGTTTCGTAATGTGCTGGGAAATGCATCTGGATTCCAGTCGTTGCTGTACAGGCAAGTCGAGTTTTTGCTAGGCAACAAGAATGCGGCAATGCTGAAGGTATTTAGCTACGACCAGGAAAAATACGCCGCTCTGGAGAAAGTCTTAAATAGCCCCAGCGTATATGACTCATTTTTGAGCTACCTGCTTAGAAGCGGGCATGAGCTACCAGTCGAATATGCCAAGCGTGACTGGTCAGAGCCGCACGCACATGACCCTAGACTAATCCAGGTATTTAAAAACATCTATCAGCACCCAAATAAATACTGGGTAGAGTATGACCTGTGCGAGAAATTAGTCGATATGGAAGAATCATTCCAATTATGGCGTTTTCGGCATATGAAAACAGTGGAACGCATTATTGGCTTTAAAAAGGGGACCGGTGGTTCTAGTGGTGTGAATTTTCTCAGGAAAGCTCTGGAATTAACATTTTTTCCGGAACTGATAGATGTACGCACCGAGATCAACTGATCCCGGTGCAGGTTGACGCACTGGCTATCTTACTAAAGGCTCAAGGTTTACTTGCCAAAAATCAAATAGTTCCAGCAGCACATTGGGTGTCACGCAAGTTATGCTCGTAAATAGCTGGGCGCTCTAACTGGACTGTGACTTTTTCTGATGCACTTATCCCGGTTTTTACTTCCTGGATCCAGATAGTCATAATGTCACCATCGGCGGCGAGCCGATTGAGCATATACGACTTATCCGCTTCCAAGTTTATATCAAAGCGTAGAAAAGCTTCCAACTTACTGTTTTCGATGCCTTCTTGATAAGTTCTTGCATGCACCCAAATTATTTGCTCTCCGGCCTCAAATTGCATTGGTTCTTGCCAGCCGGTTGGCTTGTTATTCAAGCACATCAAGGTTACATATTCATCAGTTCTGGTTTTATTGATTCTTCTGAAGTTTTCAAAGCGAAACTTGCCTTCGCTGATGCTAGGTTCAAAAGGTACACTGCTACAAGCAGTTAGCATTAGACTACTGGCAACAAACACTAGTGCTAAAGTGATTTGAAACTTTGAATTCATGGTATGTCCTCTTATTAAGCAAGTCAGTAAAAGCAGTTACAAAATTATACTACCAGATTTTATTGCTCATCGGGAATCACCCTGTGGTATACAACTGTAGTTTTAGCAATCTCATGATTATAGTTTTATAATCAACACTATTGATCGAGCGGTCCGCATAAAAGCTAGCAATTTATGAAAAAAAAACAAGAATTAATTAGTATTGACCAAGCAGAGAAGCTTATTTGCGAATCTCTTAAGCAAAGCTTGCCCTGTCAAATGCCGTTGCCCAGATGTGCCGGAAGGGTGTTGCGCGAGCCAGTAATTGCTGAGCGCCAGCAGCCACCATTTGATCGGGTGATGATGGATGGTATCGCTATTAACAGTGCTGCTATTGCTGCCGGGGTGAGTAAGTTTGTGATTGCTGGCACTCAGGCAGCTGGTGAACCTCCGCGGCAACTAGCCGATAGTTCAAGCTGTATCGAAATCATGACCGGGGCGGTATTGCCGGGCGGCTGTGATACGGTTATTCCGGTGGAAAGAATTACTATTACGGCTGGCCATGCCTCTTTGGAGCAAGGCTTGAAGCCTACTGCCGGGCAATATATCCACAAGCAAGGGTCAGACTACCTACAGGGCAAGGTGTTGCTGGAGCCGGGGGTTCTTATCCGTGCGCCTGAAGTGGCAATAATTGCTTCAGCCGGAATGGCAGAAGTCTCGGTAAGCCCAGAGTTAAGTGCTGGTGTTATTTCCTTGGGTGATGAATTGATTCAAGCAGGTGAAAGCATTGCCGCACACCAGATTCGGCGTTCTAATGATGTGGCGGTGGCCGCTGCTTTGGAGGCTCGCGGGGATATAAGCGCATATTGCTACCCGCTGGTTGATGATCAGCTTGTAGTTGCCAAGCAAATTGAGAAAGTTCTGGCTGAACATGATTTTTTGGTTGTTTGTGGCGGGGTTAGTAAGGGTAAATTTGATTTTATCCCGGGCCTGTTAGCAGACTTGGGGGTTAGTAGGGTTTTTTACGGGGTTGCACAGCGCCCCGGGAAACCATTCTGGTTTGGTGTTGCAGCCAATGGCAAGCCAGTATTCGCATTGCCGGGAAACCCGGTCTCGGTGCTCGCTTGTACCGCCCGATATTTGATTCCTGGGATAGATAAAATGCGTGGATTGAGCGCCCAGCTAGCACCCAGATATCCGCTTGCAGAAGCTATCGATTCCAATTCAGTTATGGGTTGGTTGCTGGCGGTTAGGCTGGTGGCAGGTGCTAATGGTGAACTGCTAGCGGTTCCAAAGATTACAAATACCTCGGGTGATTTTGCCAGCCTTGCCGGCAGCGACGGGATTGTGGTTTTGCCCGCAAATCAGCAGCATTTTCCTGCAGGCTATTTGGCCAGCTACTACTCATGGGGCGGGTTTGTATGAACACGCAGGACTGGGAATTGTTGGATTATTTCGGGCGTCCTCTGCGGGATTTGCGGATTTCGGTAATGGATCGCTGTAATTTTCGCTGTCCTTACTGTATGCCTGAAGATGCTCCCGAGCCAGACCTGAATTTTCTTGATTCGCCCACTCGCCTGCGCTTCTCAGAAATTACTCGCTTAGCAGGTATCTTTGCCAAGTTTGGAGTGTATAAGCTGCGAATTACAGGTGGTGAGCCGTTATTGCGTAAAAATCTGTATGAATTGATTGCCAGTTTATCTGACTTGCCCGGAGTTAAAGATGTAGCTTTAAGTACCAATGGCTCACTGTTGGGGCGTTATGCGCAGAGCCTGAAGCAGGCAGGATTGGCGCGGGTTACTGTTAGTCTTGATTCGCTTGACCCTGAAATATTCCACACCATGACCGGTCACCGTGGCAGTGTAGAGTTGGTGCT
>JAJRYF010000038.1 GCA_024275935.1 Gammaproteobacteria bacterium | reverse complement strand
TCCTGGGCGCTGGACTTCAGCGCGCCGGGACTTAGGCATAACTGTCTGGATTTCATTTCTTTCCGCCTGCCTAGGCAGCCTTATTATATTTGGCCTGCTTGACCCTCAGGCGATGACTAACGCCTGGACTAGCAACTGGGATTTGGGTAGGAAGTGGGGCTACACACTGGGCTTTGGTTTTCTCTGGTTAATCACCTTTACCTCCGCTGCTTTAACGGTATTTATGCTGCGTAGCGGCCCCCTTAAAGGTTACGCTACAGGTAATGACGGTACGCGCCCAGTTACTGTTACCCGTGACGAAGGCGACCAGATTCTTGACCTGCGCGATGGTAAAGTCGTAAAAAATGACCAAGCAAGATAACTCCGATGGTCGGCTGTTTCAAAAAGAGCCAAAGGTATACGCACGCAAGGTAAGCGGTAAGTTTCAGAGCCTGCGTAATTTGGCTATGTGGGTTTTGCTAGGATTGTACTACCTGTTGCCGTGGATACAATGGCGAGGACACCAGTCAATACTCTTTGACTTGCCAACCAGACGCTTCCATATATTCGACATTACGCTGTTCCCGCAAGATTTTATCTACCTGGCAATACTATTGATTATTGCTGGATTGTTATTGTTTTTCGTTACCGCTTTAGCTGGACGATTATGGTGTGGCTTTGCCTGCCCGCAAACTGTCTGGACGCTATTGTTCATGAAGATAGAGCGCCTAATTGAGGGTGATAGAAATAAACGCCAGAAACTAGACAGCTCGGTCTGGAATAGCAACAAGCTGTGGCGCAAGACACTTAAACAGTTTTTGTGGATAGTGTTAGCGCTATTTACCGGGTTTACATTTGTTGGTTATTTCACTCCTATTATCGAACTCTGGGGGAAAATAATTAGCTGGCAAGCTGGCCCATGGGAATCATTCTGGATTCTATTTTACGGACTTGCAACTTACGGTAACGCAGGCTTTCTGCGCGAGCAGGTATGTAAATATATGTGTCCGTATGCTCGTTTCCAAAGCGCTATGTTTGATAACGATACATTAGTAATTGCGTATGACTCCCAGCGTGGCGAGCCTCGTGGTGCCCGTAAGCGCTCTGAAAATCCGGAAGAGAAAGGCTTGGGTGCATGTATAGACTGCACCCTATGCGTACAAGTTTGTCCAACCGGGATTGACATCCGCAACGGTCTGCAATATGAGTGTATTGCCTGCGCCGCTTGTGTCGATGTCTGTGACCAGGTGATGGAGCGGATGGGTTATGAGCTTGGGCTGATAAAATACACCACAGAGAACAGCGCTGAAGACAAACCCAGTCGCCTGTTTCGTCCACGAATGGTCATATATGCAGTGCTTCTGGCAGCTATAATTGGTGGCTGGATCTATGGGTTGGCTTCACGCACTCCGGTTAGAGCTGAGCTGGTCAGGGATCGCAATGCTCTGTACCGTGAGTTGACAGACGGCCGGATTGAGAATGTTTATACTCTGGCAATGGTTAACATGGACCGTGAGGCACATGAGTTTGACTTGCAAATAAGCGAGCTCGAAACTGTTGAATTTGACCTTAATAAACGCTTTTACATGCCAGCTGAATCTAGTGTTAAGTTTGTATTGCGAGTGCGCGCTCAACGCTCAGCAGGCGAGGGCGGGCGCACTATTAACTTAATAATAACTGCTAAAGATAATGAATCAATTAAAGTTTTATCTCAGGCAAGATTTTTCTTGCCGACTAAGGACTCTTGAGTAAAATCACTATGCGCACTGAAGACACTGACATTACTCCATGGTATAAACAATTTTGGCCGTGGTTTGTATTTTCTATCCCTGCGATTTCTGTAGTTGCCGGGATTAGCCTATTGATTATTGCGCTTAAAAACCCAGTCTATCTGGTTGTCGATGAAGAAGAATATGATCAAATCAGATCTGAACTGCGAGCTAACCCATCCGCGTATGCTGATCCTGGTCCTGAGATTGAAGAGTCCACTGATCAGGACAAGCCTGAATAGTTATTCGAGCGGGTGAGAAATTCAAACCAAAGTTGTTTTCACTGCGGAGAAAGCCTAGCTCCGGAAGTTGATCTTACAGTAACGATTAATACTACCGAATTTCCGGTTTGCTGCAACGGCTGCAAGGCTGTGGCTGAATTTATCGAAGAAGGACAGCTAGGGCAGTTCTATCGCCATCGTGACAGCAACTCCAAGCGTGTCGATGAGGGCTCTTTACAGCGCAGCAAGGACTGGCAAGCCTTTGATCAGCGCGAACAGTACTGGGGAGAGAAAAAGGCTGATAATCAGCGCAGCCTTGGGATTCTTATTGAGGGCATGCATTGCGCCGCCTGCATTTGGTTGTTGCGAACAGCGCTATTGAGGAATAAAGGGGTAACCGAGGTGCAAATTGATCTCGCCTCAGGCTTTGCCCGAATCCTATGGTCTCCGGAAAGCATCAAACTAAGCAAAATTATGGGCACTATGCAAATGCTTGGTTATGAGCCACACATGATGAATGCCGATAGTGGCCTGGATAATTTACGCAAACAGCGCAACAAAGCGTTGATTAGATTATTGGTCGCCGGGCTTGGCATGATGCAGGTAATGACTTATGCGGTTGGCTTGTACGCAGGAGATTTTGCAGGCATTTCGGCTGATATGCGGCGTTTTCTGGAAGGTATCTCATTGCTGGTAGCCACCCCAGTGGTGTTTTTCTCCGGACAAACATTTTTTATCGGCGCCTATCGCTCGCTGAAATTACGCAAGCCGGGAATGGATGTTCCGGTAGCACTAGCATTGCTACTGGCCTGGTCCGCTAGTATCTATAACTATCTGCGTGGCGAAGGGGCTTTGTATTTCGATTCGGTAGTAATGTTTGTGTTCTTGCTACTGCTGGCCAGATTTGTGGAGTTCAGTCTGCGCCGGAAAACCGCCAGCCTGAGCAATGCTTTGGCTCGTTTGCTCCCGGAAATTGCCTACCGCCTGGATTCTGCTGGCACTGGCAGCATTACCGCTGCAGTACCTATAGCTGACTTAGTTGCCGGCGATTTGATAATGATACCCAAGGGGCAAACTATTCCAGTAGATGGTGAAGTAGTAGCAGGAAAAAGTCAGCTAGATGAGTCTTTCCTTTCTGGCGAATCCTTGCCCACCGAAGTAGCAGTTGGAAGTGAAGTTCTAGCTGGCAGTATTAATTTAGGCGACCCCATCAGCATCAAAGCCACAGCCTGTGGTGAGGCTACAGCGATTAGCACTTTAGGCCGCACCTTATTAGAAGCCCAGTTACACCGACCGGCAGTAGCAGAACAGGCGGACAAGATTGCCAGTTGGTTTGTGACCGCAGTTTTAATGGTTACTATAAGCGCCTGGTTGGTATGGCGTTATATTGATCCCTCCAAAGCCTTTGAAATAGCCCTTGCCACCTTGGTGGTTACTTGCCCCTGTGCTTTGTCGCTGGCGACTCCGGCAACTCTGGCTGCGGCTAGTAAGCGGTTGATGAAAGCCGGGTTGGTGATAGTTAAAGCCAATGCTATTGAAGTGTTGGCGAATATCCAGCGAGTGGTTTTTGACAAAACCGGAACCCTTACCCGTGGGCAGATACAATTAGAGGATATTCAGAGCTTGCGCGCGGATTGGTCGAGCGCTGAAATCAGCAAGCTTGCGACTGCCTTAGAGCGTAAGTCTGAGCATCCACTGGCAAGTGCCTTCGCAGGTTTGGATGACGCTGGTTACCAACCTGAAAAGATTAAAGTCTATCCTGGTGAAGGTATTGAAGGGCATATTACAGGTCAGGTATATCGTCTTGGAAAACTGGACTTTGCCCAGCAACTTAAATCCCTGCAAGGAACTATGGCAATGGCGGGGCAGGGGATCATCATTTATCTTGCTGATAAGAATGGCTTAATTGCCAGTCTAAAGCTGACTGACACGACTCGGGAAGAAGCAAAAACTGTAATCGGAAAATTGCACCAACAGAGTTTGCAAGTAAGTATTGTCTCTGGGGACTCTGCTGCGGAAGTAGCGCGAGTTGCCGGGCAATTAGATATAACGCAGTGGCATGCACGGCAACTGCCTGCACAAAAACTTGAGCTTATCCGTGGTTATCAACAACAAGGAGAGGCTGTGCTAATGGTTGGCGATGGGATTAATGATGCCCCGGTACTGGCAGGCGCTAATGTATCAATGGCAATGAATTCGGCAACCCACCTGGCGAAAAGTAGTGCAGATTTTATCGTCACCATTAATTCACTGGCAGTAGTTCCTGAGGCACTGGAAATAGCCAAGCGTTGCCAGCGTGTTATCCGACAAAACCTGGGGTTCTCACTGCTTTATAATTTACTAGCTGTGCCGTTAGCTGTTAGCGGTGTATTATCACCGTGGATGGCAGTTATTGGTATGTCTTTAAGTTCTCTGGTGGTGGTTATTAATGCTAGCAGACTGGCCCGGTAGTTCAAGTATGAATTCTGGCCAGCAACAATATTTGGCGTGATGATTTTCTTAATAAGTAGAGAGCTATGAGTAGTTTATATTTTATGATTCCCTTGGCGTTGGTTTTAATGGTCCTGGCGGTGGGTATATTTATTTGGGCTTTGCGAAGCGGCCAGTTTGAAGATCTGGATGGCCCGGCTATGAGCGTAATAATGGATGAAGACCAACCACTCCCCAAAGCTAACGAACGAACAGGTGATGTCGAAGACAAAGACTTATGAGCCTTGTGGCCACATTACTAGCTGTTTTTATGGTGGGTCTTTTAGGTAGCCTTCATTGTTTTGGTATGTGTGGTGGAATTGCCGCTGCTATGGGTAGCGATAGTACAGGGCAGGGGGGTAGGCGGCCCAGAGCCGCCGTGCGTAAGGCGTTATTGTTTAATGCCGGCAGAATTCTAAGCTATACCTTTTTGGGTCTGGTGGTGGGTACTATTACCGCTGCCGCAGGACAGATACTTGAGTTTCAACAATGGGGCTTTTTCCTGCGTCTGTTAACCGCTTTAATGATTTTTCTTATCGGTTTGCAATATTTTACTAATAAATCCTATCTCAGCTGGTTGGAGCGCTGTGGCAACAAACTGTGGCAACTTATCAAGCCCAAAGCCGCTAAGTCCAAGGCTGCTGTTGGTGGTAATGAAAGCTGGAGGGTCCTGCGCTATGGAATGCTCTGGGGTTGGCTACCATGTGGCTTGGTTTATACCGTTTTATTAACTGCTGCCGCCAGCGGCTCACCAGTGCCGGCGGCCCTGATTATGCTGGCCTTCGGGCTGGGAACCTTACCGGCACTGGCATCTTTGGGGGTAGTCGCTCCGCTAATTTCGCAACTTAAATCTTCCTTGCACGCACGCAAAATAATCGGTGTGGCAATGATGCTATTTGCCTTATGGATTGCCGGGTGGGCTTACTTTCATTCTGGGCATGCTGCAAATGACGGTACCGTTGATTCAACGGGTACGCATCAGCATTAGGCGCAAATTCAGGTTAAAAATATAGTGCCACCACCACGCTAGCTGCGACCCACAACAGGATATATAGCTCTCCATTACGACCAACTGCACGCTTAAGCTCCCAGCTATCGTCGCTGGCATTCGGGTAAGGACTAAAGCGGGGCAGCAGCGCAGGCACCCTTGAGGCCCATTTACTCCACTCATCACCAAACAGCTTGGCTAGTTTACGGTCCTCGTATTGGATAGTTGGCGGATAGAAAAACCAGAAGAATAATACTGTAGTTAAGAATATCCACCAATTTAGGCAAATTACTACCATTCCAAACATAATCAATATGTTACCAACATAAAGCGGATGTCTGGCCCAGGCATAAGGTCCTGATGTTGCTAAAATCTTGTTCTTAATCACCATCCCGGCAGCCCAGAAGCGAATCAGGCCACCAATTACGACCATAATTATGCCAATAGCGGCCCAGGGTTGCGCTGGCATTGCAAAGTAGGCGAATACCATCAATAAAATAATTCCCAGACCCTGACGGTAAATTTCTTTGTAACGCAGCTTGTTCAGGATCTTTGTGAGCGGCCCTGTGGCTTCTAAATGATCGGTTCTGTGTGACATATCTTGTAATTCCAGTAAATGCAGATGCCTATGATAATCGTCTGGAGTGCTGGTGTCTGCAAAATTAAGCGCACTGAAAGGGTGGAAAGGCTAAATTAACACCAGATAGCGCCTGCACAAGCGTATTTGTATATGCGTATAATATATATTATGTTAAATAATAGATGTTATTTAGGAATATCCAGCTTAAGGTTGCAGTGCTTAAGCTTTCGCTGCGGCTTAGCAGAAAGCCGTAAAGAAATTCCGCCTGGCACCCATGTGCGCCTATATGATTGTCGTTAGATATACTTAATCAAAATTATTATTTCACAAATTATCATCTAGTTACATTGCATACCTATAATAAATCTATAATTTGAATGGGCCGTTATAGTCACCATAAATACAGGCTAGAGTTATAGCGATACGCATAATCTATTAAGAAATGCACAAGCTGCTGCTATAGGCTTCCTCAATTACTGGTTTTTGCCAACAGGGAGCTTAAATTTACCTTCACTAACAGTGCCTCTGTTAAAATCACCAAATCAAAACTACTTGGAGCCACTCGCTGTGACTACGAACAAAAAAATACAAATCATTGGTGTACCCATGGATCTAGGCGCATCCAGGCGCGGTACGGACATGGGACCATCGGCAATGCGAGTTGCTGGGCTTGGGAGTGAGTTACAGCGCACTGGTTATCAGGTTATGCAAGAGATAGATATTCCGGTACCGTCTATGGAAAGTCGTGACACAGATGCGCGTGAGGCTCGCTTTAAGGCTGAAATCCTCTCGGTTTGTGCAAATCTAGCGACTATAGTCAAAGCCAGCCTTGCTGATGGGGCTATTCCGTTAGTAGTAGGCGGTGATCATTCAATTGCAATGGGCTCGGTAGCCGGGGTTGCTGCGCATCATCGCGAGCAGAGCGAAAGCATCGGCCTGATCTGGTTTGATGCCCATGGGGACATGAATGTGCCCTCCTCTAGCCCGAGCGGCAATATTCACGGTATGCCGTTGTCGCATTTACTCGGAATCGGGGATCCTGACCTGGCCGGAATTGAGGGCTTTTCCGGCAAGATTAAAGCGGACAATGTGGCCCTGATTGGGATTCGCGACCTGGATGATAGAGAACGAAAAATAATTCGCGAATCCGGCGTGCGCGCCTTTACTATGCGTGAGATTGATGAGCGCGGCATGGCAGCGGTTGCCACTGAGGTACTGGAAATCGTTAATCGCAACACCGCAGGTTTTCACTTGAGCTTTGATGTCGATGGCTGTGATCCTAGCGTGATGCCTGGCTCCGGAACTTTGGTGCCTGGTGGTATTTCGTATCGGGAAGCGCATTTATTGCTGGAATACTGTGCCGATTCAGCGCGCATGACCTCGATGGACCTGGTTGAGCTAAACCCCTTGCTCGATCAAGCAAATATCAGTGCCGAACGAGCGGTAGGACTGGTTGCTAGTGCTTTTGGCAAATGTATTCTCTAGCCTGAAGTCCATTTAGCAATGCGAGTTTTACTTAAACTAATTTTAATCCTTAGCGTTCTGCTAGCTGTTATTTATGCAAGCTCACCATTGTGGCTAGGTTCGATTGTGGCTCGGCAGTTACCGCCCGACTGGCAACTTGAAGAACTAGAGAGCCAATATCCGGGCTTTAGTGCGCTCAAAATCAAAACTTTGAAGTTGCGCGGAGTTAACAGCAATTCTGGTTTAGCTTTATCAATAAACCAGTTATTACTTCCCTACTCGCTCGAACAATTGAGTGCTGATACGCTGGCTGTAGATGTTACGCTAGAGCCACAAGCCGCAGCCAAACTTGAAGACTTTTCAATCCCTGTTTTAACCCCGTCTACACAGTTACCAAGCGTTTCAATTGCTAAAATAAACATTAAATTAAAGCGTGAGGGAGAGGGAGCGCGCTTGGCACAACTTCAGCTCAGTGAATTTACACTGGTGGCAAGCCCCGGGGGAAAATACAACTTCAGTAGTGATATTAAACTTATGGAGACCACCCCTGTTAACGGTTTTCTAGAAGGGGAAATTGCTAATCAAATAGTTGCTGCGAGCCTCAAGCTGGTAAGTGCAGACGGTACATCTCCCTGGCTCAGACTGAAATTTAGGCAGCAACTGAAAACTAACACCAGCTCACTACAAGCAGAGTTTGATTCTGGGCTGGTAGATGCAGGCTGGTTAAACGCTTCGCTTGCATACAGTAGCAAGAACCGCTTGACGGGACTTACTGGCAAGCTATCAGTTGATGCCAGGTTTGCAGGTGAGAGCGCGCATTTGCTGGAGTCGCTGGCCTTAAATACAGAACAGATGAGTGCCATTACTCTTAGCAGTGAGTTACAAGTAAATATGGGCTTGAAAGTAAGCCGTACTGATGCTGGGCTAACAGCTATGTTGTTGCGTAAAGCAAATATTTCTTACCACAACATCAGCGGAGAAATACCCAGATGGATTACAAATAATATAGCTGGACTGGAGTTTCCGGAAGAAACTATGGAAGCTACAGTTGTTGTTGGTTTGTCAACCCACAGTAAGCTCTTATTACCGAAAGATAACAGCCGTACAATCAAGTTCTCTGGGGATGTGGATTTGAATATTGGCACTACAAGCAGCTCTATACAGCTGCCTTTAACTGAGATTGAAGCAGAGATAAATCAGCTTCTTGATCCGGATTCTATTATCGCCAGCGCTGCCTTCAAGCTAGAGTGGAGACAGGAAAGCTCATTCGTTTATACGGGTGCTGACTTAAAATTACAGGCAAATACTATTATCCTTACAACTCAGGGCAAAATACAACTTGCCGACTCTAGTCTTAACGCAACTGAACCACTAGCTTTCGAGGCTCAATTAGGAGACCTACAAGCCAGTATATTTACAGATAATGAGACCACCACGCTAAGTGCTGAAAAAACCTTAATCAAAGCCCAAGTATCTTTGTCCACCGAACAACTATCTACTACTGGAAAGGCGACTTTACGCAATGCCGAGATTCAGCCTATGGGACTGTTTGCGGCTAATACGGAACTGCAGTGGACAGAACTTAAACCACAAGCTTCTAGCGGCCAGTTACGCACCCGCACCACAGGCTTTAGCGCACAAATAGAAAATGAGAGTTGGGCTGGCTTTGACTTTGATATCGATTATCAACTAGTTAATAGCAGCAGAATTAAGGGCAACGGCAAGCTTATACTTGATGCTGGTACGGATATTCCAATCAGTTTCAGCGGTAACCCGGAAACCGCCAACTGGGATGTTGAAATCAAGGAAAGCAAGATTCAGGCAAATCAATTATCCAAAATATTAGCGCTGGCCAAGATTGATACGCCGGCTGGGTTAAAGCTTCACCAGGGCCAGTTAATTATGCGCGGCAGCCTTCAGCTTACAGACGGGATTGCTACTGAACTAAACATCAGTGGTAAGGATATCGGCTTGTCTTTCTTGAAAACCACAGCAACTGGTGGCGATTTCTCGGCCAAGCTTGATTACTCTGGAGCGCTGAGGGTCAACGGTAAGCTCGTCGTGAAAACAGTAAACTTGGCAGCGGGTTTGGATTTAACCGAGTTTGGTGCAGATATTGTGCTGCGTGAAGATGGTGAAATTAACTTTCATCAATTGGCCGCCAGATTATTTTCCGGCCAGCTTAAAACTGAACGCTTACAAGTAATTGATGCAAATACAATCAATTCCACAATGGTGTTTACAGGCCTTAACCTGCAACAGTTACTGGCATTTGCCGACTTTGATGGCTTAACCGGCAGTGGTAAGTTAGATATCAATCTACCGATTATTAGTGAGGCGGCAGGAGCGGTTGTAAAAAATGGAACTTTTGAGTCAACCGAACCCGGGTTTTTGAGTTATTTTCAGGCTGGCGTTCCAAGTAGCAATATCGGCCTACAAGCACTTGAGAATTTCCAGTATAAGAGCCTTAGCGGCACCATTGAATATCGCGCTGACGGTGGCTACAGTGTAGTTATCAAGCTTCAGGGCAGTAACCCGGACTTATACAACGGCTACCCTATTGCCTTTAGCTTAAACATTGCAGGGGTTTTGCCAGAGCTTTTCAATGCTTTATTTATAAGCGGTAATTTTGAAGAAGCAATTTTAAAGCAGGTAAAAAGTGATACCCCAGAAACACCCGATTCAGGAACTATTCAGTAAGTATCTGTTAACATAGATCCCTGAATATCAACTGGTAGTTAATAAAATGAAACAAATATTGATAATTGCGAGCTTGAGCTTATTGCTGATGGCCTGTTCACCAACTATAAAGGTTGAAGCTCCAGACAAACCTATAGAAATCAACATGAATATTAATATCAAGCACGATATCCTGATTAAAGTTGAACAGGATGTAGAAGAGCTGCTGGATGAAGATTTATTCTAAAGCTGATATATGCACTATCCACAGAATATGGACGGAACAGAACTATGAAAACCAAGTACAAAACCACCAAAACTTTAAGCGCCCTGCTCTTTTGCCTGCTGCTGGCCTCGGTTGCCGTTGCTGGTGCTCTTTCCCAACCTAAGGCCGATGGACTGATTGGAGAGCAAGCAAATGGCTACCTTGGTCTGGTAGACCAAAATGCACCTGCATCTGTAAAATCCCTAATCGCCAATATCAATGCCAAGCGTAAGGCTGGATATGAAAAAATTGCCCAGCAACAAGGTACTAGCCTTAGCGATGTAGAAAAAGTGGGTGGCAATAAGGCAATCGCAAGAACTGTTAGCGGTAACTATATTCGCGAAGCCGGCGGCGGCTGGAGAAAAAAATAAACTCTGCTGTCCTGTTGTGGTTTTTCCTGAGTGAGTAGCAGCAGTGTTTTTAAAGCTATAAACAATAATATGCTTCACCATGCGTGAAGCATAAGCCCGATAACCCGGAACTATCCTAAGGACATCCACTATGCCCCGTATTCATATCTTGATAGCAGCTATTTTTTTAACCCTATGTTGTTATTCAATCCCAAACGCCGCCTTCGCCAATGAAGGTATGTGGCAACCGCAGCAACTGCCTGAAATTGCTACACAGCTTAAAGCCGCAGGGCTGGAGCTTGACCCAGAGTCACTCACAGACTTAACTGGCTTCCCTATGGGTGCAATAGTTAGTCTGGGTGGCTGTACTGCATCGTTTGTTTCTCCACAGGGACTTATAGCCACCAACCATCACTGCATTTATGGCTCGATTCAATACAACTCAACGGAAGATAATAATTTATTGGAAAACGGGTTTTTGGCACAGGAATTTTCTAAGGAGCTACAGGCCACGCCCGGCTCCAGGGTTTATGTCACCGAAGAAATCATCGAGGTAACAACAGCTATTATTGGTGGTCTAAATGCCGGCATTTCAGGAATCGAACGCTATAAAACAATCGACCGGAACAGTAAAGCCATAGTTGCTGAGTGTGAGCAAGATAAGCGTTACCGTTGCCGGGTAGTAAACTTTCATGGTGGCATGGAATATTACCTGTTCAAGCAATTAATGCTCAGAGATGTGCGCCTGGTTTACGCACCAGCCACTAGCATTGGTAAGTTTGGCGGCGATATAGATAACTGGATGTGGCCCCGCCATACTGGAGACTTTGGTTTTTACCGTGCCTATGTCGGCAAAGATGGTGAGCCAGCAGATTATAGTGAAGATAATATCCCCTATAAACCCAAAAACTTCTTAAAGGTTAGCGCAAAGAGCCTGAAAGACGGTGATTATATTATGGTGTTAGGTTACCCAGGGCGTACCAATCGCTACAGAACCTCAACCGAAGTAAAAAATCAGTTCACTTGGTCATATCCAAAATCTAAAGTCTATTTCGAAGAATATATCAATATTATTAAATCCAATTCTGTGGCCGGTAGTGATGTGCGCATCAAATATGAAAGCACCCTTGCCGGACTGGCTAATGTTGCAAAAAATTATGGCAGCATGATGACTAGCTACCACAAGGGGACAACCCAGCAGCGTAAAGAGCAACTAGAAAAGGATTTGTCCAGCTGGATAAAAGCAAAGAAAAGCCGCGAAAAACGCTACGGCAATTCCCTGAAGCAGTTGGATAATCTGGTTCTGCAAAGTCAAAAATACCAAGAGAGAAATATGCTGCTGGGATATATTGGCCGAACCACTATGCTTAGCACCGCCTACTCGCTTTACAAGTTGGCAAACGAATCCCAAAAGACTGATTTGGAAAGAGATAGTGGCTATCAGTTGCGGGATATACCGCGTTTTGGGCAAAGAATGAAAGCGATTGATCGTCGTTTTGACAGCAATATTGATAAGGCCGTTTTACAGTATTTTATTCAGCAATACGCAAGCATTCCGCAGCAGCAAAGAGTTAGCTCTATGGATGAGTTTTTCGCCATCAGTAAAGGCTTTGAGGAGTCATCACTGCAAACATTACTTGATGAAATGTTTGCCAATACGAAACTGGGTGATGAAGAAACTCGGTTGTCGTGGATGGAAAAATCACCAGCCGATTTTGAAAAAAGCAATGACCCCTTTATACAGCTTGCAGTAGCTACTTATAAAGAAAGGGAAGCGATTGCTGATCAGAGGGAAGCGCTTACCGGTGATATTCAGGCAATTAGGCCTAAGTATATGGAGGCTTTAATTGCCTTTTACAAAGACCGCGGATTACCTATTTATGCCGATGCCAACAGCACCCTGCGGATAACTTACGGCAATGTAAAAGCCTATTCTCCAGCAGATGGAATGCGTGCCCTGCCCTTTACTACACTTGAAGGTATCAGCGCAAAACACACTGGTGAAGACCCGTTTAACTCACCGGTAAAACAACTTGAACTAATCAAGCAGCAGCAATATGGCAAATATTTAGACACAAACCTGGCCTCTGTTCCGGTTAATTATCTGGGCACACTTGATGTCACTGGCGGCAACTCCGGCTCACCAACCCTAAATTCGCAGGCAGAGTTTGTCGGCCTGCTTTTTGACGGTGTTTATGAAAGCATCATTGGTGACTGGGATTACGACAGTGAACTGAATCGCTCAATTAGCGTAGACTCACGCTACATGCTGTGGGTGATGGAGTATGTCGATGGCGCGCATAAGCTGCTTGATGAGATGGTGATTGTTGAGTAAGCCAAAGCTTGCGAGTGACTAATTGCCAGCCTTTAAAAGCCTCTCGTTTGTGACCACAAATGGTGCCCGGGGCCGGACTCGAACCGGCACGGTATTTCTACCGAGGGATTTTAAGTCCCTTGCGTCTACCAATTTCGCCACCCGGGCAAAAAAAACCTAAAAATGGAGGCCAGGCCCGGAATCGAACCGAGGTCAACGGCGTTGCAGGCCGCTGCATAACCACTCTGCCACCTGGCCATCAGGTTTGTGGACTGTGCCAGTATTTTACCTTCCGGCGCAACGCACTGCCACCACTATCTCACTTCTAAAATAAAAAACCTCGAATATGGAATTCGAGGCTTCTATATTTGGAGCGGGAAACGAGACTCGAACTCGCGACCCCAACCTTGGCAAGGTTGTGCTCTACCAACTGAGCTATTCCCGCAGTGGATGGAATTTTAAGCTGTTTTCAGATACTGTCAAGTGCCAGCGCTGAATTAGGGCTAAAATTCTTTGATTTAGTCAATTATGAAGCAAAAATCAGTCGAAATGGAGCTAATATTAAAAATATATGCTCATCAGGCTATGTTTTACCCTCGATGAGTGGCAAAATAGCCTCGCTTTTAGTAACTATCAGGGATCAAATGGCAAAGACCGATTTAATTGAGATGGAAGGCAAGGTTACCGAAACCCTGCCCAACACAATGTTTAGAGTTGAACTAGAGAATGGACATATTATTACTGCCCATATCTCTGGTCGCATGCGCAAGCACTATATTCGTATTTTAACTGGCGATCAGGTGCGAGTTGAAATGACTCCTTACGACTTGAGCAAAGGTCGTATTACCTACCGCATGAAGTAACCCAGTACCACCCTGATCTGATAAGTACAGGTCAGGATCAGTCTACTCTTCTATGACATTCACGAGCTGCTTTTCTGCTGCGTTGTTACTGCTGTGGCTGGATGAGTAGCTTAACAACAGTGCTTGTTGGTTTTCAGGGTCTATATCAACTGCAACCTCACCACCTTCACTCAGGCTGCCAAATAATAGCTCTTCCGCCAGCGGCCGTTTTATCTGGGTTTGAATCAGCCGTCTCATTGGCCGCGCACCCATGGTCTCATCAAAGCCCTCCTTTGCCAACCACTCAAGGGCTTGTGCGCTCATGCTTAAATTGACATCTTTGTCGGCAAGTTGTGACTCGAGCTCGATAATGAATTTATCCACTATTTGCAAAATAACTCCTTGATCCAGAGCTCTAAACTGAATTATCCCATCAAGGCGATTACGAAATTCCGGGGCAAATACTTTTTCAATTTCCGCCATGGCATCAGTGCTGTGATCCTGGTTTGAGAAACCAATGGAACGCCGCGCTGCAAGCCTGGCTCCGGCGTTGCTGGTCATAACTAAAATTACATGCCGAAAATTTGCTTCGCGACCATTACTATCGGTTAATTTTCCATGGTCCATGATTTGCAATAACAAGTTATAAACATCCGGGTGAGCCTTCTCAATTTCGTCCAGCAGTAGGACTGCATGTGGGTTTCCGGTTACCGCCTCGGTCAATAAACCACCTTTGTCATGGCCGACATAGCCCGGTGGCGCACCAACCAGGCGGGAAACTGAATGCGCTTCCATATATTCCGACATATCAAAGCGAAGTAGCTCAATACCCAGTAATTGGGATAATTGTTTGGTTACTTCTGTCTTGCCCACGCCAGTGGGACCGGAGAACAAAAAACTGCCAATCGGGCGTTCTTCATCGGCCAAACCTGAGCGTGACATTTTAATCGCTGATGCCAGAGTCATGATGGCTTCATCTTGCCCAAATACAGTCAGTTTCAAATCTCGTTCCAGGTACTGCAAAGCATTCCGGTCACTACGGGATACCTGTTTGGCTGGAATTCTGGCAATCTTGGCAATAACCTCCTCAATATCAGCTGCAGTTAGCTCAGTCTTGCGTTCTGATGGCTCCTGCAACCACAGGCTCGCCCCGGCCTCATCTACAACATCAATGGCCTTGTCAGGCAATCTACGGTCGTTGATATGGCGGGCAGAAAGCTCAACCGCAGCTATCAAGGCTTCATCGCTATACTTCACCTTATGATGGTCTTCAAAGCGGTCTTTAAGGCCGCGAAGAATATCTATGGTCTCGCTGATGCTGGGTTCGCTAATATCAATTTTTTGGAAGCGTCTGGCAAGCGCACGATCTTTTTCGAAAACGCCTCGATATTCTTCGAAAGTGGTTGAACCGATACAGCGCAGTTCGCCATTTGCCAGCACTGGCTTAATTAAATTCGAAGCATCCATGGCCCCGCCAGAGGCCGCACCAGCTCCAATAATGGTGTGAATTTCATCGATAAATAAAACCGCATTATCCTGGTTGTTGATCTCGTGCAAAACTGCTTTTAGACGCTTTTCAAAATCACCACGATATTTAGTTCCGGCTAGTAACGCGCCTAAATCCAGCGAGTAGATGGTTACATTTTTAAGCACTTCTGGTACATCATTCTCGATAATTTTTCTTGCTAACCCTTCTGCCAAAGCAGTCTTTCCAACCCCTGGCTCACCCACAAACAGAGGATTGTTTTTGCGCCGTCGGCACAGTATTTGAATGATTCTGGAAACCTCTTTTTCTCGCCCTATCAAGGGGTCGATACGATCTTCGCGCGCCCGCTGATTAAGGTTGCTGGTGTACTTTTCCAACGCAGTCTTTTCGGGCTGCCCAGCATCGGTTTGAGCCTCCGTTTCTTCTGTGGCAACTGACTCCTCGGTAGCGCCATCATACTTGGTGATGCCGTGGGAAATATAATTAACGATATCCAGGCGGGTTATATCCCGAGAATTTAATACCCAGCTGGCATAAGATTCTTTTTCGCCATAAATGGCAACCAAAACATTGCAACCAAGCACTTCGGCCTTACCCGCTGACTGCACATGATAGAGAGCGCGTTGCAAAACCCGCTGGAAGCCCACTGTCGGCTGGGTATCACGCTTATCTTCTGTTGACAACAAGGGGACTTTTTCAATCAATACCTGGTGCAACTCATCAGCAATTGCTGGCAAATCGGCACCACAGGCGTTAAGGGCGCTTACAGCTGAGTTGTTATCCAGCAATGCCAGCAGCATGTGTTCAACCGTAAGATATTCCTGACGAGCTTCACGGGCTTGTTGATAGGCTTGTGAAATAGTTTGCTCTAGGTCTTTACTAAACATGGCAACTGCTCGCTATGATAAAAGGGTACTTACTACTATAGAACTCTAAACACCCAAAAAAGTTTCAAGCTTCCTCTAAAGTGCATTGCAGGGGGTGCTCCGAACGCTTGGAGAATTCATTAACTTGGGCAACCTTGGTTTCGGCAATCTCACGAGTAAAAATACCACATACCGCCCGCCCGCGGGTGTGCACATGTAGCATTACCTGGGTAGCCTTATCTTCTGTCATCATGAAGTGTACATTAAGAACTTCAATCACAAAATCCATCGGGGTGTAGTCATCGTTCAGCAATAGCACTTTATACATCGTCGGTGGCTCTAATTCCTGACGAACATCTGCTAGTGCAAGATCGTCTGCTGATATGTGTTTGGGGGCATTCATAGGTTTATTGTATTACAGTCTATGCATGATGCAAGTGCATTAGCTTTGCATCAGCTTAACAATTTTCAACAATATATATATTATTCATGCTTTTGCTAAGCTTTTCTAATGTAATAAATTGATTCCATAAGCTGCCAGTTATGTTACAGCTGGCAATACTTTATAATGCTTCACTTATGACATCATCCAAACAACCACATTTAACAGTAGCCGCTGTAATCGAAAAAAATGGACGCTTCTTGATGATCGAAGAACAAGTCCGTGGCACTTGGTTGCTAAACCAACCAGCCGGTCATGTGCAAGCCGGGGAAACCCTGCTTGAGGCTGTCCAGCGGGAAACCTGCGAGGAAGCTGCCAGCGTGGTTGAGCCTCGCGCTCTGATCGGCATGGTGCAGTGGCAAGCTCAACGAAACCAGGAGTATTATTTGCGGATTGTCTTTGCCGCAGATTTTATTCGTGGCCTGGATCAACCGCTGGATGATGGCATTCACGCAGTTCACTGGCTCTCGCTTGAAGAAATTCGCGCCCACAAGTTAAAACCCAGAAACCCGGCAGTGCTTTCTGCTATCGAGAGCTATCTAGCTGGGAATTTATATCCGCTGGATTTACTCGAAGCAGTTTGATTCTGCAAGCTCTCGCCCCTATATCTAAAAGATGAAAACTCAAACTAAAATGCAGTCAATGGTCGGGCTTTCAGGCGGTGTTGATTCATCGGTTGCTGCATTACTGTTAACCCGTGACGGAATTAAAACATCCGGCCTGTTTATGAAAAACTGGGAAGAAGATGATCGTTTCGGTACCTGCCCTGCACAAACCGATGCC
>JAJRYF010000037.1 GCA_024275935.1 Gammaproteobacteria bacterium | reverse complement strand
GGCACGCCGACTTCACATGGTTTAAGAAATATGGCATCCGCGATTACCGTGGTGGTGGCAGATCCTCAGCGCGTGAAACCACTATGCGGGTAGCCGCCGGGGCGATTGCTAAAGCCTGGTTCGCGCAGGAGTTCGGGATTGAAATTCAGGGGTGGTTGGCGCAATTAGGGCCAATCAAGACAGATTCGGTAAAGGATTTCTCTATAGTTGAAGATAACCCATTTTTCTCTCCCGATAGCTCGGTAGTTGCGCAATTAGAAGACTTTATGGATGTATTGCGTAAGAGCGGAGACTCAGTTGGCGCCAGAGTCAATGTGTTGGCGCGGAATGTGCCAGTAGGTTGGGGTGAGCCGGTGTACGGTAAGCTTGATGCTGAGTTGGCGGCAGCAATGATGAGTATAAATGCTGCCAAAGGTGTTGAGATTGGCGCTGGGTTTGATTGTGTATCGCAAAAAGGCAGCGAGCACCGTGATGCGATGAGTAGCGAGGGGTTCAAAAGTAATCACGCTGGCGGAATTCTCGGAGGGGTATCGTCCGGTCAGGATATTCTGGTAAGTACGGCATTCAAGCCTACTTCAAGTTTGCGGATTCCAGTGACTGGCCTGAATACCGCTGGGGAGGAAGTCGAAGTTGTTACTACAGGGCGGCATGATCCCTGTGTTGGGATTCGGGCAACACCAATTGTTGAAGCTATGTTGGCATTGGTATTAATGGACCAATGTTTAAGAAATATGCCAAATAATACAAGTAGATACATAAATAATGAATAATTCACATGAATAAGAATATAAAGGTCGCAGTAGTTGGTGCTACTGGTGCAGTAGGCGAAGTCCTGTTGTCTATTCTGGCTGATTCCGGTTTGCGCTGCCAGCAGGTGGTTGCTTTGGCATCAAGAAAGTCTGAGGGTAGCGAGGTTGACTTTGGACGACAGCAGGTGAGTGTTAGGTGTCTGGATGATTTTGACTTCTCCGAAACTGACTATGCCTTGTTCTCCGCTGGTGGTGCGATTTCAGAAACTTATGCCCCCAAAGCGGTAGCAGCAGGTTGTACAGTAATTGACAACACCTCTGCTTTCCGGCTACAGGTAGATGTGCCGTTGATAATTCCAGAGGTAAACGGCGATCTGCTGAAGGAATTCAAACGCCCTGGAATAATAGCTAACCCAAATTGTTCTACCATCCAGATGTTAGTGGCACTTGCGCCCATTCATCAGCATTTCGAAATTGAGCGGGTTAATGTGGCTACTTATCAGGCGGTTTCCGGAGCTGGACGCAAGGCTCAGGAAGAGCTTGCTCGCCAGGCAGTGCAGAAGCTTAGTTTTCAAGAAATTGAAAGCACGCAGTTTGATCAGCAAATGATTTTCAATGTGTTGCCGCAAATTGATGTGCTCGAAGATAATGGCTACAGCCGCGAGGAAATGAAAATGCACCGGGAAACTCAGAAAATTTTTGCTAGCGACTCAATCTCTGTGAACGCCACTGCTGTACGAGTGCCAGTATTTTTTGGGCACGCTGAGGCAATCCACCTGGAAACCAGAAAACCTTTCGAGCTTAATACTGTAGAAAAACTACTAAGACGGGCTGATGGAGTAGAGTATTTGCCTAACCTCGATGGTGGTCAGCACCCAACACCTGCCGTACACGCGGCCGGTGCAGACTCCGTTTTTGTGGGTCGTTTGCGGCGGGATCACAGCCATCCCAGAGGTTTAAATATGTGGGTTGTTGCCGACAATGTGCGCAAGGGAGCGGCTTTGAATGCCATCCAAATCATGCAAAAACTGGATGAACTGCATTGTCAGGAGTAAACTTGTACCCCAACCCCCAGATAGAGTTTGTATCGGGGCTATATAAATAGGCTTGTAGAATAAATTTTAGAGAGGGAGCGGCATGTTAAGTCACATTAAAATTAAACTAAGCTTAGGTATATGCTTGTTTGCACTGCTTATAAGCCATAACGGTAGGGCTGCTGGACTAGGCGGTATCGACCTTGATTCGTATCTGAATCAGCCATTAAAAGCCCGAATCAGTTTAATCGGTGTGCCGCCGGATCAGGTAGGTGCGGTTACAGCAAGGCTGGCAAGCGCGGAAGATTTTCAAATCATGGGTATCGATCAGCGACGCATGAACATACCTTTGTATTTCACCCCTAAAATTTGGCGTGGTAAAGCGGTTATAGAAGTTACTTCTAATGACCCTGTTAAAGATCCGATTCTACAGTTTGCGGTAGATGTCTCCTGGCAGCGAGGACATATGCTGCGAGAGTACACACTGTTTCTCGACCCGCCCACGGTACCGATAGCGCCACCAACAAAGTCGTCAGCTAAGGTTGCCGTGCCGGCTGCAGTTGCCCCGGCCAAAATTAGAGCCCCAGTGCGCACACCAGAACTGGTTGAAGCGACCCGCACACAAGCACCACAGGTAGCGGTTCCAACGGTTAAACGGGTACAAACTATACAAACATCTGCGGGCGAATATGGCCCGGTTTCCACGGGTGATACACTCTGGACGATTGCTAATAACTGGCGCAAAGATAAGCAATATTCACTCAATCAAAGTATGGTTTCGATAGTTAGGCTAAATCCAAGTGCTTTTATTAACGGTGATATTAACCGGATGAAGAAAGGTCATATATTGCGCCTACCATCAGCGGCAGATGTTGCTGACATTTCGACAGCAGAGGCAAATCGAATTGTTAACCAGCAACTTTCTGCCTGGCGCGAGCAAACCACAGTCACAACGGCCCCGCCAATAATTTCTGAACAGGCTGCCGGGCAAGAAGAAATTGCAGCTGCAAGTTTGAGTAGCACTGACGCAAGCAGCGATAACCAGACATCTACAGAAACTTCTGGAGGGCGTTTAGAATTAGTTCCGCCGGCAGCAGAAGAATCAGAATTACTCGAGCGGCAACTTGGTCAAGCCGGAATGGCATCCGCTAACAAGCCAGTAACGGGGGAGCTACAAAGCCTTGAAGATAGAATGGCGTTGGCTGAGGAGGAGCTGCTTATTTCGCGTGCAGAAAATGAGCAATTAGATGATCAGGTGCAAGATTTACAGGCTCAAATTGAAGCCTTGCGTTCAGGTATGAACCTGAATGATGGCGAATTGGCGAATATGCAACAGCAGATGGCCGACAGAGCCGCAGCAGCTGATGCCCGTGCAGATATTGATGCATTGCTAGATGAGCAGAGTACAGATAATACTGAAGCCAATAAGACATCCTTTGGGACCCCAGATAAATCACTTTTAGAGCGTTATTGGTGGCTGGCTATAGCGTTTTTGCTGCTGTTGATAGCTTATGTTATTTATTACTTGCGCCAAGGTGGGCAGGCAGAGGCTCAAGCTGCTGATAATTTCCTCGATGCGGTAATGCTAAAGCAGGAGCAACAGACCAATGTAGAAGCTGTATCAGCGCAATCAAACCCGGAAAGCTTGGCGCATGATGCAGAAGAAATCCTGAAGGTGCTGGAAGAGGATGATGCCCTTAATAGAGATTCTTTACTAGCCGTTGAAGAGATAGAGAAGTCAAATGGCAAGGCAAGTGTTGAGGGTTTAGTTGTTGATGGCACTAAAGTAAAAGAGCTAGATGAGGATGATGTTGAGCTACGCGAGTTCCTGGATAAGACTAGAGCTGACAAGCCTGCGACTGCAAGCGATGCCATGGACCATATTAGTGTTGCTGCCGAGCAACCAGAGGAGTCTGGCGGTGGTACCGCAGAGGAAGAAATCATGGATTCCCTTGAGAGTGATGATGACTCAGATTCAGAGCGGAGTGCTGGTATTGACGACCAGGTGGAAGTCAAGCTGGATTTGGCTCGCGCTTATCTGGCGATGGAGGATAGTCAGGCCGCTAGAGAGATTCTCGAAGGTGTGCTGGTGCAGGGCAGCGAAGCGCAGCAGCTCGAAGCTCGTAATATGTTAGATGAGCTTGTCTGAGCCAAAGCCAGCGAATGTCGGGCGCTACGCTATGGCATTTGAATACGATGGTCAGGAGTTTTGTGGTTGGCAGACACAGAGCAATGCCCCGTCGGTACAAGCTGCAGTGGAAGCGGCGCTATCTAAGGTGGCGGCAAGCGAGATCAAGCTGACTTGCTGCGGGCGCACCGATGCTGGTGTGCACGCCTTGCAGCAAGTAGTGCATTTCGATACTGCGGTTAAGCGTAGCAACCGCGAATGGATATTGGGCTGCAATTCTAATTTACCCGCCGCTGTGTCAGCACTTTGGATCAGGCCGGTAGTTGAGGAATTTAGTGCTCGCTTTAGTGCAACTTCCAGAAGTTACCGCTACTCTATTTTGAATCGCTGGACCAAGCCTGCTATCAATCGACATCGACTGACTTGGGTGCGTTATCCGCTGGATACTGAAAGCATGCAGGTCGCCGCCCAGCACCTGCTTGGTGAGCATGATTTTAGTAGCTTCCGAGCCGCCGGGTGTCAGGCCCACCACCCAGTGCGTGAGATTAAAAGTATCATTGTAAGTCGTGAAGCTGAGCGCATTGATATTGATATTACTGCAAATGCTTTTTTGTATCATATGGTACGAAATATTGCTGGCACCCTGATTGTCGTAGGGCGCGGCCAGCAGCCAAGTGATTGGGTGGCAGAGTTACTGGCAAAACGGCGGCGTGAACTGGCGGGAACTACGGCAGCCCCTGAAGGTTTATGTTTTATCGGCCCAAAATATCCAAAAATATATCAACTCCCGGAGTTACCTTTAGTCGCTTTTCCAGATAAACCGGAAGCCCCGCAGAAGTGAAGACTAAAATTAAAATTTGTGGGTTGACCAGGAAGCAAGATGTTCAGGCTGCAGTAGCCGCTGGTGTTGACGCAATTGGCCTGGTGTTAGTGCCCGCCAGTCCACGCTATGTATGCATCAGTAAAGCTCTGGTTTTAGCGGCTGAAGTTCCTGATGGGGTTCACCTGGTAGGGCTGTTTATGGATGCCGAGGCCAATACTGTGAGTGAGAGTTGCCGCCAATTACCGCTGACTGCATTGCAATTTCATGGATCAGAAAAAAATGATTTTGCTGCTCAGTTTGGATTGCCATGGATTAAAAGTATTGCTATGGGTGACTCCGAAACTGAACCGACTGGCTTTACTCAAGCTTGGCCTGATGCATGTGCGTTGTTGTTTGATGCTCACCGAAGTGGGCAGCAGGGTGGTAGCGGCGAGGTCTTCGACTGGAATAAAATTCCGTCTATCAGGCAAAAATTGATGCTTGCAGGTGGTTTAAATAGTGATAATGTAGCCACAGCCATTAGGCAGTTAAGCCCGTGGGCTGTAGATGTATCTAGTGGGGTTGAAAGCCATCCCGGATACAAAGATAAGGATTTAATTTTGAGGTTTTGCAATGAAGTTAGAGCAGCCAGTGTTTAATACTGATCAGCGTCCCGACTTACAGGGGCATTTTGGTGAGTTTGGTGGCAAGTATGTTTCCGAAACCTTGATGGCTGCGCTGGATGAGCTGAATGTTGCCTGGCAAAAGTTGCGCAAGGACCCTAAGTTTATTGCCGAATTTGATCATGATTTGGCGCAATTCGTTGGCCGACCATCGCCGCTATACCACGCCAAACGGCTGAGTGCCGAGAATGGTGGCGCGCAGATATTGCTCAAGCGGGAAGACCTCAACCATACCGGTGCGCATAAAATTAATAACACCGTTGGTCAGGCATTACTGGCCAGATATTTAGGTAAAAATCGCATAATTGCCGAAACTGGTGCTGGTCAGCATGGCGTTGCTAGTGCCACAGTTGCAGCCCGCATGGGCATGAAGTGTGTGGTGTATATGGGTGAGGTTGATATCCAGCGCCAGGCTATAAATGTCTATCGAATGCGCTTGTTGGGAACCGAGGTGCGGGCGGTTAACTCTGGTTCGCGCACCCTCAAAGATGCCCTCAATGAGGCTATGCGTGACTGGGTTAGTAATGTTGATGAAACTTTTTATATTATCGGTACAGTTGCCGGGCCGCATCCGTATCCGCAACTGGTGCGTGACTTTAACTCGGTAATTGGCAGAGAAGCTAAAATTCAAATGCAACAACAGTTCGGGCGCTTGCCCGATGCGCTGGTTGCCTGTGTTGGTGGTGGCTCTAACGCTATGGGTTTGTTTCATCCATTTATAGACTCTACCGAGGTGCCAATGTTTGGGGTAGAGGCTGCTGGCAAGGGGCTGGATAGCGGCGCGCATGCGGCTCCCTTGTGCGCCGGCCGAGTAGGGGTTCTACATGGCAGTAAAACCTATTTAATGGATGACGATGATGGGCAGATAGTGCATACACACTCTATTTCTGCCGGTCTTGATTATCCTGGGGTTGGGCCTGAGCACGCCTGGTTAAAAGATAGCGGTAGAGCCGAGTATGTGGCAATCGATGATGATGAAGCCTTAGCAGCGTTCCATTTATTGACTCGTTGTGAAGGCATTTTGCCGGCTCTGGAAAGTAGCCATGCAGTAGCTTATGCGCTCAAATTGGCGGCGCAGATGAGCCCGGATCAGTTGGTGTTGGTTAATTTGTCCGGACGTGGCGATAAAGATGTGCATACAGTAGCCGCTCTTGAGGGGCTAGAGTTATGAATCAAATAGAGCAGCCAGAGCGGTTACAGGCCTGCTTTGCGCGCTGTAAGCAAGCTGGTCGTGCGGCCTTGATACCATTTATCACCGCCGGTGATCCTTTTGTTGAGGGCACGGTTGAATTGATGCACTCGCTGGTTGTTGCCGGCGCGGATATTATCGAGTTGGGAGTGCCGTTCTCAGACCCGATGGCTGATGGTCCGGTAATTCAGGCGGCCAGTGAGCGCGCAATTGGTCGTGGCACCAGCCTGGTTAAGGTGCTTGCTATGGTCAAAGAGTTTCGTCAGCAAGATACACAAACCCCAGTAGTGTTGATGGGCTACCTGAACCCTGTTTTTCGTTTGGGCTTTAAACAATTTGCTCGTCTATCTGTGGTCGCAGGGCTGGACGCTGTATTGCTGGTAGACTCGCCACCGGAGGAGTCACAACTGCTTGAGAAACATTTATCCGAGTCAGGTTTGGCAATGATCCGTCTGGTAGCTCCAACTACTACCAAGGAAAGAATGCAGCTAATTGCTGCTAATTCCAGCGGTTTCATTTACTATGTGGCTATTAAGGGAACCACAGGTTCTCAAAGTGCTAGCGCAGCAGATAACGCCAACTCGCAGGCGGCTATAGACTATATGCGCGAGTTATCAGGCTTGCCAGTTGCGGCAGGTTTTGGAATCAAAGACGAGCAGAGTGCGGTAAATTGGGCGCAGCAGGCTGATGCTGTAGTCATTGGTAGTGCTTTGGTAACCCGCCTTGCCGAGAGTGAATCGATAAATGAGGCCAAACAAATAATTCAAAGTTTCCTTGCACCAATTCGTCAGGCGATAGACAATGATTGATTCAGTCAATCCGAATAAGGTAGGACAATGAGCTGGTTTAAAAAATTAATGCCCGCACGGATACGCACCGAAGGGAAAAATAAAGATCGCCGCCGCAATGTTCCAGAAGGGCTTTGGGGTAAATGTAGCGAGTGTCAGGCGGTTTTGTACCGGCCTGAGCTGGAGCGTAATCTTAATGTCTGCCCTAAGTGCAACCATCATATGCCAATTCGGGCCCGGCGTAGATTGCAGTTGTTTCTTGATGAAAGCAACCAGGTTGAATTATTTGCCAATTTATCGTCAGTAGATCCGCTGAAATTTAAAGATAGCAAGAAATACCGTGAGCGAATTAATATTGCCCAGAAAAAAACCGGCGAGACTGACGCTCTGATGGTGATGACCGGCCTGCTTAAAGAAAGCCCAATAGTTAGCTGTGCGTTTGATTTTTCTTTTATGGGTGGCTCTATGGGTTCGGTTGTTGGCGAGAAATTTGCACGGGCAGGAGAGTACGCGCTAGAACATAAAGTGCCAATGATTTGTTTTTCCGCATCTGGCGGTGCGCGCATGCAAGAAGGTCTTTTGTCTTTAATGCAAATGGCCAAAACCAGCGCGGTTCTTGGCAGAATGGCAGCCAAAGGAATACCCTTTATTTCGGTTCTAACTCATCCAACAACCGGCGGTGTTACTGCCAGTTTTGCTATGTTAGGTGATATTAATGTCGCCGAGCCATATGCTTTAATTGGTTTTGCGGGACAACGGGTAATTGAACAAACAGTACGCGAGAAATTGCCGGAGGGTTTTCAGCGTTCTGAGTTTTTGTTAGAAAAAGGCACTGTGGATATGATTATCGATCGCCGGGAAATGCGAGATCAAATCGCAGCGCTGCTTTCCAAGTTGGCTGGTAACACGAAAGCTGCTTAGAGGATTTTATTGGTGAGCAAAAAGAACCATTGGTCCCTTAGTCAATGGCTCAGCTATCTGGAAAATTTACACCCCAAAACTATTGACCTGGGGTTGGGGAGAGTAGCTGAAGTTTATTCACTTCTTGGTCGCCCCCGGCCAGCTAAAAAAATTATTTCAATTGCCGGTACCAATGGTAAAGGCTCCGTGGTGGCGCATATTACCGCATTGGCGATGGCTTGCGGTTACAGTTGCGGTAGCCACACTTCCCCACATTTATTGGCTTTTAATGAGCGTATACAAGTAGCCGGCAGGCCGGTAGATGACCTTCTTATATGCCAGGCATTTTTGCAGATTGAAACTGCTAGAGGCGGGATTTCTTTATCCTATTTTGAATTTGCTACTCTGGCAGCTATTTTGCTTATGGCAGTTGCTGACCTGGATTTGGCAGTGTTTGAGGTCGGCTTGGGGGGGCGCCTGGATGCAGTAAATATTCTCGATGCAGATGTTGCTGTGATTACCTCTATTGCCCTGGATCACCAGCAATGGTTGGGTAATAGTCGCACTAGTATTGCACTTGAGAAGGCTGGGATATTTCGGGCCGCAGAGCAGTTGCCGCAAGCTCTGGTTATTGGTGATCGGGAGCCTCCAGTAAGCCTGCTGCAAGCAGTGCAGCAAAGCGCACAGCCTGCTTATTTTCTTGGTGGCGAATTTGATTGGCAAACGGATAATGACGGGATTAGAATTGATTGCGGTAAGCATACAATTAATTTGCCAGCCTCACCCCTGTTAGCGCCGATTCAAAACGATAATCTGACAGTAGCCTGGTGTGCTTTAAGCGGGGCTATGCCGGCTACGGAGCTGATGCAAAAACTTGATAGAGTCCGTCTGGAGAGACTTTTCAAAGCCTTACCACTGCGTGGCCGGTTGGAGAAGATCTCCAGCTACCCGGATATCTATGTAGATGTAGCCCATAATCCGGCCGCTGCCGAAATTTTATCTCAATGGCTTGAAAGTAACCCTACCGCAGGCAAAACCTGGGCAGTTTGTGCGATGTTAGCCGATAAGGACCATGAGCAAGTGTTGGCGTGCATTGATAAATCTGTTAATGGCTGGTATTTGGCTGATATTTCCGGAGTCCGCGGACAAACTGGAGAGGCTTTGCTGGTAAGTTCTAGAGGCTCTATTAGTAAACCGGTACGAGTGTATAGCGATATAAAGATAGCGTTAAGAGCAGCCGTAGAACTTGCCAGATTAGAGGATAGAATTATTGTATTTGGTTCATTTCTTGCAGTTGCGCGGGTAATTACCGTCCAAAACCAGTAAACTTGGTTAAGTATAGGCATTCAGCAGAGGCTCTTAATGGATAAAGCACTTAAACAACGACTAACCGGAGCGGTAATATTAATTGCATTGGCAATAATTTTTTTACCAATCTTGTTAGATGGTGAGCAACAATCTCAAACCCGTTCAAGCATTGAGGTACCGCAGTCACCAGAAGTAAAATTTCGAACCCGGCGCTTGGCCGTTGGCAATCAGCATCAGGCTGCCACAGTGGCAGAACCTGTGGGTGATACGCAAGCAATTGTTAGTCAGCCTGAGCCGCTGAGTGAAGTTGCCGCAGGCTCAAGTCAGTCCTCGACTGATAGTAGCCAGTCTTTACAGTCAGTTGATGGAGTTACTATTGCTCCACTACAAACAAGACCGGATCCGGCTCAGGGACAGGTCGATAAGCCAGTCGATAAGCCAGTTGATAAGCCAGTTGATAAGCCGGTTGATAAGCCGGTTGATAAGCCGGTAGTGCTCAAAAAGCCGCCACCGCTACTGCCAACCACAGCTGGGATTTGGCAAATTCAGGTAGCTAGTTTTGCTGGTCAAAAGAATGCGGAAAAGTTGGTTTCAAGGC
Source organism: Gammaproteobacteria bacterium (assembly GCA_024275935.1). GTDB lineage: Bacteria > Pseudomonadota > Gammaproteobacteria > Xanthomonadales > SZUA-36 > SZUA-51. Next base: position 84,435 of record JAJRYF010000037.1, on the reverse strand, counting down.
TACGCCGCACCGGTTATCAGGCGCGTACTGAAATCTTTGTCAGAGACTCAGTAACTCTGCACAGAGTCATAGTTTCAGCTTATCAGAATCGAGCGGAAGCTGATTTGGCCGCTAATTCAATTCGTAAACAAATAGCTGGTGTAAGCCCCAAGGTACTGGCCCCGGCGAGCGCGGATGTGGACACTCCCGAAAACCCTGCAGCGAGCATTGGGCGCTGGTCGATTCAAATAGGCAGTTTTAGTCAGGCCGAGAATGCCGATAATCTGGTGAGGAAACTCAAGCAGGAAAACTATACTGCGTTTAAAGAACTAAGTGGCAGTATTCATAAGGTTATGGTGGGGCCTTTCCTCGATCGTTCCAAAGCCGAGCAACAACGAGCAGAAATAAAGCAGAAACTAAAGCTTAATGGCATTCTTAGGGAGCTGCCTTAATGGACTGGCCAGATCTGGTAATTCTGGCGATTCTGGCGCTTTCGGTGTTGGTTGGCTTGTTCCGCGGGTTTTTAAGCGAAGCTATGGGCTTGGCGATCTGGGCGGCAGCTTTTTGGGTAGCCTTCACTTTTGTTGACCAAGTGACCCCATTATTAGAAAGCGGGATAGAATTGCCTTCAGCCAGAACGGCAATTGCCTTTGCGATACTTTTTCTCGCCGCACTGGTAATAGGTGGCCTGATTAGTTGGGTTATTGGGCAGATGGTGGAGAAAACCGGTCTTAGTGGCACAGATCGTTTGCTAGGTGGGGTTTTTGGAATAATTAGGGGCTTGGCTCTAGTAGTCTTACTACTATTGTTTGCTGGTTTCACGCCTTTGCCCAAAGACCCATGGTGGCAAAGTTCACAGTTTATTCCGCGTATTCTACCGTTGGCAGAATGGGCGTCAAAGTTTATTCCAGAATCACTCAGCCAATATGTGGATTTGTCTCCGGAAGATGAATTAAACAATGATAATTCTGATATAAATGATGATGTTACTGAGAAATCATCAGGAAAAGATGAATCGCTAGAGGATGGTAGCCTGTGATAGAATTGCCACTTATTTATTTGGCTTAGCCGGAGTGTTCCAAATATGTGTGGAATTGTTGGGGTTGTGGGGCATTACAATGTTGCGGCTTTGTTATTGGACGGCTTAACCGCATTGCAACACCGCGGTCAGGACGCTGCCGGAATTGCTACTCTTGATGACCGACGGATAAAAATATATAAAGCCAATGGGCTGGTTAAAGATGTTTTTAACGAGCGCAGTCTGCTGCAATTAACTGGAAATGTAGGTGTCGGCCATGTCCGTTACCCTACCGCTGGATGCTCGCATTCTGCAGAAGCCCAGCCTATGTATGTCAACTCCCCATATGGAATTGCGCTGGCTCATAACGGTAATCTTATCAATGCTGATGCACTGAAGAAAGAATGCTTTGAAACTGATAGACGGCACCTGAATACTCAGTCAGATACCGAAGTGCTACTGAATGTGCTGGCACATGGAATTCAACTGCAACAACCGGCAAAATTACAAGCAGAACATATTTTTAAGGCGGTCGATGGTGTCCATCGGCGTTGTCGTGGTGGTTATGCTTCTATTGCGTTGATTCCGAATTTTGGGATAGTAGGTTTTCGTGATCCCTGGGGTATTCGGCCCGCGGTGCTGGGTAGTCGGGAATCTGATCGTGGTTTGCAGTATGCGATTGCCTCAGAAAGTGTAGCACTGGACATAATGGGCTTTAACACCCTGCGTGATATTCAACCAGGCGAGACAGTGATTTTAACCCTGGATGGAAAATTGCATTCGCATGTGAGTGATCAACTAAAAACACATAGCCCATGTATTTTTGAGTATGTGTACTTTGCCCGGCCAGATTCGATGATGGATGATATTTCTATATACAAGGCCAGGTTGCGTATGGGTGAGGCTCTGGCTAGGAAAATCATGAGAATTCGCCCCGACCACGATATCGATGTGGTGATTCCTGTTCCTGATACCTCACGCACTGCAGCTTTGCCAATGGCCTATGACCTGAATGTGAAATACCGTGAGGGGTTTATGAAAAACCGCTATATCGGCAGGACATTTATTATGCCCGATCAGGAAGCAAGAAATTTATCCGTACGGCGTAAACTTAACCCGGTTGCACTGGAATTTCGGAATAAGAATGTATTGCTGGTTGATGACTCCATTGTTCGTGGCACTACCTCAAGGCAAATTATTCAAATGGCACGAGAGGCAGGCGCGAACAAAGTTTATCTGGCTTCAGCAGCGCCGCCGGTTAGATATCCCAATGTTTATGGTATAGATATGCCGGCAGCGCATGAGTTAATAGCTCATGGCCGTAGTGAAACTGAAATACAAAAAGAAATTGGCGCAGATTGGCTTATTTATCAAGATTTGGAAGATTTGGTTGAGGCCTGTAAAGAGGGCAACCCTAATATAAAGCAGTTCGATACTTCATGTTTTTCTGGTGACTATATAACTGGCCTCGAACCTGGTTATCTAGAGCAACTTGAGCAACGACGCTCTAATCAGGCTAAACTTGAGCGAGTGGTCAAATAAATCCCTGTTAATCCCGCACAATAAAATATATTGGTATAGTTACACGATGGATAAATATCTAGTTCAAGCATCAGCAGATGTGCAATCAGAACCTATGTCCAAGGTGGACACCACTTGGTTACGGATGGAGCAAGCCGATAATCTAATGATGATCACCGGAGTGATGGTTCTTGATAAACCACTGGATGTAGAAAGGCTCAGGCAGATAATCGAAACCAGGCTGTTAGCATTTCGCCGCTTTCGACAAAAGGCAGTGCGGCATGTTAATGGTGCGCGCTGGGAGCTGGATCAAGATTTCGACCTCGATACCCATCTCAGGCGGGTAGCGCTGGCTGGTGCTGCTGACCAAAGTGAACTGGAGAAGTTTGTTAGCGATTTGGCATCCACGCCGCTGGATCCAACCAAGCCTCTATGGCAATTCCATCTAATTGAAAACTATACCGGTGGTAATGCTCTGGTAATGCGTTTCCATCATTGCATTGCTGATGGTATCGCGTTGATACAGGTATTGCTGTCGCTGACAGATACCGAGCCAAATGCCGTGCGTAAAGTTGTTGATAAACAGGAGTGGCGAAAGAAAAAAGCCAAAGAAGGCAATTTGTTTAGTCGGCTAATGGAGCCTGCCAGGGAAGGGGTGGATTTGATCACCCACTTGAGCCAGATGGCACTGCATGAAGGCGGCCAGATACTAAACGACCCTGACAGAATGCGAGAGTTCGCGCATGAGGCCGGCGCTATTGGCAAAGAGCTGCTGAGCTTGTTGGCACTGCCGGATGATCCAAAAACAGTCTTTAAAGGCCGTATGGGATCGCGTAAGCGCGTTGCCTGGGCCAAGCCTATACCTTTGCAGGAAGTAAAAGCCGCTTGCGCCACTTTGGAGTGCACAGTTAACGACCTGCTGATTGCTGCGGTAAGCGGGGCGATCAATAACTGGTTAATTGACAACGGTGAAGATATAGATGCAATGGGCGAAATCCGGGCTACTATTCCGGTGAATTTACGACCATTAGAACACGCTCTTGAGTTAGGTAACCACTTTGGACTGGTGTTCTTATCCCTGCCAATTAACGAAACCAATCCGCTACGACGAATAGCTAAAGTGCATGAGCGCATGGAAGAGCTTAAAACTTCTAAGCAAGCACAGGTTTCTCTGGGCGTGATGGCCTCTTTAGGATTGGCGCCAAGCTGGGTTCAGCAACCTTTTCTTGAGGCTATTAGTCATAAGGCAAGCACAGTGCTCACAAATGTCCCCGGACCAAAAGAGAAGCTTTATCTGGCAGGTTCCGGGGTAAAGGAAATGATGTTCTGGGTTCCCCAGAATGGTGAGATTGGCATGGGTATTTCAATTTTAAGCTACAACGGCATGGTGTACTTTGGCTTGATTACCGATAAACTTAGAGTTAGTGACCCACACGCTATTATCCAGCGCTTTACTCCGGAGTTTGAGAAAATTCTTCTCCTGGCACTTAATTTCCCGGAAATATCTCACCGCGATCATCAGGAGGTAGAGAGCTGGTTGTGGCAGCAACTAGGTAGTTGAATTATGTATAAAGCGATCTTTGCAGTCGTGGTAGCGGTATTGGTACTCTCAGTTTGGGAGCACCAAAAGAAACCCTTAGTAACACCTGAGCAGGTGAAGATAAGGGATGCGATTGTGTTGGCTGCCGCATCTGCGCCAATGGGAATTTCTGGAGTATTTGAGATGCCAGTTTTGGCAGGTGGGAAAAGCGCCAAGTTTGTTTATCTTAACTCTGAAATGGATTACCGCGACCAGCGCAACCTGACTATCAGCATTCCGATGGCGTTGGCCTTGGAATTTAAGGATGAGCACGGGGTTTTCCCTGATGAATACTTTAAATTCAAACAAATTGCAGTTAGGGGTGAAGCCAAAAGAAATCGTATTTCTTTTTTTCAAATGGAGTAAAAACTTCGAAATATTATTACCAAACGCAAGTAAGGATTTCCTCACTGGATCAAATAAAGGTTCTTTAAGGTAGTGAATATTTGGGTAGATGCGGATGCTTGTCCGGTAGTTATTAAAGAAATATTATTTAGAGCAGCGCAGCGGTCTGAAACAACACTTGCTTTAGTAGCTAATCAGTACATTCCAGTGCCAGCTTCACGCTTTATTCGTTTTATTCAAGTAGCGGCTGGTTTCGATGTTGCTGATGATGAGATCGTTAGCCTGGCAGGGGATGGTGATTTGGTGATTACCGGTGATATACCTTTAGCTGCGGAAGTTATTGAGAAAGGTTGCTTAGTGTTGAGCCCACGGGGTGAGTTATATACCAGCGAGAATATCCGTGCGCGGCTGAATATGCGGGATTTCATGGACAATTTGCGGGGCAGTGGGGTTGATACCGGTGGCCCGCCGGCATTAAGCTTGATGGACCGCAAAAACTTTGCTGACCATTTGGATAAGATTATTTCTCGTAGCGCCAGACAGGCTTAACTCGCGCTTCTACTCCAGTTCCGACTTAGCTAGCTCCTGATCCAGAATTTCCATGGCCTCGACAGGCTCTACCTCGGAGGCATCTATATATGCCTGGGTAACTTGATCTATTTTTTTATCACCATAAAGTAGATATAAGCCATTACCATATTCCATCTGTGCGATCGGTGATTCCGGGGTTAACCTGATGGCTTCTTGAAAATGTTCAATTGCGTTTTCAGCAGAAACTCCATAGGTAAGGGAACCAATCATTTTGCCAATTTTATCTATGATCTCAGCATTATACAGACCAAAGGCTATATTAGCCTCGGCATGCTCTGGTTCAAGCTCTAGAGTATTCTCAAGTGCGGTTTTAATTTTATTGCCGTAACCCTTTTTTAGCGCAGCTGTAATTGAGATTAACTGACCCAGGCGGCCATAAGCGAACGCTTGAAAGTACCAGGCATTGATGTCATCAGGGTTAACATCTGCGGCCGTCTCAGCGCGCTCAGCAATATCCTCATACAGATTTATGCGGATGTCATCGTCAGTTTCGAGGTGATTAGCATAGATACCGCAAGCCTTGTTGGCAACGACATGGGCTTGTGGTCCGATTTTGTTTGCTAAGTCGTAGGCTTGAGAAAACTCGCCTTGGTGATATAGTCGCCACGCCTGTTGGATTTCCTCAGATTCAGGCCAGGGTTCACAATCCCCCTGATGTAAACGCTGCCAGTTCTTTTTTAGTGCCGCGCCGAGGTATTGTTCGGTTTCGTAGGGGAATTCCGCCCAAATTTTAGAATCTATACTCATAATAATAAACCTTTGAAAATAAACAATGTTTTATAAGTTGTGGGTATTCTACCGCAGAAAATATTAACTTTTGTAATTATTTCTTAAGAAACCCGGGTTTTAGTGTGATCACTCTAGAGATAATCACTATTGTATGCCTGTCGCTAATGACACACTATGAATTTTGGAGAATATTGTGGCTATTAAGAAAAAAATCTTGAGAAAGAAATTAAGTAAAAAAACTGTAAGCAAGGCCAACCCTATTGTTGAATCTGCTAATGATATCTGGTTAGCTGGTCTGGGTGCTTTTGCTATGGCGCAGAAAGAAGGCGCCAAAGCCAGTGCTAAAGCTCTTACTGCTGGCAGTAAACTATTTGAAAACCTGGTTAAGGAAGGCGCTAAAGTAGATAAAAATACCCGTACTGCGGCTGCTAATGCGGTAGATGATATCAAAGATAGCGTTGATGATATTCGTGACTCTGTTGAAAGCCGTGTGAACACAGCGCGTAAGCAGGCTTCTAAAAACTGGGATCGGATGGAGCAAGTATTTGAAGAACGGGTCTCGGCTGTACTTGGTCGCTTGGGTGTACCAACTGGTGATGACCTTTCCTCATTTGCTGACCGGGTTCAGGAACTTGCTGATAAGGTGCGAGATATTACCGAGCAAGAATTCGGCAAAGCCAAAGCAAGGGCTCGTAGCGCCAGCAAAACTATTGGTAAAGATGCTGATAATATCGCTAAAGAAGCCAAAAAAGTTACTCGTACAGTAAAGCGTACAGTTCGCAAGGACGCTAAAAAAGTCTCCGCTACAGTGAAGAAAACTGTACGCAAAACTAAAGCGGCTATCAGGAAAGATGTGAAAGCTGTTAAGACGAGTGCTAAAAAGGCTGAAAGAACAGTTAAGTCTGAAGTTAAAAAAGCGCAAAAGGCAGCTAAGAAAACTGTTGCTAAAGATGTGAAAGCTGTAAAAAAGGTCGCTAAGAAAGCTACCAGCACAGCCAAGAAAGATGTAGCCAAAGTTAAAGCTGCGATAAAAAAAGCAAGTTAAAAAAGTAAGCCCTGCGAATGAAGGAGGCCCGGTAACCCCGGGCCTTTTTTATACGCTTCTTACAAAGTTTATTTTATCCGTACAGCTCAGCTAGCTCGAATGTCTGGCTGCGTTCAGGTTCGCGCATCCATGGGGCTACCAGTGAGATTATCTGGTGGACACCTGCGGCAATATCTTCAACTTCCATTTCCATCGACTGCCGCGACTGGCGCCGAAAAGATAACCAATAAGTAAGGGTTACAACCAGGCTTTCCACCAGAGTACTTAACTGTCGATCGCTAAGGTTAAGGATTTCCTGATTGCGAAGTGAGAGTAGTAATTCGGCCGCAACCAGGCGTTCACGCTGCATTAGTTTATCCAAGCTTTTCTGTAGCTGAGGGTAACGCTCCATCAGGGTATTGATATCCCGAAAGACAAATCGGTAATGGCCTATGGTTTCAAATAATAAATGTTGAAACCACCAGAATCCATCCAGATCAAAGCCGCCCTCTGGCGATAGCTCCAGAGTTGCATGCATTTTCTCGGAAAACTCGGCAAATAAACTGGTGACAATATTGGCTTTGCGGGGAAAGTGATAATGTAAATTTCCCGGGCTGATATCCAGTTCTTCAGCAATAGCATTAGTGGTAATAGATGGCTCACCTTGCAGGTTAAATAACTCCAAACTGCAGTCGAGAATTCTACGCCGGGTTTGCTCGGCTTTTTTGCTGGCCATAAGTGGTGTCTTGAGGTCTAGGGAGATTCAGCCTGACTTAAAATTCGGCGCCTAGATCTTGCACGAATTTTATATAGTCAGCCTTGGCAGTATCTTCAGTCATACCCTCAAGTTTAGCCCAGGCATCGTATTTAGCCGCACCGACAAAATCAAAGAAACCGGGTTTATCACCACTTACATCGCCGCTGCTACCTTGTTTATAGAGTGCGTAAAGCTCGAGCAGGGCATCATCGGACGGCTTTTCTGAGAGAGATTTTACCGCCACTGCGGCTTGTTCAAATTGGCTTTGCAGATCAGACATTAGGTGCTCCTTTAGGTGGTGTTTCCAGTTAACTGGGTTATATATTGCCAGTGATAACTTGATATGACCAGCATATTTTACTCAATAAACTGGAAATCAGCTTCAAGTATAGCTATTCTTGGTGACTGTTTATTGCATTTAACCTTTACGGGGAAGTTTATGAGTTACTTTGTAACTGGTGGTACCGGGTTTATCGGCCGGAATTTAATTGATCGTTTGGTATTACGCAAAGGCACTATTTATGTGTTGGTGAGAAGCGCGTCACGAACCAAATTTAAACAGCTGGTAGCCGAGCGTTGGTCGCAGCACTCTAAACGCATAGTTGCAGTTAGCGGTGATCTCAGTAAATCATTTCTTGGAGTAACCCCCAAAAAGCGCGCGGAGCTAAAAGGCAAGATACGCCATGTATTTCATTTAGCCGCTATTTACGACATGACCGCTGGTGATGCGGAGCAAGATGAGGCTAATATAGAGGGTACTCGAAGGGCAGTTAAATTTGCCGAAAGCGTAGAGGCTAAAGTATTCCAGCATGTTAGCTCAATTGCTGCTGCCGGCCTGTATCCAGGTGTGTTCAGGGAAGATATGTTTAACGAGGCCCGGGGTCTTGATCATCCATATTTTAGAACTAAGCATGAATCCGAGCGGGTGGTTAGAGAAGAGTGCTCGATACCTTGGAGAGTTTATCGCCCCGGGATTGTTATTGGGCACTCAGAAACTGGTGAAATAGATAAAATTGATGGTCCTTACTATTTCTTTAAAATGATTCAGAAGATGCGTCGGGCACTGCCTGCTTGGATGCCGGCAATGGGTATAGAAGGTGGGCGGATTAATGTAGTGCCGGTTGATTACATAGCCAAAGCTTTGGATCATATCGCTCATAAGCCTAAATTGAACGGTAAGTGTTTCCATTTAACCGACCCCAAGCCATTGCGGATTGGCGAGATGTTGAATGTATTTGCTCAGGCCGCACATGCCCCGCAAATGACCATGAGAATTGATGCGCGAATTTTCCAATTTGTGCCTGATGCAATTAAAACCGGTTTATCCATGTTTCCGCCGGTCCGCCGCATTACCACCCAGATACTTAGTGACTTGGGTCTGCCTAGAGATATGATGAGTTTTATTAATTATCCAACTCGCTTTGATAATCGTGAAACTGAGGCAGCACTTAAAGGTAGCGGAATAGCAGTGCCACGGTTGCGTGAATATGCTTGGGTAATTTGGGATTACTGGGAGCGTAAGCTTGATCCCGATCTATTTATAGATCGTAGTTTGCGTGGCCATGTGAAGAAAAAATTAGTGCTGATTACTGGTGCCTCATCAGGTATTGGCAAGGCCACTGCATTAATGATGGCCCGGGCTGGAGCGCATGTGTTGCTGGTTGCCAGAGGTGAAGAAAAATTAGTCGAAACACATAAGGAAATTGCCGAAGAAGGCGGCACCTCTACTTGGTATACGGCTGATCTGGCCGATACGGATAATATCGCCAAGTTGGTAGAAACCGTACTGGGTAAACATGGCAAGGTAGACTATTTGATCAATAATGCTGGTCACTCAATTAGAAGATCAATTGCGCTTTCGTATGACCGTATTCACGATTATGAACGCTTGATGCAACTCAATTACTTTGGTTCACTTAAATTGATTCTTGGTTTTCTGCCTGCAATGGAAGCAGATAAGCACGGCCATGTGATCAATATATCTTCAATTGGTGTGCTTACCAATGCACCAAGGTTCTCAGGCTATGTGGCCTCTAAGGCGGCATTAGATGCGTTTTCTCGTTGTGCGGCGGCTGAGTATAACGATACCGGAGTGAATTTCACTACCATCAATATGCCGCTGGTACGCACGCCGATGATTGCACCTACAAAGATGTATGATAATGTACCTACTATTTCGCCTGAAGATGCGGCCGATATGATCAAAGAGGCGGTAATCTATAAACCTCAACGGATAGCTACGCGCTTGGGCATATTTGCTCAAATCTTGCACTTGGTTGCACCTAAGGTGACGGAAGTGATTATGAACTCTGCTTTCCGTATGTTCCCAGACTCTGCAGCATCGCGAGGCAAGTCAGGCAAGAATGAGAAAGCTTCACAAGAGCAGGTAGCCTTCGCCACCATTATGAAGGGTGTGCACTGGTAGGGTTTCTGGTTTTACTCGGACACCGGTGTGTTTGCGTTACGCACCGGTGGTTTAAGTTAACGGTGCTGAATGTGTCGAAGTGTATTTTCCAAGTCGTCTAGTGCCGACTTTAATTTAATTGCCACCGGGGCATCTGCGCCCCGATCGTTTTTAAGACTGTCGCGAATACTGTATTTCTTTTTTTGTAATAGCCCTACATCAAGCTCGTAGCCATAGCGTGCGAGTAGGGGTATTAAATGCTCACTATTTTCCAACAGGTTTTTGCGAGTTACCTGATAGGCGTGCTCAATTAGTTTGTAACGACTAGAGAAGCTAAATAAGTTGGTGTAAAAAATAGCTTCATCATCGCTGTCAGGTTCGAGTAGCAATAAGTCTGAGTCTGGATAGTTGCTCCGATACTTGGAAAAGCCAACTCGCATGCGTGATTGTAAAATCGCCCGATATGTTTGCGAAATGACTTGTGGTAGACCACCTTCGACCAAATTATGTTGGGTTAGATGGTAAGCAGACTTCTTACGCTTAGAGTGGTACGGAACCAGTGGGTTAATACCTAACAATAAATCCAGCCCTTCATCCAGTGCTGCTGAACCATGCAGGGTGCGGCGTAGGGCGCCATCTACATAGTCCTGCCCACCAATACGCACTGGTGGAAACAAGCCTGGCAGAGCAGTCGAGGCCTGTACCGCTTTGGAAATAGGTATATCCAGGTCTTCATCGCCACCAAAACGGCGTAGTTCGCCGGTATCTAGGTCTACTGCCAGAACAATCAGCTTGGTTTTTAATTCTTTAAAGTCATTGCTGCGACCTGGCTGGTTGAAAACTTTCCCAAGAAATTTGTCAATTGTGGTGTTATCAAATATCCCGGTTGGGACTATCTTTCCTAGCGCATTTAAAGAGCTGCCGGTGCTGCTGCTAAAGGGGTGGCGAACATATTCCTGCAAAAGTCGACCAACTGCGCCCGGTATCTGAGCTGCGCGCTTAAGGTATTCTGACCATGCCGGCTGTAGCAGGCGCTCAGGATCAAATTTAAATTCCGCATGATTAGTGCCGATAAACACTCGGCAAAGTTCGGCACTACTAATACCATTAGCCAGGCATGAGGCAATTAATGCCCCGGCACTAATACCCACATAGATATCTAGTTTATCCATCTGTAGGCCGGGAATGGCCTCATCCATTGCTCGCAGCGCCCCAAGCTCATAAATAGCGCCTAAAGGACCGCCTCCAGCTATGGCTAGCCCTATTGCCGGGACTTTATTGGTGCGTGGTAATTCGCTTTGGTGGATGGTAAGCATGCTGTCTCTAGTTATAGGCCTCGGAGCATTCTAAACCCGCTGGCGCTATCTTGCCAGAAATAGTTGCTACAATAAGACTTTGGAAGCAGTAAAAGAGCACCTTATGAGTATGATAGATACGCAAGCACCTGATTTTGAACTTAAAGATGATCAGGGCAAGTTACGCAAACTAAGCCAATGGAAAGGTAAGAAACTAATGTTGGTTTTCTACCCTGGGGACAACACCCCCGTTTGTACCAGCCAGTTATGTGATTACCGTGATGGAATCTCAGACTTTGGCGACCTTGGAGTCGACATCGTAGGGATTAGCGCCGATAGCGTAGAGTCGCATCAACGCTTTAAAGCTAAGCACAAGCTACCGTTCCCATTACTGAGTGACCCTGACCTGGCCGTCGCGGCAGACTGGGATTGCAAGGGGTTGCTGGGCATAAAGCGCGCAGTTTTTTTACTGGATGAAGACCAAGTGGTTCGGTATGAGCATATTGAGTCACTAGCAATTTTCCGGCGCAAACGCGATGAGTTATTACAGGCGATTAAGAGCTTAGAGGGGTAAGGGAATTGCCCGGCAGAGCAGAGTTTGCTGATAATCTAAAGCAAGCTCTGAGAGAGAATCAATTGGTGGTTGTGGAGCTAGAGTCTGATGGCTGGCCTTTGGTCGAACTTCAGTTTCTACAAACTTTTCAGCAACAAAGAATGGCCAGAGATTACCGTGATTTTTTGGCGCAGCCTGATTTCGCTCCAGCTTTAGAGTTTTTTCTAACTGAGCTATATGGTGGTTTGGGTTTTATCGAGCGCAATCATGACCTGGAAAAAGTATATTCAATAATGGTCCGTATGTTGCCGGTATCACTTTTGGCTGCCCTTGCTGAGGCAATGAAATTCCAGGCGCTGAGTATTCGTCTGGATATGGATATCACCCAGCAACTTATATCGAGTGGAGTGAATGTTGAGCTGCTTAGCCTACGCCAATATTCAGGAGCTAACCAGCAGTTGGGTGCTGAATCACGCAAACGCTTACAGGTTGAGGGGATTATTCATCTTGGTAACGCCTTGCGTAAAGAAGTCAGCAGACCATTTACTTTGCAGTTGTTGAAGATAATGCGCTTGCCTGCAAAAGTTGCAGGTTTTGCTAAGTTGCATGACTTTTTGGAAAAGGGTTTAAGCGCTTTCCTTGGGATGCCGGATATTGAAGAGTTTCTTGAATCTTTGGAGCAACGGGAAGCTGAATTTTTGGATGGTATTTTTGACCCCAAAGAGGCTCCCTAAGCAACAAGGTGCTGTTTAAGAACTTTTTGAATTTCAGATTCAATGCTATGTTTCAATAAATTAAGTGGGAAACTCAATTCTGCCTGAATTCTTATTTCACTATCATCAATATCAATTTGCCCATAGGCACCGCTGCGTTCAAAATAAAGAACGCCATTTTCCCAAGCGTATTCTACTGAGTAGTTACCAGCTAGATCAGCGGCAACCTCGTCTGCTAACGCTTTTGCGTCATCATGGTCGAGTTGGTGGGTGTGGGAGATATCAATATAAGACATTTAGGCTTCCGTGTTTTTAGAATTCATTTTTGGATGGTACCAGAACCGAGGAGATTACCATACCTGTGGCCAGCGCAATAGCTGTTAGCGCCACATTCATAAATCCCTCTAGTCCGGAAATTACATTTTGCTGTAAAATTTCAGTCAGCGAGCGAAAGCCTAATGCTCCTGGTACTAACAGTAATAAAGCCGGAACATAGATCACTGCTGATGGCCGCGTACTGATACGCGCGAACAAATTTGCAGCTATTCCAATGATTATTGCGGCCAGGGCAGCGGCAATTATAGTTGTACTTATCATTTGGCTGAACTTAAGAGCTAGGACTGACAGATAGCAAGCAGCTAGAATCCAGATAAAGTCTCTGGGGCGGGCGCGAAACAGGATGGTGAAGGCGAAGGCGGACAGTGGCAAGGTCAGGTAACGAATCCAGCCAGCTATGGCAACAGGGGGGCTTGAGTTAATCGCACCAACCACTTCTTCACCCAGGTAATTGCCCACCAGCATACCGAACAAAATTGTCATCAACACTAAAATCGCTCCGGAAATTCGTGCGGACCCAGATACTAGATGCCCGCTGGCAAGTTCACGGGTACCCATGGTCAAATCCATACCGGGTATAAGAATAATCAAACCGGCGATTATAGGCAGTAATAAGTCAGTACCAGGAATTGCTGCCACATATAAATTTGCTATAAGAGACCCGCTAACAGCGGCAATTGGTACAAATAATCGTCGCAGGGCCTCAAGGTATTTGCCGGCAAAGTTTAACCAGCCAACAACACAGCCGATAACCGCCGCCAATAGCATTTCATGCCAGCCACCTCCCAGAATGATGGCTACGCTAGCTGAAATCAGGGTAAAGGCTAGCCAAGTTAGAAATGCTCCGTACCGAGGCGGGGCAGAGTAAATCTCGGTAATCTCACAGTTGGCTTGCCGGATGTTTATATCCTCATCAGATACTTTATCCATTACTTCGAGAATGTCAGAGAGCTTTCCCAAGTCAATTTCTGTGGTTTCAACCCGTACCAGATAGGTGTGGGTTTGTTGGGTATTGCCTAACGATGCTACCAGTGCAGTAGGCGTTGAAAAAAATTGAGAATCAAGACCCAATCGATTAGCGACCATAGATAAGGTGGTTTCAATCCGATGGGCAGGTGAGCCCAGTGCTAGCAGCGCGCGCCCAAGGCGCATAATAAATGCCGATTTGGGGTTCTGATCCGAAGGTAGCGTTACGACCTGATCATCAGTTAGCGCATCTTCTGTCTGGGTTGAATGTCGATACATGGTTAATGCCTGTAAAAATGGTACTGCAATAGCATAGAATAAACCTTATTACTTAGATTACGATATTTTATTAGAAAATGAGGCAACAAATCATCAATTTTAACCCCGGTCCAGCGAAATTACCTGCGCCGGTATTACAACAGGTACAAGCTGAGCTACTTGACTATCAGGGTAGTGGAATATCGGTATTGGAGATGAGTCACCGCAGTGACCTATTTGCTCAGATTGCCCACCGCTCTGAGCAGCGTTTGCGGCAACTGCTAGGGCTGGATAATGGTTGGGCAGTCTTATTTCTATCTGGCGGTGCCAGTAGCCAGTTTAGCTTGAGCGCGATGAACTTGTCGGCACTTGGTTTTGCCGAGCATATTATCACCGGGCATTGGTCACAACGCGCTTATCTGGAGGCGACAAAAGTTGCCCCGGCCAGAATAGCAGCCAGCTCTGAAGCCTTAGCTTATAGTGAAATACCAGCGCAGGCAGACTGGCAGTTGGACGAGTCCAGCGGTTATGTGCATATAACCAGTAATGAAACTATTCACGGTGTTGCCTACCCAAAAATTCCGGAGATTGATTTGCCGTTGGTCGCGGATATGTCATCGGATTTCTTATCCAAACCTATAGATATTGATCGGTTTGGTTTGATTTATGCTGGTGCGCAAAAAAATGCAGGCCCAGCCGGGTTAACATTCGTGTTGATAAAACGCAGCTTGCTGGAGCACGCCCCAAAAGATTTGCCGGCAATGTTTAATTACCGCTTGCTTGCAGATAAGAACTCAATGTTGAATACGCCACCGGTCTTTAATTGGTATGTAGCAGCTTTAGTGTTGGACTGGATCGACTCAGGGGGCGGCTTGCCAATGATGGAGCAGGCAGCAATTAAACGCTCGAGCTTGCTTTACTCCCAAATTGACAGCAGCGGTTTTTACCACAACCAGATTGCAAAAAACTTTCGGTCACGCATAAATGTGGCCTTTAGTTTGCAGCACCAGGAGCTGGAAAATATGTTTCTGCAGCAAGCACAAGCAGCTGGTATGACAGGCTTGAAGGGGCATCGCGCTATAGGCGGCTTGCGCGCCAGCCTGTACAATGCAATGCCGTTTACTGAACTGGAAACTCTGGTGGAATTTATGCGTGAATTTGAGAGCAAATATGGATGAAAATAACTCTAAGTCATTGGATTTAAACAGTGTTCGCAAGCGGATTGATGCTCTTGATCGGCAGATACAGGAACTTATTTCTGCACGGGCAGAACTGGCGCTCAATGTTGGCGCAGCCAAAGGTAAACTGGCAGCAGCGGTAGATTATTACCGGCCTGAGCGCGAGGCGCAGGTGTTAAGGGCAGTGCGTGAGCATAACCAGGGGCCACTGAGTGATGAAGAAATGTTACGCTTGTTTCGGGAGATCATGTCCGCCTGTCTGGCGCAGCAAGAACCACTCCGTATCGCCTACTTGGGGCCGGAGGGAACCTTTACTCAGCAAGCTGTGCAACGACACTTTGGGCATTCAAATGACACTATCGCAGTTGCCGGAATAGAAGATGTATTCCAGCAGGTAGAGTCTAAGGAAGCTGATTTCGGAGTAGTTCCCATTGAAAACTCAACCCAAGGCGTGGTTAGTCACACCCTAGATATTTTCGCTACCTCAGAGCTTAAAATTTGTGGTGAAATTACTCTCAGGGTGCATCAGAATTTACTTAGCCATGCCAGTGACCTGGGTAAAATCGAACGAATTTATTCGCACCAGCAATCCCTTTCTCAATGTCGTCGCTGGATCCAGCAGCATTTGCCAACAGCTGAATGTATTGCCGTTAGCAGCAATGCCGAGGCGGCTCGTCGGGCTCGTTATAGTCCGGATGCCGCCGCTATCGCTAGTCGTGCAGCCGCTAGTATTTATAATTTACCGATAAAATTTTCAGCCATTGAAGACCAGCAAGATAATTCGACTCGTTTTTTGGTGCTTGGTAGAGGGCTGTTTGCTGCCAGTGGTGCGGACAAAACAACTTTGTTGATGGCAACTGCTGAAGGCGATGGGCCAGGCGACTTGTACTCCTTGCTAGAGCCGCTAAATCGGCATAACATCAACATGACCAGAATAGAGTCAAGACCTTCGCGAGAATCTACTTGGGGCTATGTGTTTTTTATCGATGTGCTTGGTCACGCCGAGCGTGAGCCCTTGCGCTCAGTGCTTGCCGAGCTAGGCAAAAGCAGTAGCATGGTTCGAGTTCTGGGCTCGTACCCGCAAGCGCTGGCGGAATCCCCTGATCAGAAAAATGGAGAGAAATAATTATGGCTTGTGACTTCTTGCAGTTAGCCACGCCCGGGGTTCAGGGCTTGCACCCGTATTTGCCGGGCAAACCTATTGCTGAACTGGAACGAGAATACGGCGTTAGCAATATCATTAAACTCGCATCTAATGAGAACCCTCTGGGTAGCAGTCCGGCCGCCCTTAAAGCCATTGTTGGCGGTCTGGGTGAGTTGAATTTGTATCCAGATGCCAATGGCTTTGATTTGAAGTTAGCGTTGTCGCAGTGCCATGGCGTACAAGCTGAATGTATTACTCTGGGTAATGGCTCCAATGATGTACTGGTGCTGCTAGCTGAGGCCTGGTTATCGCCAGTACATAATGCGGTGTTTTCAGAGTATTGCTTCGCGGTTTACCCGATAGCAACTCAAGCGGTTGGGGCGGAAGCCAGAATTGCTCCGGCGCTACCAGCTGCAAGTGAAATGCCATTGGGGCATGATTTGCAAGCTATGGCAGAGCTTATTGATAGTAATACACGGATCGTATTTGTTGCCAATCCAAACAACCCTACTGGAACCTGCTTGGATATGCTGGAACTGGAAAGCTTTATTGGCAATATCCCGGAGAACTGTTTAATCGTGCTTGATGAGGCCTATCTGGAATACTCTGAAGCTGAGACAGATACTACTCGATGGTTAGAAAAATATTCCAATCTGGTGATAACCAGGACTTTCTCCAAGGCCTTTGGGCTGGCGGGGATGCGGGTGGGGTACGCGCTATCAAACCCTCAGATAGCAGCAGTGCTTAATCGGGTCAGACAGCCTTTCAATGTTAACTCTTTGGCGCTACTGGCGGCTGAGGCGGCTCTGGGCGATACTGAGTTTTTGGCTGAAACTAAGGCGGTTAACCGTGTGGGTATGCAGCAATTACAATCTGGCCTGCAAGCATTGGGTTTACAAACCATTCCCTCAGCAGGTAACTTTATTCTCACTGATATGGGGGCTGCAGCTATGCCGGTATATGAAGCCTTATTAAGGCGTTCGGTAATTGTTCGGCCAGTAGGTAATTATGGGTTGCCAAATCACTTGCGTATAACTATTGGTATGCAAGCACAAAACGATCAGTTGTTGAACGCATTGCAGGCTATTTATGCCTGAGGCTACGGCATTATCTTTCAAAGCTGTGGCTAGCGGCTTGCAGGGCGCGCTCAAGCCACCGGGAGATAAGTCAATCTCCCACCGCGCAGCTATATTTTCCTTGTTGGCTGATGGTGTCAGTGAGATTGAGGGCTTCTTGCAAGCCGAAGATACTTTGGCAACACTTGCCGCTTGTGAGCAACTAGGTGCTGGCGTAGTTAGGGATAACAATAAATTGAAAATCTCCGGAGTAGGTCTGAACGGCCTATTGAGGCCTGCTAATGGGCTCTTAGATATGGGTAATTCTGGGACCGCTATGCGCTTATTTGCCGGGGTACTGTCAGCCCAGTCATTTGCAGCAACACTATCTGGTGATGCCTCTTTGAATACTCGGCCAATGTCCAGAGTGGTAAAGCCATTGCAACAGATGGGTGCCAAGATTCAGAGTAATAATGGCAGCCCACCATTACAAATTTCGCCGAGCCCAGGCTTGCAGGCAATCGAATACCAAAGTCCGGTTGCCAGCGCACAGGTAAAGTCTTGCCTGTTGTTGGCAGCTATTTGTGCCGGGGTAACAGCCAGTCTTACTGAGCCGTTGCTTTCTCGTGACCATAGCGAAAGAATGCTCAGGGATCAGGGAGCAAAGCTGAAAAGTCAGGGGAGTACGGTAAAATTGTTACCAACTACCAGCTTGCAACCGCTAAACATGCAGGTGCCGGCAGATATTTCCTCAGCTGCTTTTGCAGTGGTGGCCAGCCTGATTGTGCCGGGCTCAAATATTACCATTGCCAATGTCAGTAACAATCCTACTAGGGCGCGTTTGCTTGATATCTTACGCCAGATGGGTGCTGAGATTGAAATCACAGCTATTTCAGAGCAGGCTGGTGAGCCGGTTGCAGACTTGCGGGTTCGTAGCTCAAAGTTACATGGCGTAGATGTACCAATAGATTGGGTTCCTGGAATGATTGATGAATTTCCGATTTTGATGGTTGCTGCGGCAGTTGCAAGCGGGGTTACCAGGGTTCGCGGAGCAGCAGAGCTACGAGTTAAAGAGAGTGATAGAATTGCAGTAATGAGTAAAGGGTTAAGACAATTAGGTGTAAGAGTGGATGAATATGCCGATGGCTTTGATGTCTATGGAGATGCTGATTTTGCTTTTCGTGGCGGCGAAGTTGATGGCCATGGGGATCACCGTTGCGCGATGAGCTTGCTGGTTTGTGGTTTACGCTCAAAACAGCGCGTGTGTGTGCTGGGAACGGAAATGATAGCAACTTCTTACCCTGATTTTATCGCTGATATGCGGGCACTAGGGGCCGATTTGGATGAGTAAATTGGTGCCAGTTATTGCAATTGATGGGCCTAGCGGGGCGGGCAAGGGTACTATTGCGGCACTATTGGCTCAGCAACTTGGTTGGCGCTTGCTAGATAGTGGTGCTTTGTATCGCCTGCTAGCTTTAGCGGCATCAAGACTAGGGATTACACAGCCGCAATTGGAGTCAACACGGCTAGCCGAACTGGCGCGTGAGCTACCAATTGCCTTTTCCCTTAATGCTAATGGTAGTAGCAGCTCGGTGCTTGATGGTGAAGATGTAAGCGATGCTATCAGGATGCCTGAAATATCAGCTTTGGCCTCGAAAGTTACAGCAATACCTTCAGTTCGTGAAGGTTTATTTCAGCGCCAACGAGCTTTCCAGCAAGCCCCGGGCCTGGTGGCAGATGGCCGCGATATGGGAACTGTGGTTTTTACTGATGCAGACTTAAAAATATTCCTGACTGCAAGCGCCGAAGAAAGAGCGCAAAGACGGTATAAGCAGTTGAAACAAAAAGGAGAAAATGTTAGTATCTCGCGGCTTTACAGAGATATTGAAGAGCGTGATGAGAGGGATCGTAATAGAGCAGTAGCGCCATTACGACCGGCGCCGGATGCTATTATCATCGACAGTACAGATTTAAGTATAGAAAGTATCTTTAATCAAGTTGCCGTAATAGTTGAGGAAAGCGGCATATCTTTATGATATTTATGTAAAACATTATCGTCATTCGTGGTTTTGGAATGATATTTTTATTAACTAGCCCTTCAGGGGCAATTACAATTGGAGCAGAGTAATTCAGGTTTTATAGTTCTTGTATGTGCCCTTTGGCGGTAAGGCAAGTCGATATGTATTAATCTGATAGTTCTGCAGGAATAATCAATGTCTGAAAATTTCGCTGAGCTCTTTGAGCAATCCTTGCTCAATAAGAGCCTAAAGCTAGGTTCAATCGTCACCGGTCAGGTAGTTGAAATCAGAAATGATTTCGTAGTAGTACATGCTGGTCTTAAATCCGAGGGCCTAGTGCCCATCGAAGAATTCAAGAACTCCTCTGGAGAGCTTGAGGTTGCTATCGGTGATGATGTAAAAGTTGCACTAGATGCCGTAGAAGACGGCTTTGGTGAAACTCGTCTTTCGCGTGAGAAAGCTAAACGCGCCATGGTTTGGGATGTGCTGGAAACAGCACAGGAATCTGGAGATATAATCACCGGTAAAATCAACGGCAAGGTCAAAGGTGGCTTTACGGTTGATGTTGAAGGTATTCGTGCTTTCTTGCCCGGCTCTCTAGTAGATGTGCGGCCAGTGCGTGATTCCGCTTACCTGGAAGGTAAAGACCTCGAATTTAAAATTATTAAACTTGACCGCCAGCGCAATAATATTGTGGTATCTCGGCGGGCAGTTGTTGAGTCTGAATACAGTGCTGAGCGTGAAGCACTGCTGGAACGCATGGAAGAGGGTGCAGTTATTAAGGGTGTGGTCAAGAACCTCACCGATTACGGCGCGTTCATCGATTTAGGTGGTGTTGACGGCTTGCTGCATATTACCGATATGGCCTGGAAACGGGTTCGCCATCCATCAGAGGTGGTAAATGCTGGTGACGAACTAGAAGTTCGGGTGCTCCGCTTTGACCGCGAGCGCAACCGGGTTTCACTTGGTTTGAAACAGTTAGGTGATGATCCTTGGCAGGATTTGTCGCGCCGTTACCCAATTGGCACACGCCTGTTTGGTAAAGTCAGCAATATTACCGATTATGGTTGTTTTGTTGAAATTGAAGAAGGCGTAGAAGGCCTGGTGCATGTATCTGAACTGGACTGGACCAACCGTAATGTTAACCCTGCCAAAGTAATTCACAGTGGCCAGGAAGTTGAGGTTATGGTGCTTGATATAGACGAAGAGCGTCGGCGTATTTCTTTAGGCATGAAACAGTGTCAACCTAACCCATGGCAGAATTTTGCAGCCACCCATAATAAGGGTGATAAAGTTGCTGGTAAAATCAAATCGATTACCGATTTCGGAATCTTTATTGGTCTGGATGGCGGTATTGATGGTCTGATTCACTTATCAGATATATCTTGGATGCTAAGTGGTGATGATGTCTCTAGTAGCTTTAAGAAAGGTGATGAGCTGGAAGCGGTAGTGCTAGCAGTAGATCCTGAGCGCGAGCGTATCTCGCTTGGCCTGAAACAGCTTGAGCAAGACCCTTTTGCAACCTTTATGGCAGAGCACCCTCGTGGTAGCCTGGTTAAAGGCAAGGTTAAAGAAGTTGACGCTCGTGGAGTGTTGGTAGAGTTAGCCGACGGCGTAGATGGGTATCTACGAGTTAGTGATATTTCTAAAGACCGGGTAGAGGACGCTAGCAAGCTGTTTGCAGTTGGTGACGACCTCGAAGCCAAGTTCTTTAACATTGATCGTAAGAACCGTGTGCTAAGCTTGTCCATCAAAGCTAAAGAAGATGATGAGCTTGCAGAAGTTCTGGAAGAGTACGAAAGCACTGCTGAGGCAGCAACCGGTTCTACTCTTGGAGATCTGTTGCGCGAGCAGCTGGATCAAAAAGACTGATACTGAAGCTGCGTAATCTGATAGACTGACGGCGGGGGGTTGCTTTGTAACCCTCCGTTATTTCACTAATAAAAACTACAGCCAACTATTTATAGACAAATTATGACCAAGTCAGAGTTAATAGATTTACTTGCATCCCAACAGCAGCATTTGGCGCATGTCGATGTTGAGTTGGCAGTTAAAACCATTCTTGAGCAAATGAGCCAGTCACTGGCGGCAGGCGAAAGAATTGAAGTGCGGGGCTTTGGTAGTTTTTCACTACACTACCGTCCACCAAGGATGGGGCGCAACCCTAAAACTGGTGCTTCTGTAGCCTTGCCAGGTAAGTATGTGCCCCATTTCAAGCCGGGCAAAACTCTCCGTGAAAGAGTCAATAACTCAATGAAGAAAGAGCAGTAACAGCGGGTTAAAATGTTTCGTTTTAGCCTGTATATATTGGCAATTATTGCGTTACTCACAGGTTTAATACTGGGGACGCTTAATGCTGATAAGGTATCTGTAGACCTTCTGTGGTGGCAATTTAGTGCGCCATTGGGTGGCATTTTGGTGCTAGCCTTTGTGGTCGGTGCTTTAGCCGGGGTTTTCGCCCTGTATGTAACCCGGGTTTTGCCTTTACGCATGGCCCTAAAGCGCTCGCAAAAGAATCAAGCCAAATTAAACTCTGTTAATGGTGACAGTCTGGGAAATACCCGACCGCCCACCAAAAATGCCTGATTGGGGGATTTCTCTATTGATGCTGACGCTGGCCGTAGCTATTGGCTGGTTAATCGGTAATAGTGGGGCAAGTCAGAGGCAAACCAATCCTGAGAAAAAATTCCGTAGTCATTATTTTCGTGGCCTCAATTACTTGCTCAACGAGCAGCAAGATAAGGCGATTGAGGTATTTTTGCGCCTGGCTGAGGTAAATCAAGATACGGTTGAAACTCACTACGCCCTGGGAAATCTATTTCGTCGTCGGGGCGAAGTGGATCGTGCAATTCGCTGTCACCAGAATATAATCGCCAAACCTGGGTTAACCGAACGGCAACGAACCAGAGCGTTGCTGGAGTTGGGTGAGGATTATATGCGTGCCGGGTTGCTGGATAGAGCAGAGCGGTTATTTTCTGAATTAGTGGAAAATGACGCACACACACCCTCAGCATTGCGACACTTGCTGGATATCTATCAGCAAGAGAAGGATTGGCAAAAAGCGATAGTCGTAGCTCAACAATTAGCACGGGCAGATAGTCGTAGCATGGGCCATATTATTGGTAACTATTATTGTGTGTTGGCAGAGGAAAGTATTAAGCAGGAAGATCCGGAGCAAGCTATGAGCCTGCTACGCCAGGCCCGACAATCTCACCCAGGATCGGTTCGTGCCAGCTTGATAGAGGCGCGGATGGCTGAACAGCGACAAGAATGGGAGCTGGCAGCGAGTGCCTATATGCGCGCCTATGAAACTAACCTGGAGTGCTTGCCGGAAGTTTTGCCAGCAATGCTTCAGGTATTTGCCGCTGCAGGCCGTGAGCAGGAAATCCCTGAATTATTAGATCGCCTGGTTAACGAAACCCACGGAATTACCCCGGTGATTGAGCGTACTAAAATTTATCAGCAGTGCCAGGGTAGGGAGGCGGCTGCGGAATTTTTGGTCGCCCATCTGCGACGGCATCCTTCCGTGCGCGGTCTGGAGTACCTGATTGATATGAATTCCGATGTTAGCATCTCTAAGGATTCAGAGAATCGCGAGGTCTTGCTGGAATTAACCAGGCAGTTGTTGAAAAACCAGCCGGTTTATCGCTGTACCCAATGCGGTTTCTCTGGTCAACAGCACCAATGGCACTGCCCAAGTTGTAAGAACTGGGATACCACTTGCCGGATTCGTGGCGTAACCGGGGAATGAATTCGCTGTTAGTTTACCCGCTGTTTGGTTTTTTTCTTACTGTGTTTCTAACCCCATTAGCGATACTCTATGCTCGGAAAATGCAGATACTGGATCTTCCAGGACCGCGCCGCTCCCACCATAGCCCGGTTCCAAGGGGCGGAGGTGTGGTTGCGGTACTGGTGCTGTTGATGCTGATTATATATTTAATTTCTAGGCAATATATTTCAGGAATTGTGGGTCTTGGTTTCCTGCAACCAGTGGTTCTACTAGGGGTGGTTGGCTTTTTGGATGATCATGGTGCATTGGCAAATCGTTATAAATTGATTGTGCAGGTACTTGCATGCGGCTTGGCTGTATATGTCTTCTGGCCTGCAGGCTTGCACACCTGGATATACTGGTTGTGGATTCCAGCACTATTAGCAATGGTCTGGTTAACCAATCTCTACAATTTTATGGATGGTAGTCACGGTTTGGCAGCGGCACAAGCTGTATTTTCCGGGTCTTTGTTAACTTGGCTGTTTGTTCGTGCCGGGGCCGAAGAATTAGCCCTGCTTAGTTTGTTGCTGGCCGCTGTTGCTGGTGGTTTTTTAGTGTGGAACTTCCCGAAACCCAAAATTTTTATGGGCGATGTATTTAGCGGTGTTTTAGGGGTGGGCTTTGCGGTTTTACTATTACTTGGCTGGGCTAACTACCAATTAAATCCGGTTTTACTGTCCTTGGTACTGGCAAGTTTTGTGGTTGATGCAAGCCTAACTCTTATAGTTCGCATTTTTAAAGGCCAACAGTGGTATACTGCGCATCGAGAACATGTTTATCAGCAGCTTGTATCCGTTGCTAGTGGACATGTTGGTACCTGGTTTATTTTTCAGGCTCTGAACTGCTTAATTGTACTTCCTGCGGTATGGTTGGCGGAAACTGGGCGCGTTAGCGTCTACTGGGTGGCGCTGGTTGTTTACCTGCTGTTCAGTTCCGGCTGGTATGCTATCCACAGGTTAAAAAAACAAGAATTAGGGCATTAGGATGATGCATTGGCTTAGACACCCGCGCGCCGCAGTAGTTTGCCATGACTTAGTCATGGTTTTGATTGCTTGGCTCACTGCTAACTGGCTGCAAACCCAAATTATGGGTGTTGCATCTATGGGTGACTGGTTCGGTGTAGAAACCCTTTTGATTCTAGGTATGCAAGGGCTACTATTCTGGTACATAGGCCTATATCGAGGTTTATGGCGATTTGCCAGCTTCCTGGACTTATGGAGCATTATCAGGGCTAGTACCTACGGTGGCTTATTGGTTGCCTTGTTTGTTCTTCTAACTGGCGGCTCATTGGCAGCTTCATCTGTAATTCTTATCTCCTTCCCATTGGTTTTATTCCTGCTGTTAGGTATTCCAAGGATGCTTTACAGAATCTGGAAAGACCGGCGACTGGAATCAGTTTCCAGCGAGGGTAAGCGTACTTTAATTCTGGGTGCGGGTCACTCAGGGGCACTACTGGTGCGTGAATTACGCCACCGAGGTGGCTTTAATATTCTCGGAATTCTAGATGATAATCACAAGCTTAAAGGCGCCAATGTTCACGGAATAGCAGTATTAGGTAAAATATCCGAGCTGCAAGCTATTGTCACTGAACATACTGCTGAGCTGGTTATAATTGCGATTCCATCGGCTACAAATCTGCAAATGCAACAGATTGTTGAATATTGTGAGGAATCTGGCATCAAGTTTATGACTTTGCCTACGCTTCAGGATTTTGGCAGCAACGCAACTCGAATCGATGAGTTAAAGCCAGTGGTTATTGATGACCTGCTAGGTCGCCAACCGGTAATGCTTAATTGGGACTCAATCCGCGACGGCCTGGCTGGAAAGAGAGTTTTGGTCACAGGCGGTGGCGGTTCCATTGGTGCCGAGATTTGCCGTCAAATAGCTCGCCTCAACCCGGTAGAGCTGATCGTTGTCGATCATAGTGAATACAACCTTTATCAAATTGATAACGAATTAAGAGACGACTACCAGGACTTGCTTTATGCCTGCGTGTTGGGGGATATCTGTGATCCGGCAACTGCAGAAAAGGTAGTTGGCGACTATCGTCCAGATATGATATTCCATGCGGCTGCGTATAAACATTTACCTATATTGCAAAACCATATTCGTGAAGCATATCGTAATAACGTACTTGGCACGGTACGCATATCACAGGCGGCAGACCGACACAATGTCGGAACTTTTGTGTTGATTTCAACTGATAAAGCAGTTAACCCCACTAATATTATGGGTGCAACTAAACGGGTTGCCGAGATTTACTGTCAGAATATGAATGCCCGCTCTGACACGCGCTTTATCACTGTGCGTTTCGGCAATGTATTAAACTCAAATGGTAGTGTGGTGCCACTGTTTAAGCAGCAGATAATAAAAGGCGGCCCGGTAACTGTTACCCACCCAGAAATATCACGTTATTTTATGACCATATCCGAGGCATCGCAGCTGATTATGCAAGCGGCGGTATTGGGTGAGGGTAGTGAAATTTTTGTTCTAGATATGGGTGAGCCAGTAAAGATAAACTATCTTGCAGAACAACTTATTCGGCTTGCGGGTAAAGAGCCGGGTAAAGATATACAAATTATTTATACCGGTCTGCGCCCGGGTGAGAAATTGTTTGAAGAGTTATTCCATGAGCATGAGCCATACCAGAAAACCTCACACGAAAAGATTTTCCTGGCAAGACACCGCGAAACTGCCTGGCCCTTATTGCAAGCAGCAATAAGAGAGTCAGAATTGGCTGTGAAACGCTATGATGTAAAAAGTTTGTATACGACTCTGGTAACTTTAGTTCCTGAGCTGGACAGAGTCTCTGCACCTATGTCAGAGAAGGTTGTATCAATCAACCGTACTAGCCAGAGGGTAGGTCTAGATAAGCAATCATGAGTAGTGTACAGAAGGTGCGTAAGGCTATATTTCCAGTAGCCGGACTGGGCACCAGGTTTTTGCCAGCAACTAAGTCTATCCCCAAGGAAATGCTCCCAATTGTCGATAAGCCGTTGATTCAGTATGCGGTTGAAGAAGCTATTGCGGCAGGTATTGAAACTCTGATATTTGTCACCAGCAGAAAGAAACATACCATTTCAGATCACTTCGATCAGGCCTTCGAATTAGAAACCAGATTGGCAGCTAGCGGTAACTCTGAACTACTTGACACTATACGGAATATTATTCCCAGCCATATTACCCGGGCCGAAGTTCCGCAAATCGAGCCGCTTGGGCTAGGCCATGCAGTCAATTGCGCCAGAGAGTTGGTTGGTGATGAGCCCTGTGCAATTATTTTGGCGGATGACTTAATTAAATCAAGAGGTAAGGGCTGCTTGCAGCAATTGATATCGCAATTTGAAATTGGTGGCAACAGTGTTCTTGCTGTGCAGCGTGTGGCCGATGAAGATACCGGTCGCTACGGCATCATTGAACCAACAATAGATGGTTGTCAGTTAAATTCTATTATTGAAAAGCCAAACCCGGAAAATACTCCATCTAATCTGGCAGTTGTTGGCCGTTATATACTGACACCGGAAATTTTCCCTAAACTGGATATAGTCGCCAACCAGGCCAGCGGTGAAATTCAGCTTACAGATGCAATTGCCCTGTTATTGGAAGACCAAATAGTAGAGTACTGCGAGTTTGAAGGCAGGCGTTACGATTGTGGCAGCAAGGCTGGCTTTATTGAGGCAACAGTTGACTATGCTTTGGAGCGGGCTGACTTGCGTGACAAAGTGCTGGCACATATTGCCGCCACTGTGAGCAAGGGTACAGCCTGATTCAGGTAGGCCTCGGTATAGGTATTGTATGAAGATTAAAAATCAAGCAGACTGGCCAACTGGGAAGGTTGCCCGTATCGCGCATAAATCAGCAGTATTGGCGAACAACCCATGGGGAGATCCAACTGTCCGGGATTTGTTGGTTTACACACCTGCAGGCTACGATGATAGTCGTAGCTTACCTGTGTTTTGGGATTTAGCGGCTTACACAAACTCGGGCCCGGGTCATGTAAATTGGCGCAATCATGGTGAAAACTTACCACAGCGCTTAGATCGCCTGATTGCAACAGAAAAAATGGGGTCGACCATTATGGTGTTTCCCGATTGTTATACCTCGCTTGGCGGCAATCAATACCTGAACTCTCCAGCAGTAGGGTTTTACGAAGATTATCTGTTGGAAGAGTTAATGCCTGTGGTTGAATCTCGTTATGGGGTTTCTGCGCATGTGGTTTTTGGCAAGTCATCGGGCGGCTATGGTGCTTTGATGCAAGTTATTCGCCATCCTGATATTTGGGCCGCAGCTGCCTGTCACTCCGGAGATATGTTTTTCGACTTGGTGTATCGGCCGGATTTCCCTACTGCATGTAAGGTATTAGCCAGATCTAAATATGATATCCCGACTTTCATGCGTAAGTTTTGGGCCTCCAAACAGCCTGGTAGTGATGATTTTCACACTCTTATGGTCTTGTGTATGGCAGCTACTTACTCCCCTAAGCAGAGCAGTGAGTTAACGGCTGGTTTGCCTTTTCGTCTACCCTTCGACCTTGAAACTTGCCAGCTTGACCCTGATATTTGGAATAGATGGTTAGAGTTTGATCCGGTGGTGATGCCTGCTGAGAAGCTGTTAGGCTTAAAGCAATTAAAAGGTTTGTATCTGGATGTTGGTAATCGGGATCAGTATAATATCCACTATGGTAATCGTATCTTCAATAAACGCCTGACTGAGCTTGGTATTGCCCACCATTACGAAGAATTTGATGGTACCCATTCAGGGATAGATCACAGGTTAGATATTTCACTACCCTGGTTATATAGTAGCCTCTGATTAATAGACATGCATCCCCAGCTTGCCCTGTGGGGCTTACAGCCTGAGGATGTGTATATTAATCAGAGATTCCTATAGTAAATTAGAGAAGGATTATGTTAGCAATTGAAATCACTGAATCGGCTAACCAGTTTCTAAATGAATTGGTGGCAAAACAAGATGAGCCAGGATTAGGCTTGCGCTTACGGGTTACCGCGGCTGGAACCCCGGCTGCAAACTGTGAATTGATATTTTGTGGTAACGGAGAAAGCCAGGCTGATGATCAACTGATGCCGATTGGTGAAATTAATTTATTTATAGAACAAGCCTCCCAAGACTGGTTGGTTGATGCTGAAATTGATTATATTAATGAAGGTACCGGTGGTCGCCTGAATATTCGAGCACCTAAAATTAAGGGGTCTGCGCCAGCGACAAATGCACCCCTGCTAGAGCAGGTAGGCTGGTTGATTGATACTGAAATTAATCCGTCACTAGCGAGTCACAAAGGCCATGTAACTTTGGTCGGAGTAACTGAAGATGGAGTTGTGTCGTTACAATTCGGTGGCGGCTGTCAGGGTTGTGGGATGGCCAATGTTACCCTGCAAAACGGAATAGAGAAAACTCTTAAAGAGCAACTGCCGGAGGTGACTGCAGTTATTGATGCCACAGATCATGCCTCCGGCCAAAACCCTTATTATTGATCTGTTGAGCTATTTGCCCAAGTCTTTTAAGCCATCCATAGAGGCATAATATGCCGACAAATCTTCGATGTCAGTATCTGTAAGACCGGCAGCCATACCCGACATGATCGGGTTCTTACGCTTGCCAGATTTATAGTCTTGTAGAGATTGTGCTAGGTAGCTAGCATGCTGGCCAGCGAGTTTAGGGTAGCTTGGATCCAGGCCATTACCATCAGCAGCATGACAGGCGGCGCACATGGCAGACTTGGTTTTACCAGCCTCTATGTCTGCAGCTATAGCGGGTGTCAGCAATAGTCCAGACATCAAGGTGCAAGCAGCGATAAGTAAGAATGATTTTATTTTCATATTTGAGACCTTCATTTCAGACTGGCAAACCAGGCGGCTACATCGGCAATATCGGCATCACTCATGCTAGCTGCCTGGGCCTGCATAGTTGCGTGAGAGCGTTCGCCGGACTTATAGGCTTGCAAAGCAGACACCAGATATTGTTCATTTTGCCCACCAATCTTAGGCACTTTGTATACCGGGTATACATTATTGTAATTGACAATTCCGTGGCAACCAAGACAAGTAGTCGCTTTAACTTCTCCGGCCTCTATATCAGCTGCAAATAGAGCAGGGCTCAGAGCCAGCATTAGGCCTGAAATTAAGGCGTATTTAATAGAGTTTCTTGCAGTTTTCATGGGCTTAACTCGCTTTTAGTGTTTTTAGGGAACCAGCGCGGTAATTATACCCGTAGTTGTGGTTATTTGTGTAGCCTATGCGTAAAACTGTCTTGTTTAAATCTAACAGGATATTTCCAGAATGACGAAGAGCGGGGCATTTCCGGGATGGTGAGGATGGGCGCACTGTAAGTTTATGCGTACTAATCTATCTCGGTTGAGGAAATCCCAGCGCCACCAGTTAGTGTCAATTTCAATGCATCTTCAATTGAAATATCAAGTTCAGTAATAGCCGAAATCGGCAAATAAAGAGTGTATCCGCCTATTTGATAGCTCATTGGCAAATATACAGCGACTTTGGGTTCTTCATTCTGATCAAGTGAATTGACTAGCTGAGGGTGTGCGATAGTTTCCTGGGTTACAAAGCCAATCATTTGAAATGCTTGATTTGGTAGTTGTACGCTAACCACACGGCCTAATTTGCGTTCTTGGCTGGGATTAAAGTAGCTGGCGAAATCCCGGAGTGCAGAATAAATGGATTTTACCAGCGGCAGTCGCTCAAATATTTGTTCGCCAAATCCCAGTAGCCGTTGGAAAAACAGCCAGTGTGTGAGCAGGCCAATAAATGTTGTCAGAACCAGAGCTACCAATACCCCCAGTCCGGGAATATACCAGCCCTGAGGAAGTAAGTTCAGAAGTAAGCCGCCCATAGTTTTTTCGGCGGTGATAATTAACCACCAGAACAAACTGACGGTTAATAAAATCGGTAGAACAACGATTAGGCCTTTGAGGAAAAGCTTCCCTAGCTGATTAGCAAGAGTAGTTGGCATATATTATATTAGCCGTGCTAGTGTATGCCATGATGGCCGCCACCATAAAAATACGGAATATAGTGCGGCCAGTAGTAAAATCCGCCAGTGTAGTAAGAAACCCTCTCTAGCCGCTCAGCCCAAAGGTAAATAGTGGTTGCATCAATTATTGGATAGGCATAAACAAATTCACCAATCAGGCGCTCTTCAATTTGCTTGATTGGTCCGGTTACAGTTACTTCTCGGCCTTCTTTAAATATTGCTGGGTCAAGGAACTGGCTTTTACAAGCGATAAACCTGCCGGTAGTGCCATCTTGATTAATCGGCCGTTGCTTGCTATCCAACGGTTTGCTGAGTATTTCCATACAGGTTGAGTCGGCCTCTGGTTTGACCGCGATAATAACCCCGCCCCAGCGTATATTTTGGCTTTGCCCCAACTGGGTGGCTTGTTGAGGCTCCAGAAGAGGATATTCACCCACTAATGGCTCTGGGATGCTGACGCAGGCGGTCAGCACCGTGCTCAATAGTAGTAGGCTGCTAATTTTTAGTTTATTTATCATCATTGCTTAATAATACAGCTATTAGCTGACTCTAAGCTGAATAAACTATAATTTCTCACTGTTGTCCCGTTAACTTTGCGCATTGCCTATTAAAGCTCTTACAGTATTTGGGGTGCGTCAATTTGTCAACTTTCGAGACATGAATTCTGGGCACTCGCCTGAGACACGCCATAAACCCATCCACGGGGGCTCTTCACCCGTCCGACCGCCAAGGATGGCGGAAGTGCAGGTTTTGCAGGAGCACAAACCTGCCCTGCGGGTGAGGTCTCAGACGAGCACCCAGAATTCATACTTGAATAGTTATCGGGATAGTACTGATAATTTCTTATCACTGCTTGCTGGGCTTAACCGCGAGAATATGTGGTAAATACTCTTTTATCAGCTTAATAAACTCAGTGTCAGCGGTTTTGTCTTTGGAATAATGTTGCCTGTTCCAGGCTTTGCCAATAACTCTGATAGCATCTAGAGCAGTGCCTTTTAATTCTGGTTTCTGTTTGTTTAACTGAGATCCTAGACTTGCAGAAATGGCGCTAGAGCTATCGCTGTCGGTAAATTTAAAGCCCGCCTTACGCAGACTGGCTAAATAGCTTCTATAGGCGTTTAGATTCGGGTTGCTATCGGTGAAAGATCGGGGGCGCAATAATAATGGTATGCTCAGAGCTATAAGCAGGACCACCGGTAACACCAATATCCACACTAACCAGCGTTTCTCTATTTGGTCCAGATTCAAGGCTTGTAGCAAGCGCGACTGAGAGCTGGCAGAGAAATCTATCACCCAACGATTCCAGAAATGCTGAATCAGATCCACCTGGTTGCGAAGCTGCCGGAGCCAATTGAAGTCATGCCAGTTTCTGGCTTCACCGATAGCCGCACGCGCACCCGAGAGAATTCGTTCCGGGGCTACCTTGCTGGTTGGGTCTATGCGTACCCAACCACTGGAATCCAGCCAGACTTCAGACCAGGCGTGTGCATCTGATTGGCGCACCAGTAGGTACTCTCCAGTGGCATTGTAATAACCACCTTGGTATCCGGTTACTACTCGCGCCGGAATACCAGCCATCCGCATTAGTACTGTAAATGCTGAAGCATAGTGCTCACAATATCCGCTTCTGGTTGAGAATAAAAACTCATCGACACTATGGCGGCCCAGTGGCGGCGGATTGAGTGAGTAATAAAATTCTTGTTGGGTGAAATTATCCAATACCGCTTGGATTAAAAGTCTCTCTGAGCCAGCGGGATAGTTGCTTTTTAGCGCATTGATCCAGGCACGAGATTGAGGGTTGTAATCGGGTGGTAAGTCGAGTGCGAATTGCCGCAATGTGCGCATTAACTCAGGAGTGGCGGTAAATGCTGGCTCTGAAACCACACGATAGCGGCGTGGGTTAGTAACTGGAATTTCGGTAATAAGTTGATAATCTATAGTCAGTTGGCTATCTTTTGGCTTGATTACGGGGTAATCGAGCGCATATAGCCAGCGTCGCTCACTAGGCTCTAGCTGGATCTGGTAAGCAATGTCGTTGGTGGTTGGGGTTGGTATCTCCTTGGGAGGAAGTTCACGATAGCCTCGAAACAAGGTGGTCCAGCGTCTACCGTCAAAATTCCACAATACCGGGCCCCGCCAGTAGAGCTCACTATTGCTGGGCCTAGAGGTCTCAAACTCGACTCTAAACGCCGGGCTATCATCCATAAACAGATTCTGAATGCTACCCGGGCTCATATCTTCAGAAAGCCCGGTTTTACCGTCCAGAGAGTTCTCGTTGACCCCCCATAAAGGTGTGGCCAGGCGGGGAAAGACCACAAATAGCACTGCAGCTAACGGGATGGCGATTAGTATCAACCTGAAGCCACTAAAAACCTCCATAGCTGTGGAAGTTAGCGCACCTGATTGTGTTTGCGAAGCCGTACTGGGGGTTAATAACTGGTTCAAGCTGTGCAACATGAGCAAGACTACAGCAATGCCATAAATCAGCATTCCCGGGCTTTGCCGAAACAAGAAGAAGGTTGCTACCATAAATACTGTAAGGCTTAAAAGCACCCGACAGTCACGCTGGGTATAGAGCTCCAGACTTTTTAGACTCATCATTAATAACAGCAAGGCACTTGCTGCTTGGCGGCCAAATACATGCCCGTAGCTTAAATAAACCAAGGCGAAGCCACAAAGTACAAGTACGATTTTTAGTAATACTGACAGTGCTTTCCAACTAAAGTGCAGGGCTAATAAACGCCATCCGAGTAGCGCCAAACTGAAGAGCATAATTTGCACCGGGAATAGCATCCATCCGGGAATACTTGCTAATGCCAGCGTGGCTAGACTCCAGTGCACAGAGTTAGTTGCTAACTTATTCATCGTCGCCAAACAGTGCTAACTGCCGTAGGGCCTGGTGCAGATGTGCTTTTCCAGTGTCCGGCTTGAGCTCAAACCCAGGTATCTTCAGACCCCACTTTAAGCCCATAGATTCAGACTGTAGGGCCCAGGCACAAAGGATAGAAAGCTTTTCTTCCAAACTGCTTGTGGTTATGGCATCCCAGTTCAAGCTCACCTCGCCGCCGAGCGTCTGCTCGCTTTCTCGGCTGATTAGCTTGTCGGCTCTGGCACTGCTACGCCAGGCAATGCGGTTGAGTGGCTCGCCATGTTGGTATTCGTGGAGGCCTTGGAGTTCATCATCACCAGATTGTGCAGGCTCTAGTTGTTGTCCCTGCAAGCCAGCAAATGGCAGGACAGGTGGTGCGGGCGCCGGTGTCGGATACACCACACAGTAATCTGCTGGCAAAATCCATGACCAGGCACGGAAAAAGCCATAGGGCCAAGTAGATTGTAACTTCCAGCGGCCTAGCGGCAATCGCCCGCGGGTGTTTGCTTGCTTGCGTATCAGTAACTGGGCCTGGGTGCCGGGCGTAAGATTGACTTGTGACTGCTGGGTTTGCTGCCAGCACTGCAGCACCCAGCGGCGGTTTTTGGCAACTTTGATTGAGATTGAGAAAATTGCAGTTTCCCCGGCAAATACAGCGGCTGTTATAGCGGGTTTGATTTCTACACCTGCGAGGTTTTTATATGCCAGTACGCTAGTAAAGAGTAAGATTGAGAGCAGAAGGTAACTAAGAATTAGCGCCAGGTTATTATTAAAATTTAAGGCTGCCATGGTCATCACCATGGTCATGAAGGAAAAACCGAGACCAAAGCGGCTGGGTAAAATAAATATTTGCCGGTAATTTAATCGTAGCGGCGGTTTCAGTGGGCCACGGCGCTCACCAATACGCCGCATCAGTTCTCCTCCTAGCCGCTGTTTGAGTTTTTTCATGCCCGGTTATGCACTGCCTCCAGCACTGGCACAGAGCGAATAATCTCTGCTGCCAGAGCTTCAGGGTCAGCTTGAGTATTGCTAATGGAGTCCTGATAAATCAGTCGGTGGCGGCATAAAGCCGGGAAGACTTTCTGAATATCTTCGGGTTGGCAATAATCGCGACCCGCTAGCACGGCAATAGCACTGGCGCAGTGAAGCAATGCCAGCCCAGCTCGTGGCGATAAGCCGTTTTTTAGCCCTGCCCATTCCCTGGTCGCTAATAATAGTGCTTGCAAATAGTGTAACAAGGAGTCTGAGCGATAGACAGCCCTGGTTTGTTCCTGCAACTCGGCCAAATCATGTTCATGTAGAACTACTGGAAGTTTCTCTAGCATTTGTTGGCGATCGGCACCGGAAAGCAATTCCAGCTCGGCCTTAGCGGTTGGGTAGCCTAGTGATATGCTCAGTAAGAAACGGTCTAGCTGAGAGTCTGGTAGTGGAAATGTGCCAGCGTTATCAAGTGGGTTCTGGGTGGCGATTACAAAGAAAGGTTGTGGTAGTTTACGCGTATTTCCTTCAACTGTTACCCGTTTTTCCGCCATTGCTTCAAGCAATGCACTTTGGGTTTTAGCAGTGCCACGATTGATTTCATCGGCAAGGATTAACTGATGAAAAATCGGCCCCGGGTGAAATTCAAAAACTTCATTTGAGCGCTGGTATACCGATAAACCCAAAATATCTGCAGGTAACAGGTCAGCAGTAAACTGGATACGCTGCCAGGAAGTCCCAAGGCTAATAGCCAGACTGTGGGCGAGGGTGGTTTTGCCTACACCAGGAATATCTTCAATCAGCAGGTGCCCGCCAGCCAACAAACAGGCAAGGGCGGCCTCTACTGCCTCGCTCTTGCCGACAATAACTTGATTTATTTGTTCCTGAGATTGTTTTAAGCGCTGCCAGGCCTGTGTTTGCTTCATGTTTCCAGTAAAGCGCCAGTTTTAGCTGCGCAGATAAAGTCATTCTCGGTTAAGCCGTCGGCCTCATGGGTAGTCCAGCTGACTTTGCAAAAATTATAGCCAGCACTAAAATCTGGATGGTGGCCTTGTTCATTGGCAATCCATGCCATGGCATTGATAAACGCCATAGTCCGGTAAAAGCCTTTGAACTTGAAGGTTCTTTGTAGCTGTTTGCCATCGCTGCTAATTTCCCAGTCGGCAACTTGCTGCATTAATTCGGCAATTTTTTCGGCTTCCAGAATGCCAATACCACCTTGGCACGCGGCGCAGTGTTGATCTTTTAAGTAGCTAGTCATCAGTTATTCCTTGAAATATTGTTTTAGGCGCTTTTTTCTTTGACCGGAAAACTGGCAGGGAATTCACCCAGTTTTCTAGCCTCTTGAATCAGACCAATTAAATCCTGTCTGGCCAGATCATAAAGATCATCCATGCTGTTTAGCAGGTAATAGACTGTTTGGAAAATATCAATACGGTAGGGCGTACGCAACGCGGCTATTGGGTCAAATTCGCGGCGTTCAGGTATGTCACTTTCCAGCGCGTAAATAGCCTCCCCAGGAGATGAGTTAATGCCACCACCATATATACGAACACCGTTGCTGGTATTGAGCATTCCAAATTCAACCGTAAACCAGTACAGCCTAGCCAGCAGGACTCGGTCTGCTTTGCTAGCTTTTAATCCGGCAATCCCGTATGCGTGGGTAAAATCGGCGAAAGCCGGGAGGGTGAGCATAGCCGCATGGCCGAATATTTCGTGAAAAATATCGGGTTCTTGAAGGTATTCCATTTCCGTTCTGGAACGGATAAAGGAAGCCGCCGGAAACCGCCGTTCTGCGAGCATTCCAAAAAACTCCTGGAAGCCAATTAACGCTGGTACTGGCTCAACCTTCCAGCCAGTGCGCTGCATTAGTATTTTTGAAATATCTACGCTTTGCGGAATATGGGTGCACGGCAACTTGAGGATTTCCAGCCCATCCAGAAACTCCTGGCAAGCACGCCCCTGAATGATTTCTAGTTGCCGGTTAATTAAATCAGCCCAGATAGAGTGTTCATCATCGGTGTAATGAATTAGCCCATTCTCATCTGGATATTTAGCCGTATATTTGCTGTTTTTTCCCATTGTCTGGATTCATTTTGGTAAGGTGGTAAGTATATCAGAGATAAAATGGAGAACATTGTTTCAGTGAGCATTAAAACAGCTCCAGGGGCACAAACCGCAAGCGCTGAGAGCTGGTATCGAGCAAGCGCTATAAATTCACTTCCTGTAACTACAGTCAGGGAGAATGTTCAGTGTCGGGTGTGTGTGGTTGGCGGCGGCTTTGCAGGTCTGGCAACTGCTGTAGGGCTGCAGGAACGGGGTTTTAACGATGTTTTGGTGGTAGAGGCTGGAGAAGTAGGGCATGGTGCTTCGGGGCGCAATGGCGGATTTATTTTTGGTGGCTATTCTCTCTCGCCACAGGCGCTGGTAAAGCAGCAAGGTGAGGCGCGGGCACGGGAAATGTATCAGCTAACCACGGCTGCGGTTGGGCTAATTGAGCAGCGCGTAAAGGCTTATGCAATTGACTGTCAGCACCGAGCAGCTGGAGTGATGCTGGCAGACTGGTTTAATCGTCCTGATTTGTTACAACAGAAACAGCGGTTTATGCAACAAAAGTTAGCTACAAGCTGGGAGTTTTATCCGCGCTCTGAGCTACGCCGGCAACTGGATTCAGAAAGATACTACGATGGCCTGCTAGAGCGAGAAGCCGCGCATTTTAACCCATTACAATATGCTCAGGGTTTGGCAGCAAAGCTGCAAAGGGGAGGGGTAGAGGTCTGGCAGAATAGTCCGGTAACTGAAATCAAAGCCAAAGGCAATAAATGGCAACTAGCGGTGGCAGGGGTTCATGTTGAGACTGAAATAGTGGTGCTTGCTTGCGGTGGTTACCAGAAAATTTTGCGTGCGCCTCCACGGTCTGCGATTTTACCTATTGCCACTTACATAATGGTAACGGAGGCTTTACCAGAGTCGCTACCGGAACTGATTTCTCAGCCATGGGCAGTGTACGATACTCGCTTCGCCTTCGATTATTATCGCCCACTACCGGGTCAGCGCTTGCTGTGGGGCGGGCGCATTTCCATTCGCGACCCACAGCCTCAAATTATTGAAGCTATGCTGCGCCGGGATCTGGCAAGAGTTTTTCCACAACTTACGGAGGTGAAAGCAGACTATGTTTGGTCCGGTCTTATGGGTTACTCTCGACAGCAAATGCCGATGATTGGTCAAAGCAAGCCTGGTTTATGGCACTTAACCGGCTTCGGCGGCCATGGCGTTGCGCCAACAACTGCTGTGGGTGAATTGCTGGCAGCGGCAATCAGTGAAGGGGACCAGCGCTATAGGTGGTTCGACCATTATGCCCTTAAGCCGGTTTTCGGGCATTTAGGTTTATTGGCAGCACAACTTAATTACTGGCAATATGCGCTCAGAGACTGGTGGCGTGACCCGCAAAAATGATGAGTATATGAATACTAAAATTGCACCAACAAAAGTAAAAACTGCGCTGGTATTACCTGGGGGTGGTGCTCGTGGAGCTTATCAAGTAGGGGTGGTAAAGGCCATTGCCGAGATAATTGGGCGCGAGCAAAACCCTTTTCCAATAATTTGTGGCGCCTCTGCCGGGGCCATAAATGCGGCAGTTTTGGCTAGTCGGGCAAATGAGTTTGCCTATGGCATATCGCAGTTAGAAAAATTCTGGGGCGAGATCAGATGTAAAGATGTTTACCGTACTGATGGTCTGACCATACTGGCCACTTTGTCGCGCCTGATGGGAGCTGTTTTATTTGGTGTTTTTGGAGCCTCCCCACCCAAAAGCTTGCTAGACAATAGACCCCTAGAGCAATTATTACGACGATCTACTAGGCTTGATGGAATAGAGAGCGCAATTAATAGTGGGCAACTCGATGGGGTATCAATTACAGCCTCTGCCTATACTACTGCAAACGCAGTCAGTTTTTTTCAGGGTAAGGTAGATCGAGTCGAGTGGCAGCGAACTCGCCGGCGTGGCTTGCGCCAGGATATTAAGATCGAGCACCTGCTAGCATCGGCGGCGTTACCATTTCTATTTCCAGCGCAAAAAATCCGTAATCAATACTATGGCGATGGTGGTTTGCGCATGGTGGCCCCGCTTAGCCCGGCAATTCATTTGGGTGCTGAGAGAATTCTTATAATCGGCACCCGCGACCGGAGAACTGTTTCCGAGCCTGCCGCTCCAGTAGCTTATCCATCTATGGCAGAATTGGGTGGCTACCTTCTGGATACCATTTTTATGGATAATCTGGATGCTGATATTTCTCGGTTAAAGCGGATTAACCATACCTTGTCGCTATTAGATGATGAGCAGTTACAGCGCACAAGCCTACGCACTATCAAAACCCTCGAGATTCTACCTTCAGTAGATGTCAGGGACATAACCAAAGAGCACGCCGGTAGTATTCCGCCAAGTGTTCGCTATCTACTCAAGGCTATTGGTGGCTGGGGATCTGATTGGCGCATGCCCAGTTACCTGTTGTTTGAAGCGGCCTATACCAAAACTTTGATGGATCTCGGCTATCAGGATGCATTTTCTCAAAATTCTCAAATTAAAGAGTTTTTTGAGGTAGACTAGGGCGCATATCTTACGCTTTAACTAGTTAGTTTATTGTCCTTAAAGCGTTTGCTTGATGAGCTTGGGTGCTCAGGAATGGATTCACGAATAAAAACGAGGTTCTGAATAATGGATTTTTCAGGCAAAGAAGGGCTGCTCATATTAAATTTTTTGGTTCTCCTCGCGAGTGCAAATCTATTTGCACAAGTTAATCCTGAACGAGATCTTTCTGGTCACTTTGCCAGTTATCCCACATTGGCAAGCTTCAGCTGTGCTGATGCGCCAGCAGGAGTGCTCTTTTGTGACGACTTTGAATCAACTGCCTCGTTATCTGATCGCTATTTTGAAGCGAGCAGTACAAACTTTCTGCCAACAGATGGTGTTGGTAGAGCTGGTAGCAGAGGATTGCGAGCAGTTTTTGATGCTGGAACTGTTAGTGCAGGAAGTATAAAGAAATCTTTTGGCAGGACACCAAGTAGCTATATAGGTAACCATGCTGTCAACCCCACACAAGATTATGATGAAATTTATTGGCGTATAGATGTTCGCACCCAACCGGGTTGGCAAGGTGGGGGTGGAAATAAACTAGCTCGTGCCACCACCTTGGCGGCTAGCAACTGCAAATGTATCAGCACAACCATGGACATTGGACTTTGATTTCAATAATGGTGTGCCAGGAGAGCAGGTCACAGAATTTTCAGATGCTTCAGGGCATACATATTACGATACAACCATTGTTTATGATGGAGCCAATTCTGCACAGATGAATATTCAGCAAGGTGCTGATGGGTGGGGCTTGTGGGGCGGGCGTAAGCAATTTCCATCTGAGCTTGGTGAGGGTGATGAGGTTTGGGTTAAAGTACATACCTTTTTTCCAACTGACTTCAATATTATTGCTGACCCTTTTCTTAAGTTTTTGCGATTCCGGGTTAAAACAGGCAGCGGTACGCACCTTGGTTATGTTGACCTATATATCATGAATGATGGCTCTTACAGATATCAAAATGAACTCTCTACTACGCGGCGATTAAAGTTCAGGAACCTTATATCGGTTTCCACAGACTATATCGTAGGAGAGACAATTACAGGTTTAGGGAGTGGAGCGACAGCAACAGTCCGAGCAATAAAGGCTGCTCCTGAAGCATCCGCAGAGCAATCTGATCGAGTCGTGTTCGACTATACCAATGGTTTGACATTTGAACGGTGGGAAAATGTTGAAGGTCTAACAAGCGGAACTACTTATGAGTTAAATAGAGTGGAGAGCAATAGTGTGACCAACTTCGGGCCTCAGCAGCCAGTGCGAAAAGGTGTCTGGGAAACATATGTCTACCGAGTGAGGTTCAGCGCATCAAGTCCATTAGTTCAGGTTTATAAGCACACAGGAGAGTCTGGATTTGATGCCGATAATAAGCCTATTGGCGGTGCACTAACACTGTTGTTTGAGGACACCACAGATTACACGCTGAAACAAGCTACTGATAAAGCTAATTCTTTTTTGATTTTCACATATTGGAACGGCAATGCCCCCCAAACCCAGAGCATGTATATTGATGACTTGTGGATTTCTACCAGTCCTCCGCCTGAATTAGCACTGCCTGGCATAATTTTCCTCAATGGCTTTGAATAGTATGAGCCTTATTAGAATGCGCAGTTGTAATCACCGCTTTTGGTTCAGGAGCAGCATAATGGCTGCAACACAAAAAACAACTTTAGCATCACTGTTAGTCTGGATAGCCTTGCTTGCAGTTACTGTGACCCCGGTTGGAGCCGCTCCGCTCACACTCCTCAAGCAGCTTGATCCTCATAACGGTAGCTACACCGATGTTTGGGCAGAAGGAGACTTTGCCTATGTCGGATCGCGAAGTAATGGTGTGGCGGCACCAATAAAAGTGGCCTGCGTAGGCAATAGCATCACCTATGGATGGCAAATTCCTCAAGTGGATTCGTATCCGTCCCAGTTGCAATCCCTCCTGGATTCTACTTACGGAGTTGGAGTTGTTGATGTTCAGAATTTTGGGCATTCATCAAAGACAATGGTAAAAGGATCTAGTTACACATATTGGAGCTCCCCAAGATTTACTGCTGCCAAAAACTACATCCCTGATATAGTCATCCTGCTCTTG
The DNA here is from genome assembly GCA_024275935.1 of Gammaproteobacteria bacterium. GTDB lineage: Bacteria > Pseudomonadota > Gammaproteobacteria > Xanthomonadales > SZUA-36 > SZUA-51. The sequence continues at coordinate 43,646 of JAJRYF010000037.1, read as the reverse complement.
GGAACCAATGATGCAAGGACATTTATATGGAATGATTACGGTAATGATTTTGCTTCTGACTATATAGATATGATCAATGAGTTTAAGGCTGTAAATCCAGATGTGAAATTTCTTTTGGGGCACCCTACGCCTGTTTTTAACTGGACAGACTGGAATGATAATATCGTTAATGGGGTGATTGCAGGCGTTGATAATGCCTTAGGAGAAGCGAATACACAGCTTATCGACTTCAATACACCTTTTCTGAATTTAACAGATATGTTTCCGGATAATGTGCATCCTACGGTTGCTGGCTACGGTTTAATGGCGTCTATTGCTCACGATAGGCTATTAGAAACCGGGTTAATATCTAGTAATGTGGAATTGATATCCTCGGATGGGTTTGAATAATTATTTTAAAGGTAAAAGACCATGTTTATGGTAAATAAAGATTTAAAAGCTGAAGTTCTAAAGTTACTGTTTGTTGTATTAACTTTGTGCTTTGGGATTGCCAGCGCATTAGCACAAACAACATTGGTTAATCCTGAATGGGAGTTCTTTGACGATTTTGAAGGGGCTATTGATAATACTTTTTGGTCAGGGTTAGGTGGTGCTAGTCTAAATGGCGTCAAACCTAATTATGGTGTAAACCGACCTGATGCGACTAGCAAGGTGCTAGAAATGATATATGTGCCCAATAGCGAAGGAGGTGGTGATTCTTGGTCAGAATATGACTTTTTCCTTGGAATAGATGCTGTACAAGTAGAAGTTAGTTTTAAAATGTTTACACCTGCTGACTACATGCCAGTTGAAAATAATCATAAGTTCTTCTATTTACATTCTGGTAACTATGGTAATTCGGCTGCAAATATTGTGGTTAATGCCGCTGCATGGGGTAATGGATCAGTAGCCCTACCATCCATCAATCCCGGTATTGACCAAGTGAATTATGGACATTCATGGAATATGGATCAGGTGCCCATTATGGAGGCAGGTAGTGGAGAGTGGTCTACTTATCAGATTTTTTTGGAGCTGGCGACTGATTCGATGGATTATGGGTTCTATGAAATTTATAAAGACGGAACATTATTGATAGCCACTTACGTACCTAATTTGAATGACTGGGGATGGGGGGCGTTGGCAATCCCAATTTCAATGGCAATGAACTGATTAAATATGCCGCCTCTACAATTAATGATGGTGGTAACTTCATAGATAAGGGGACACTGCTCGGCTGGGCAAACGGAGACCCAGATGGAGGTTTTTTAGTTGATACCAAGTTTTTGATAGACGATTTTAGAATACGTGCCAATTCTGTGCACGGCGCTGTTTCAACCGCAAATTTAATCTTCACTAATGGGTTTGAATGATCTGCTTAAGATGTAAGAGGATTAACCACATAAATTCGAGAGGATTACCTAAGTTTATATAACGGCTAAACATCTTGCCCAGCGCACCAGCCAGAGGCCCAAGCCCATTGAAAGTTATACCCGCCTAACCAACCGGTAACATCAACTACCTCCCCAATAAAGTACAGACCCGGCTGCTTACTGGCGGCCATGGTTTTAGACGACAGGGCTTTGGTATCGACTCCACCCAGAGTTACTTCAGCTGTTTTATAACCATCGGTATTGCAGGGTTTTACTTGCCACTGATGCAAGCTCTTGATTATTTGTTGGCGTTGTTGCCGGTTGTACTGTCTGGTTGGTAATTGTGGGTAGTCTTGCAGGCAGTATTCCAGCAAGCGCTTTGGTAGTAACTTGGAAAGCTGATTAATTAATAGGGTGCTTTGTGGTTCCCACTCAGTCAATAGCTGTTCCAGATCATGTTGTGGTAGAAGGTCGATTTCCAGAGCCTCGCCAGCTTGCCAGTAACTTGAGATTTGTAAAATTGCGGGGCCGCTAAGGCCTCTGTGGGTAAATAATAATGCTTCCTGGAAGCTTTTTGAGTTGCAACTTACGCTTACATCCACAGAAATTCCAGCGAGTTGCGCTAGCCCTCCCTGGGCGGATTCATCCAAATGTAGAGCTACTAAGCCAGGGCGTGTGGGTATCAGTGGTAAACCAAATTGTTCTGCCACTTGATAACCAAAACCACTGGCTCCCATCCGCGGAATAGAAAGGCCGCCACTAGCAACTACTAGGCTGGTAGAGCTAACTGAACTAGCTTTGTCATCTCTTTCAAGTTGTAATTCATAAGTGTTTGCATCTGTGTGGCTGATGCTTTGACAGCTTGTAAGAGTAGCAATATTTACCCCAAAAGAGGTGCATTCTGAGGCCAATATATCAAGAATATCGGCAGATTTATGTTGGCAAAATAGTTGTCCTAAAGTTTTCTCATAAAACGGAACTTGGTGTTTTTCTACCAGGCTTATAAAGTCAGCGGGAGTGTAGCGAGCCAAGGCAGATTTGCAAAAATGTGGGTTTTCGGAAATATAATTACTTGCGTTTACGCTAAGGTTGGTGAAGTTACAACGGCCGCCACCTGACATCAGGATTTTTTTACCGATCTTATTGGCATGTTCCAGCAGTAGAGCCTTGCGTCCGCGTTTACCAGCTTCTATAGCACACATTAGCCCGGCAGCTCCGGCGCCAATGATGATTACATCATAGAAAGTTGATTTAGAAGTCAAAGAACTGTAATTCAGCCAGTTTGCCTTCTAATTGCCGACAACAGCTCATTTCGTCGGTAGATTCGGCCATTTGCGCCGCAATTTGTGCTGCTGAATCAAGATTCTTTCTATAGTACTCAACTCTAGTAGCGGCTGGTAGCGGGTAGGGCTCTGATTGCGAGACACTCAACGCACAGGCAATACTAAGGCAGTCGCTAAGGCCTTGTTCTTGTTTGTGCTGCCAGGCGCCAGTAGCAATATCAAAGTCATATAGGGGTAAAAATAAATGCCCGTGTTCAGCCAGGAACTCAACAGTTTCTATGATGTAATCGACTTCCGCAGTGTCCATTGCGTAATGAAAACTGACCCGACACCACCCAGGTTTAATGCCACCAAAGCCTTCACGGACCCAATGCCGGTGCTGCTCCGATTCCTCCAGGCTAATGCCAAGTAGGGCATGGCCGTAAGGTCCGGCGCAAGAGCAGCCAGCTCGTGACTGAATTCCAAACAGGTCATTGAGTAATGCGGTTAAAAATTTGGGGTGCAGGTAACGACCTTTTGGCGAGCGGATATTAAAGGAAACAATACCAACGCGTTTGCGCTGATCCGGGTTACCCATAATCTCTATTTGTGGATGTTTTAGCCAGCGTTCAAAACAGCGGGTTAGCATACTCTGTTCTAATTTCTCGATTGCCTGACTGCCGATATCATCTTTTACCTGGAATGCCAGGGCGGCTTTGATTAACTGCAAAACTCCTGGAGTACCGGGCTTTTCGCGTTCTTCAATATTGGCAATAAAGTCCTGATCGACAGGGCTTACATAATCTACTGTACCGCCAGCGGCAAAGGTGGGGCCTAAATGTCGTTGATATAATTGCTGTTTGAAAACTAATATGCCAGATGACCCCGGCCCGCCCAGAAACTTATGTGGCGAGATAAAAATCGCATCCAGTGAAGGGTCGCCACCATCGGCATCCAACGGTGGGCTCATGTCTATTTCCACATACGGTGCGCTGGCAGCGTAATCAAACACAGCAAGTGCGTTATGGCGGTGTAATAAGCGCGCCAAATCAGCCACCGGAGAAATTCTGCCGCTAACATTAGATGCGGCTGAAAATGCACCTATGCGCTTTCTATCAAGGTACTTTGGGTCTTGCAACAAAGCTTCAAGGTGTTGCAAATCAATGCCGCCATCGGCATCTAAGTTAACCTCAATCACTGTTGCCAAGCCTTGTCGCCAGGAAATTTCATTTGAGTGATGCTCATACGGCCCAACAAATACTACGGGCTGGTTTAACTGTTGAAATTGCCGTAGTTCTTCGGCTTTTTCGGCCCCCATAAAGGCCTCCAGAGTATGCTTCAAAGCCTCCCGACTAGCAGGAGCCAGGGATATGCCCAGTATTTGCTGGAACTTGTCAATGGCCCCGGTGGCACCAGTGCCATGTGCAATAATTCTGCCATCAGGCTCGGCATTAACTGATTTTTTTATCGCATCTTCGGCCTGTTCCAGCAACCTGGTCATGCTGCGGCCGGTAATATCATCTTCGGTATGGGTGTTGGCATACACTCGCTGGAGTGACTGCAAGTATTTTTCCACAAAGCCCAAACACCGCCCAGAGGCGGTGTAATCGCAGTAAACCATCATTCTTTCACCAAACGGGGTGGTGAAGGTTGAATCAATGCCAATTATTTGTTGGCGCAGAAATTCAGGGGTGAGCTTGAAGGTCATTAAAGTAGCCTGTTGAGGGTCTGATAGATTTAGTACACAGTCGCATTATACTACTCTACACGCTGCTGTCCCGCTAACTGTTCAAGTATGAATTCTGAGTGCTCGTCTGAGACCTCCACCCGCAGGGATGCGGGTGAAGAGCCCCCATGGATGGGTTTAAGGCGTGTCTCAGGCGGGCGCTCAGAATTCATGCTCTCGGTGACAAAAAGTGGTGTACACCAAGTGATAGCAAGAGTTGTCGTCATTGTGTAAGTTAACAGGGCAGCAATATACTCTAAATATTATTTCATGACCCTCATGACTTAAACAAATTTGGCTAATTTAATATTTCAAAAATCCCCGCAGCACCCATCCCAGTACCAATACACATAGTCACCATTCCATATTTAAGCTGGCGCTCACGCATCGCATGAATCATTTTGGTACTAAGTATTGCCCCGGTTGCTCCCAGCGGGTGACCAAGCGAGATAGCGCCGCCAAGTGGGTTAACTTTTTCCACATTCATGCCCGTGTCGGCAATTACCGCCAAAGCTTGCGCGGCAAAGGCTTCATTCAGCTCAATCCAGTCCAGATCAGCTAGTTTAATGCCTGTTTGTTTAAGCACTTTAGGAATTGCCGCAATTGGGCCGATGCCCATAATTTCCGGGGCAACTCCGGCAACGCAGAAACCACGGAACACAGCCAGTGGTTTGAGATTGTATTCTTTTACAGCCGCCTCTGAGGCCAGCATTAATGCGGCTGCGCCATCAGACATTTGCGAGCTATTGCCGGCAGTCACGCTACCGTTAGCCTTAAAGACCGTGCGCAAACGCGCTAATGCCTCAACCGAGGTATCCGGGCGCGGGCCTTCGTCCCGCTCAAATAAACGCTCTAGAACCTTGACTGAGGTTCCATCTGGTTGATACGAGCGGGTCATTATCGGGCTAACTCCAGTATCAACACCAGCGGCTATGGCAGCCATTGCTTTTTGATGGCTGTTATAGGCAAACTCATCCTGAGCCTCACGGCTGATTTTATACTGGCTGGCTACATTTTCTGCAGTTATACCCATGCCATAGGCGATATTAATATGCTCACTTGCGAACATCTCAGGGTTGAACTCGGGTTTGTTGCCCATCATTGGTACTGAGGTCATCGACTCGGTACCCCCGGCAAGCATTAAGTCAGCCTCGCCCAGGCGGATTCGGTCAGCGGCCATAGCTATGGTTTGCAGGCCGGATGAGCAGAAACGATTAACGGTTACGCCGGGTACAGTGTCAGGTAATCCGGCTAACAGTACGCCTATGCGGGCGATATTCATGCCTTGTGAACCCTCCGGCATGGCACAACCGATTATGGCATCTTCAATTTTCCCTGGATCAATTTCGCCAGTTTGATTCAGGCTTTCCCGAATCACATGTGCAAGCATGTCATCAGGACGGGTTTTGCTCAGTGAACCACGGTGGGCTTTACCAACTGGGGTTCGAGCTGCTGCAACAATATAAGCTTCTTTCATTAACTTAACTCTCCGTATTAATTCCGCAGTGGTTTGCCGTTTTTTAGCATAAACGCGATGCGTTCCAAGGTTTTTGGCATTTGTGCCAGTGCGTAAAAATGTTGTTGTTCCAACTGCAATAACCAGTCTTCGCTTACTGCTGTACCAGCATCTATTTCACCGCCAGCAAGCACTGTTCCAATTCGTTCAGAAACCACATAGTCATGTGCGGAAATAAAGTTGCCAGCCTGCATGTTTACTAAAGCCGCCTGGAAATTTGCCAGCCCAGTGCGCCCTGCAACTGGCAGTTGTATATGCCGTAGAGGAGGGCGGTAGGCCGACTCAGCCATAGCCGTTACCTGCTGATGGGCTATATGCAGAATTTCTTCAGCATTCATTACCACCAAATCAGTAGTCCGCAGATAACCGAATTGGCGGGCCTCGTGAGCACTAGCGGTTACTTTACCCATTGCCAGTTGTTCAAAATATTGTTGGAGCAGGGCAGAGCTATCTCCAGCTTGAGTATTGATTTGGCTGCGCAGAACCATTTCTTTAGTACCACCACCGGCTGGCAGCAAGCCTACACCAGCCTCAACCAGACCAATATAACTTTCGTGAGCGGCAACCACCCGGGCGCAATGCATCAGTATTTCCGCACCACCTCCAAGAGCTAGACCACGGACTGCAGCCACGGTTGGTACCATCGCGTACTTCAGGCGCATATTGACTTGCTGGAAGCCATCAATCATAGCTTCTAGCTGGTCCAGCTTGCCTTCTTTAACCATCATCGACATGCCAAACAAATCAGCACCAGCACAGAATGGTCCTTTAGTCTGCCAGATAATCAGACCTTGGTAACCGGCCTCGGCAGTATCAATAGCATTATTGATGTCGGCAACAAGTTGATTGTTGACGGTGTTCATTTTGGTCTTGAAGCTCAAAATGGCAACCTTGCCATCTAAAGTCCAAAGCCTACTGGCATCGGTTTCAGCAATGGTTTCACCATGCTCAATGGCTTCACCCAATAAACGAGGTGGTTGTAACTGGCGCTGATAAACTGGCAGCTGTGAGCGCGAGCTATATTCGCCCCGCGCTGCCGACCATGAGCCCTGGATGCCATGCACGCCTTCGCGGCCGTCGCTTACCCAGTCGGGCAGGGGCGCATTGGCCATGGTTTTACCCAGATCCATATCGGCGTTAATCCAGTCACAAACTTGTTGCCAGCCAGCAGCTTGCCAGATTTCAAACGGACCTTGCTTCCAGCCATAACCCCACCGAATAGCTTCATCAATTTCGCGGGCGCTATTGGCGATTTTTTCAAGGTGGTAGGCGCAGTAATGAAATAAGTCTCGGAGTACTGCCCAGAGGAACTTTGCCTGCTTGTCTTCGCTGGCTCTTAGGGCAGTCAGTTTTTCATTCCAATCACGAAGTTTTAAAATGGTTTTTACTTCAGCAGATATCTGGTAATCTGCGGGCCGATATTTATGCCCATCCAGAACCTCAATAACCTTCCCCTGCTTACGGAAAATTCCCTGCCGGGTTTTTTGCCCCAGTGACCCTTGTTGCACTAATTGGTCTAGCCAGTCCGGGCGCTGGTAATGTTTTGCCCAAGGGTCGTTCGGTAGCGCATTGGTAAGGGTGTTTATGGTGTGCGCCATGGTATCGAGACCGACCACATCGGCGGTGCGGTAGGTGGCACTTTTAGGCCGCCCAATAGCTGGGCCAGTCAGGGCATCTACGGTATCAAAACCCAGGTTAAAACCTTTGGTATGGTGCATGGTTGCGAGCATGGAAAACATGCCAATGCGATTGGCAATAAAATTCGGGGTGTCTTCTGCTCTAACTACACCTTTGCCCAGTAAAGTTGTTGAGAAAGTCTCAAGGGCATCAAGAACCCAGGCCGCCGTACCGGTATGTGGTATCAGTTCAACTAAATTCATATACCGTGGTGGGTTGAAAAAATGAATGCCACAGAAGCGATCGCGCAAGCTTTCAGGTAGCACCGTAGCCAGCTCACCAATAGCCAGTCCGGAAGTATTGCTTGCCATTATTGCTTGTGGGGAGATGTGGTTTTCGATTTTATCGTAGAGATCTTTTTTCCAGTCTATGCGTTCGGCAATTGCCTCGATTACCAAATCGCAATCTTGTAGTAGCTCCAGGTGTTGATCGTAGTTTGCTGGAATAATCAGCTTGTTGACTGCGCTAAAACCCAAAGGCGAGGGTTTTAGCTTTTTCAGCTGAGCAATTGCCTGATTAACTAGCAAGTTCTTGTTACCTTCTTTCGCAGCTAATTCAAACAGTACAGTTTCAATACCCGAATTAACCAGGTGAGCAGCTATTTGCGCACCCATAACCCCCGCTCCTAGTACTGCCACTCGGCGTACTTTGAATAAAGTATTTGTCATCTTCAATTCCTTTAAGTATATCGTTTCAATTATTCAGTAATTTTCTGAGTTGGAAAAACCTCAAAATCATCGACTGTAATTACCCGTGCGGCCAATGACTGTGCAGTGCGTACCAGTTCTGCTTGTTCTTCAGTAATTATGCTACTAGCCAGGCCGCGCTCGACCATCTCAGCATAGTTGTTGATTCCAACTGCCTTCCCGAATGCATTTTTCAGGGCGCGCTCAGGTATTGCCGCTTGCATATTGGCATCAAATGCCTGGATTAACAGGCCTACAGCATCATCCGCCGAGGGCATATAGACACCCTCAATCAGGCGATCGCGGCTGGGATTGTCGGTCAATAATAAACGCGCTACATGCTTGCCACAGGTGTCTCTGGGGCCTTCATACGGCAGACCAAGCGGGAATATAACAAACCTGATCAACTTGCCCACAAAGCGCATCGGGTAGTTGCGTAAAATTCCAACCAGGCGTGTTTGAATAACATACAAGCTGTCTTGCATGGCCCAGTGAACTAGCGGCATATCTTCTTTAGGCTGGCCGTCATCTTCAAACTTTTTCAATACTGCCGATGCCAGATATAAGTGTGACAAAACATCTGCAAGGCGGCCGGAGGTTTTTTCCTTAAACTTGAATCGGCCACCATAGGTTGCCAAAATTAAATCAGAAATAAATGCAAATGCCGAACTCATTCTGGTTAGTTGTCGATAATAGCGCGCAGTGCGGCCCTCCACCGGCGAGCGAACCCAGCGGGCTCTGCTGATACCAAAGAAAAACGCGCGAACCATATTACTGATAACAAAACCAATATGTGCAAATAACGCCTGATCAAAGTCTTTTAGACCCTGTTTTTCATCCGCATTGGCAGCCGCTTCCATTTCCTTGAGCAAATATGGGTGGCAACGAATCGCACCCTGACCAAAAATTATCATGCTGCGGGTCAGGATGTTTGCTCCCTCTACTGTGATTGCTATGGGGATGGAGGTATATGCTGATGCTAGATAGTTATTTGAGCCTTCAATAATACCCTTGCCGCCGTGGATATCCATGGAGTCATTTATTAATTGCCGATTACCATCGGTTAGCTGTTGTTTGAGAATTGCCGAGAGCACAGATGGTTTCTCACCCTCCATTAACGAGGCCAAGGTTAAAATTCTAGCAGCATCCATGCGATAACTGTTACCACCGATTCGTGCCAGGGGTTCTTCTATGCCTTCAAAGTATCCAATAGGCATACTAAACTGGCGTCTGATGCGAGCATAAGACCCTGAAAATAGAGCCGACATTTTGCCCCCGGCAGTACCAAGTGCTGGCAGCGAGATTGCTCTACCAACTGCTAGGCTTTGCATCAGCATTCTCCAGCCTTGACCGATTCTGGTCTGGCCACCAATAATCCAGTCCATTGGTACAAACACATCTTTACCTCTGGTTGCGCCATTCATAAAGGCAGAGCCGACCGGTTTATGTCGGTTGCCAGTTTCGACACCAGGGGTGGCTGCAGGGATTAAAGCACAGGTAATCCCAAGCTCTGTTTGGCTTCCCAGTAGTCCATCCGGGTCTTCAGCAATAAATGCCAGCCCAATAACTGTGGCCACAGGTGCCAGGGTTATATAGCGTTTATCCCAGTTCACTCGCATTCCCAAAACTTCTTCACCCTCAAATTCACCCATACAGACCACTCCAGTATCGGGCATTCCTGCGGCATCAGAACCGGCAGTTGGGCCGGTCAGGGCAAAGCAGGGGATTTCTTCAGCACTGGCCAGGCGCGGCAGATAATAGTTTTTCTGCTCATCGGTGCCATAATGCATTAACAGTTCGCCAGGCCCTAATGAGTTTGGCACCATCACCGTAACCGCAGCGGTTACATTGCGTGATGAGATCATCATTACAATAGATGAGTTGGCAAACGGAGAAAACCCTAAGCCGCCATATTGTTTGGGGATAATTAGACTGAAAAAGCGTTCTTTTTTAATGTAATCCCATACTTCTTTCGGCAAGTCGCCTTGTTGGCGGATTTCCCAGTCATTCAGCATTGCGCAGAGGGTTTTTACCGGGCCGGCAATAAAGGCTTGTTCTTCATCAGTAAACTCAGGTTTTTTAGTTGCTAGCAATTTCTTCCAGCGTGGCTTGCCACTAAATAAATCAGCATCCCACCAGACAGTTCCGGCATCCAGAGCTTCGCGTTCGGTATCTGACATATTTGGTAAAACTTTTCTGAACCAGCCAAATAACGGCTGCGAAATCAATTTGCGCCGTATTGGAACCAGGCTAAGAAACCCCAGTACCAGCGTGAACAGCAGCGGAATCAGCATAATCCAGATGCCAAGGGCAAACTGTTGGTGCCCCAAAAACCCAACCACAGTCACACCGGCCATAGCCGCCAGCCATGTAAGTAGAGGAACCCTGAAGTATGCCAGAGTGCAGGGTATGGTAAGGAGTATAAGTAGATGTAACATAGTGATCAAAATGCCCATGATAGATTTCTCGATTTAGTCTTGAGTATTGTGGTTGTTTAAGTTTGGTTCGTAGTGGTTTGTTGGGTTTTATTATCAGTTGCTACAAACAAGTCTGTTTGCGCTGACCTTGGTTGAAAGCTACGCATTCCAGCAGCGGCAAAGGCAACTAGTCTATCAGCTTCACTGATCGCATCCAGCTTCGGCTTGCCAGATTTGCTGAAATGCCCGCTAAAATCGGCCATAACATAAGTTAAAGCACCGATTACAAAGTCCAGTTGCCAGCGTAGTTCCTGGCTGGGCATATCCGGAAGAATAGTTTGAATGGTTATAGCGAAGCGCTTCATCACATGACCGTAGTGATTAGCTAAAAAGGTATGTAACTCTTTATTGTTCTCTGCATACAGGCGCGCAATTAGCTTTACAAAGCGACTACCGCCTTTCTCGGTGTCTCTGGAAAGCATCAGGGCAGGGTATATAAGTGCTCGTAAGACCGCTTCAAGGCTGATCTTATCAGAATTACCTATAACTTCATCCAGTAACTGTAAGCGCTCATTGTTTAGCGCATCTAGCCGGCACTGAAAGACCTCAAACACCAATTGCTGCTTATTGCCAAAGTGATAATTTACCGCCGCCAAGTTGACTTCCGCATGGCGAGTGATCTCCCGCAGCGAAGTGCTAGCAATCCCTTGCTCTGAGAGCAAAGCTTCAGCAGTTTGTAGGATCTTCTCGCGGGTGCTTAGCATGGGGGTAATGTAGCCTATTATTAGAATTCAAACAAGCGTTTTAATCAAGTGTTTAAACATCAGTGCCGCTCGTGACTATGCGTATACCAATACAGCTTAGTGATACCGGGTAGTAGCTGTGACCATCAGCTCATTGGCATGACTTGCGCTCAGGAAGGTTTCAAGACTTTGTATTGTCTTTGTGATCCACCAATGGGCTCTATTTCCCAGCTTAGGTAGCACGGGTTTAGTTGGCTTCAATAGGGCAGTCACTGTGTTCTAAAAAAACGATAGCCAAAGAGCCCCTCGACCGATATAATCCAAAAGGTTTTGATGTACTAATATTAACTAACAAATGAATATGTAATAAACATATATATCATATATTTAAAGGAAATACTTAAAGTGACTATTGAAAGAACATTTTCGATTATTAAGCCCGATGCGGTAGCAAAGAATGTAATTGGGCAAATCTATAGTAGATTTGAGGCTGCGGGGCTGAAAGTTATTGCTTCACAGTACCGTCAATTATCCCAGGCCGAGGCCGAAGGTTTTTATGCAGTGCATAAAGAGCGGCCGTTTTTTAATGACCTGGTTAGCTTTATGATTTCTGGGCCGGTTATGGTGCAGGTATTGGAAGGCGAAAATGCGATCAGTAAGAATCGTGAGTTGATGGGTGCTACCAATCCGCAAGAAGCCGAGCCGGGTACAATTCGTGCCGATTTCGCTGAAAGTATTGATGCCAATGCTGTGCATGGATCTGATGCCACTGAAACTGCTGCTGTTGAGATTGCATACTTCTTTAGCGGTTGTGACATTCATTCTCGCTAATATAGGCTGCAAATGACAACTATGCCCGCCCAAGTAAACTTACTTGATCTTGATGAAGAGGGCTTGCGGGCATTTTTTGAGTCAATTGGCGAAAAACCTTTTCGCGCCAGCCAGGTTATGAAGTGGCTCTATCATCATGGCGTGACCGAGTTTTCCGCTATGACTGATTTGGGCAAGTCTTTGCGTGAGCGGTTGCAGTTATTGGCTACCATTACGCTACCGAAGATTCTTAAAGAGCAACGCTCTGAGGATGGCACGGTTAAGTGGTTGCTAGGCTTGCCGGGTGGGAGTGCGGTTGAAACAGTATTTATCCCTGAAGCTAAGCGGGGTACTCTGTGCATTTCCTCGCAAGTTGGCTGTGCCTTAAATTGTAGTTTTTGCTCAACTGGCGCTCAGGGTTTTAGCCGCAATCTGGATACCAGTGAAATAATCGGACAAGTTTTCCTAGCGGCGCAATCTTTAGGCCATGAGCGTAATGGTAAACGCGCTATTACCAATGTTGTAATGATGGGCATGGGTGAGCCATTGCTAAATTTTGCAGCGTTAGCGCCGGCTCTAAAAATCATGCGCGCTGACCTCGGCTATGGTTTTGCTTCCAGAAGAGTAACTGTAAGTACGGCCGGTATGGTGCCAATGATAGACCGCTTGCGGGATACGGTAGATGTGGCGTTGGCAGTTTCCCTACATGCACCGATTGATGATTTGCGGGTAGAGTTAGTACCGCTAAACAAAAAATACCCGATAAAAGACTTGATCGCAGCTTGTCAGCGCTATGTTGCAGGGCGCAACAAGTGCCAAATTACCTTTGAATATACTTTAATGGGTGGTATCAACGACGATCCGGCCTACGCCAGACAACTGGTAAAGCTGTTGCGTACGGTTCCCAGTAAATTAAATTTGATTCCCTTTAATCCTTATCCTGGCGCACGTTACAGTTGTTCGAGCCCGGAACGGATTGAAGCGTTCAAGCAAATTGTGATGCGGGGTGGCTTAATTGCCACAGTGCGCAAAACTAGAGGCGAAGATATAGATGCCGCCTGCGGCCAATTAGTGGGTAAGGTAATTGATCGTACCAGAAGAAGCGTTGCCCACCGGGCTAGTTTATAAATCTATGGATAGGAATATATTATTATGCTGAGAATCTGGATTCTATTAGTGGTTAGTGTTGCTCTTGGAGCTTGCGCCAGTACAGGCTCAGAGGTAAAGCTTTCGGATGAAAAAACTGAAACAAACAAGGCGGCCAGAGTTAATGTTCAGTTGGCATCTGGATATATGGCCAAGGGGCAGTATGAAGTAGCCCTGGAGAAACTCCAAAAAGCTTTACGGGAAGATCCGAACTATGCCACTGCGCATACTGTAACTGGGGTGCTTTATAGTCGCATTGGTGAGCATGAAAAGGCCGGCTTGCATTATCTCCGAGCTACTGAGTTGAATCCTGATGATGGCGGGGTGCTAAACAATTACGGTCAGTTTTTATGTATGGATGGTAAGTTTGAGAAGGCGTATCCATATTTTGATCGTGCTATCGAACAAGCTTTTTACTCCACCCCTGAGCTAGCCCTGACCAATGCCGGACGCTGTGCTACAGCGGCAAAAGACTACCCAAAGGCCGAGCGTTATTTACGCATAGCGCTTAAGCAGGTGAAGAATTACCCACCTGCATTGATTGCCATGGCAAACCTTATGGCGGCTCAGGGAGAATACTTAAAGGCCAGAGCCTTTATACAGCGCTACCATAGTACCGGCAGGGTCTCTGATCATAGTCTTTATGTAGGCTATACTGTGGAACTAACGCTTGGGGATAAAGAGGCTAGCGAGGAGTATCGGCAGAAATTGATTCGCCAATTTCCTGATTCCTCCTTTACTAAACGACTGTTGTAGCAAGGAAGTAGCAATGCCAGAGCAAGCAGAATTATTAACTACCTCGTTAGGAGAGTTGCTAGGTAATGCGCGCCGTTCGATGAATTTAAGCTTATCCGATGTGGCGCAGCAGCTAAAACTACAAGTTGATAAAATAGAGCTTCTAGAAGCCGATCAATGGCAGCAGTTCTCACCAGTATTTGCCAAGGGTTATGCACAACAATTTGGTCAGTTTGTGGGTATACCAACAGATATTTTGGAAGCTGAGATTAAACGCATAGAATGTAAAGATGCACCAATGAGAAGCGCCTTCAACAGTCCTGGCCGGCAAGCAACGAGAACAAACCCATATTGGCGGAAAACTGCTTATCTGGTAGCTATAGTCTTGATTGCGTTAGTTTGGGCCTACACTAGCTTTATCGTCAGTGATTCCGAAGTTAGTCCCACAGTCAGTCATGCAGAGGCAGAGCAAGTATTGGTGGCTGCGGTAGCTCCTAAGGGCCAGTTGGAAGTTGAGCTAAGCGCTGATAGCTGGTTGAGTATTAGTGATGCTCAGGGGCAAATTCTCGAGTCTGCTTTAATGCCTGGGGGTGCGCGGTATCAATATCGTGGTGAACCTCCGTATCAACTTCAAATAGGTCGGGTTTCGGCAGCTCAAGTGTGGTTGGATGGCAAATCAATAGATCTACCTGCCTTACTATCCGGGGGCGTTGCAAATATCTCTGTAGCTACAAATGCCGAATCTATTAATTCCGAATCTATTAATTAAGGAGACTATGATCTATTCGTGGATAAGCATCTCGAGTCCGTGATTTCTACCTGATAAGCCTATGACCGATAAAATCCGCACAATTAAAGGTATGCACGACCTTCTGCCAAACGATATTAGCTGGTGGCAGAAATTGGAGTCAGTAGCCGCAAAAGTTTTTTCCAGTTATGGTTATGCTGAAATTCGTACCCCGATACTGGAGAAAACCCAGTTATTCACCCACTCTATTGGTGAGTCTACCGATATTGTCGAAAAAGAAATGTATGCATTTGAAGACCGTGGCGGCGAGCATATTGCCTTGCGTCCAGAGGGTACGGCTGGGGTAGTGCGAGCCGCTTTAGAGCATGGTCTTTTGTTTGGGCAACCACAGCGGCTATGGTATCGGGGGTCTATGTTTCGACGAGAGCGCCCACAGCGTGGCCGGACTCGTCAATTCCACCAGCTTGGTGTTGAGGTATTTGGCTTTGCCGGGCCAGATATAGATGCGGAAATTATTGTAATGGCGGAGCGCTTATGGCACAGGCTTGGGATTAAAGGTTTGCGTCTGGAAATTAACTCACTAGGCAGCAACAGCGAAAGAGCCAGTTATAGAGAAAAGTTGGTTGCTTACCTGCGCTCCCGGTTTGATGAACTTGATGCCGACTCTCAGCATCGGCTGGAGCGTAACCCATTACGCATTCTTGATACTAAAAACCCGACCACCCGAGAGCTATTAACGCAAGCGCCCTTGCTGCAGGGTTCGTTAGGAGATGATTCGCGGGCGTATTTCGACAAGCTGATAAATTCTTTGGAAAAACTGGGAGTTGCCTATACGCATAACCCCTTTTTGGTGCGTGGTCTGGATTATTATTCAGACACTGTATTTGAATGGGTTACTGACGAGCTTGGCGCCCAGGGAACCGTTTGCGCAGGCGGCCGTTACGATAGCCTGATTCAGCAACGAGGGGGCAAGCCATGGCCAGGAATAGGCTTTGCCATGGGGGAAGAACGGCTGGTAGAGCTAATGCGACAGGAGCCTTTGACTGGCATTGGTACTCCAGAGGTTTATCTGGTGCTTGCCGGCGATGAAAGTCCATTGGCCGGCTTGCAGTTGGCGGAAGTATTGCGGGACGAATTGCCTAACTTGCGCTTGCAGAGCAATATGGATGGCGGTAGTTTTAAGGCACAATTTAAGCGCGCAGATAGATCTGGTGCGCAATTTGCATTGGTTTTAGCTAGCGGCGAAATCGCAAGCAACTGTGTTACTGTAAAACCATTGCGCGGCCAGGGTGAGCAAGTAAGTGTTGCTAGAGCTGAGTTGGCGCAGTGGCTGCGGACTCACATTTCCCAGCCAATAACTAACGCAGGTTAGCATAAAAGGATATCTCTATAAATTCAGTGCGCGCCAGCTTGCGATTCGGAATTAATTAGGATGTTCATAAATTAATAATTCACAAAAACCTTTCTAAATAACACAAATATTACCTGCCTCTGGTACAATTTACGGCTCAAGGAGTCTATGATTTGTACATAAATCAGAGGCTTTGTAAAACACCTAATAAAATTGGTAAATGATATGGTAGAGATTTACGACGACCACGAACAAAGCGAACGAGTTCGTACCTGGATTAAAGAAAATGGCGGAGCCATGATTCTGGGTCTAGTGCTGGCAATTGGTGGTTTATACGGCTGGAAGAACTGGCAGGTTAAGCAACAAGCTGGGGATGTGCAAGCTGCGACTGAGTTCTATGGTCTGGCTATTGCTCTGGATCAAAGTCAGTTCGATCTGGCTTACGGTCACTTCGAAACAATCAAGGCGGATGCACCTAAAAGCACTTACAACGCAATGGCATACCTGATGATCGCTCGGGCTAGACTGGATCAGGGACAGGCTGACTTAGCTGAGAGCTTATACCGGGAGCTATTAACTAGCGCCAAAAAAGTGCCTGAATTTATTATGTTAATAGGCCATGAGCGACTGGCCAGATTGTTACTTGCTAAAGGTCAGCCAGAGGCGGCGATGGACACTTTAGCGGCAGCTGGAGACAGCGAGGCTTTCAAAGCCAGGTTTGCCGAAGTCCGTGGTGATATTCTGGCAGCTCAGGGCGATGCTGAAGGTGCAAGCGCAGCCTACGCAACTGCGCTAGAGTCAATGGCGGCTGGTACCGGCGATCGGGGGATGCTGGAGTTAAAACGCGATAATCCCCTGCCAATGCCTTCTGCAGTAGTAGTAACTGAAGAAACATCATGAAACGAGGCTTGCTCTTTATCTGCTGCTCAATTGTCTTAATTGGGTTGTCTGGTTGTTCCTGGTTCAAGAAAGAAAAACTGGGTGATCCGGCCAAACTGGTCGATTTTGACTCTAGCTTGGTGGTTAAAAAGGTCTGGAGCACCAATATAGGCAAGGGTAACTCAAAACAGGGCTTAAACTTGGCTCCGGCCTATGATAGTGGTCGGGTTTATGCCGCTGATTATCGTGGCAATATAATTGCTGTAGATGCTGAAAGTGGCAAGAAGTTGTGGCAAGTAGAGTCTGAATTACCATTATCTTCCGGCCCGTCTGTGGCTAATGACTTTCTTTTTATTGGTACGCTTGAAGGCGAAATATACGCATATAGCAACGAGGATGGCAGCTTGCGCTGGAAAGCCAGGCTGTCTTCAGAGGTATTGGCCCTGCCAGTACTCCACAACGGTATTGTGGTGGCACGAAGCATAGATGGCCGTGTATTTGGTTTTAATGCCGAAACTGGGGCTAGAGTTTGGGTTTACGATACCAGCGTGCCACTACTTAGCTTGCGCGGCAACAGCACCCCGGCAGTGCGCGCAGGGGTGGCATATATTGGTTACGATGGAGGCGACCTTGTTTCCATTCGGGTTAGTGATGGCAGCGTTGGCTGGCAAGTCCAAGTAGCAGAGTCTGAGGGGCGTACAGAACTTGAACGCTTGGTTGATATAGACGGAAATATGGCTATGGTCGCATCAGATATATATGTGGCCAGCTATAAAAACCGGATGGGTGCGGTAGCTTCAGAAAGCGGTCGTTTGCTCTGGTTTAAAGATGTTGGTACTACTTCTGGGCTGGTAGTTGATCGAACAAACCTTGCGCTTAGTGATGCAGAAGGTAATTTGTGGGTGCTTGATAGACGCAATGGTGCCACTGAGTGGAAACAAGATATCCTGCTTAATCGTGGCTTAACCAGGCCTGCGTTTTACGACAATTATGTGATAGTTGGCGATCAGGACGGCTACTTGCACTGGTTTCAGGTAGCCGATGGTACCTTAGTGGCAAGAAATCGCGTTGATAATGACGGTTTTGCTGCGGCTCCGATGGTAATTGGCAATACCGTTTATGTATTAGCTAATAATGGTGACCTGGTAGCTTATAGAGCCGGCCCAGCGATTTAAACAGGAGTCTAACTCCAGGTGGGTGCCGCTCGTGTGGCTGTACTAGCCGGAGGCGTAACGCACCGAAAGGTAGGTGCAAACCAGAAAGTCTAAGTATTGCACCTGTATAATGGCTTATCACCTAAAGGGCACCTCTATTAATTCAATGAACGCGTGTCCAGAATTAATAGAGATGCCCTAAAGTCTGGACTCACTTAACTATGCTTCCCGTAATCGCAATTGTTGGCCGACCTAATGTCGGTAAATCCACATTATTCAATGTCCTAACCCGAAGTCGGGATGCGTTGGTAGCAGATATGCCAGGGGTTACGCGTGATCGTCAATACGGCACCGGCGAGTTTGGTGAAGATCACTTTATGTTGATAGACACTGGTGGTCTGGTTGATGATGCGGTCGGCATCGATTACCTTACCGCTCAACAAGTGAAGTTGGCAATAGTCGAAGCAGACTTGGTGCTGTTTGTGGTCTCTGCGCGTGATGGAGTACTATCAGCGGATGAAGAAATCACCCAAATGCTGCGTTTAACTGGCAAGCCGGTGCAGTTAGTTGTTAATAAAACAGATGGTACCGACACTATGTTTTCGGTACCGGAGTTTGCGGCACTCGCATTGGGTGAACCGCTTGGTGTCTCAGCCGCGCACAGGGGCGGGCTTGAGGAATTGATGGAGCGGGTGTTTAGCCTGCTACCAGTAGTAACCACAGAAAATAATGACGAAGAACCTGCTGGCGATGTAATCAGGCTGGCCATACTTGGGCGCCCTAATGTTGGGAAATCAACTCTGGTTAACCGACTGCTTGGTGAAGAGCGGGTGCTGGCCTTTGATTTACCAGGAACTACCCGCGATACAATTGAGGTAGAGCTAGAACGCGATGGCAGAAAGTATCTGCTGTTTGATACTGCCGGTATCAGAAGGCGGCGCAGCATTAAAGATGCGGTTGAAAAATTTAGCGTAATAAAGGCCCTGCAGGCAATTATCAAGTCCCAGGTGGTAGTGCTTATGCTGGATGCTGAAGAAGGCCTTACAGATCAGGATGCGACTTTGCTGGGGCATATTCTCAATCATGGCAGAGGCCTGGTTATAACAATTAACAAATGGGACAGCATCGGCGATGAACAGCGTAAACGACTTAAATCTGAACTTGAGCGCAAGCTCACTTATGCTGAATTTGCACGCCGGGTAACACTTTCTGCGCTGCACGGCAGTGGATTGCGTGAGTTGATGCGGGCGGTAAATGAAGCCTGGGACTCTGCTGGTATGGAGATGACTACTACTAGACTTACTGAGGTTGTACGCAGAGCCTGGGAAGCACACCAGCCAGCAATGAAGCACGGGCGAACCGCTAAGTTACGGTTCGCGCATAGCGGCGGGCGCTTTCCGCCTAGAATTATAATTCATGGAAGCCGGGTAAGCACAATCACCCCTGATTACCAGCGTTATATTAGTAATAAAATTCGCACTGTATTTAAGATCAAAGGCACTCCTTTGAAAATTGAATTCAGAGAAGGAAAAAACCCCTATAGCGGTAATAAGTCTAAATCTAGCAGCGCGGATCAGGGTGATAAGAAAGTTAAGCGATTTAACTCACAAAGAAGACCAAGTAGTCGTAAACGTAAGGCTAAAAAATGAGTTTGAAACAACAACGGCTAGAGATAATCCGCGCCAATATCCCCCAGATATCACCGCATGAGGCATATGCACGACAACAGCAAGGCTCCGCGTTGATTGATGTGCGGGAGCCTGGAAGTGTCGAGCAGGGCAGCCCGGCAGGTGCTCTGCGTTTGTCACGCAGCTTCCTTGAAGTAATGCTTGAAAAACAGTTGCCAGATCCTGATCAAGCGATTATCACACTCTGTGATAGCGGAGTTTGCTCGCTGTTTGCAGCTGATGATTTACACCGTTTGGGCTATACTAATGTTGTCAGCGTAAGCGGTGGTTATAGCGCCTGGAAAGTCGCTGCATTGCCGTCTGATACCCCAATCCAACTTGGCAGCGACGCACGGGCAAGGTATGCCAGGCATTTAGTAATCCCGGAGATTTCCGATCAGGGTCAGGAAAAATTGCTGCAGTCTAAAGTTTTGATTATTGGAGCCGGGGGGTTGGGTTCTCCAGTAGCGCTATATTTGGCTGCAGCTGGTGTTGGTAGTCTAGGGATAGTTGATGATGATGTCGTTGATAGATCTAACTTACAGCGGCAGATAATTCACGATGAAGCGCATATTGGCGTTTCCAAAATAGAGTCTGCCCGCTACCGTTTGCGTAGCCTTAACCCGGCAATCAATATTCATGCGCACAATTTGCGCCTGGATGATAGCAATGTAGATGAGTTAATTGCTGGCTATGACTTGGTAGTGGATGGTTCAGACAACCTAGCAACCAGATACTGCGTCAATGATGCCTGTGTAAAGCACGCCGTCACTCTGGTATACGGAGCGGTATTTCGCTTTCAAGGGCAGGTTGCAGTATTTAACTACCGTGACGCTAGTGGCGAGCTATCAGCTTGTTATCGTTGCTTGTTTGTCGATAATGGCGTTAGCGAACCGCCAACTTGCAGTGATGTTGGGGTCTTGGGTGTGTTGCCGGGGGTCATCGGCACATTGCAGGCCACAGAAGCGCTAAAAGTGTTGCTAGGTATTGGCGAGCCGCTGACTGGGGCTTTGCTCAGTTATGATGCCTTGAGTGCTGGATTCCGAAAAACCAAACTACAAGCCGAGGTAGGTTGTAGTTGTCGAAAATACGCATAGAACTTACTGAGTTATAGTATCCAACTTTGCAGATTCGATTCAATCGCGTGAGTTATTTTCAGGTCGGTCGGGATAACATTAGTTTTCCACAGGTTCGCAAAACCACCCCGAGAATCAAATAGTATTTTGCTGAAATTCCCGCTGGGTAGATAATCATGGCCTAATTCTTCTGCTACTTGATGAAACAAAGGGTGTGCAAATCTGCCGCGTACAGACTCTTTTCTAGTCATCGGAAAACTAATCAGGTAATGCTCATCAAGAAAGGCCTGAATCGCAGTTTCGTCATCTGGTTCTCGTTCAGAGAAATCACTACAAGGGACTGCCAATACAACTAAACCAGAGTTTTTATAGTCATTCCAGAGTTTTTGCATTGCAGTCAATTGGCTTACATGGCTAGATTGTGTGGCAGTGTTAACAACCAAGATGGGCTGCCCCTGAAAACGACTCAGAGATAGTGGGGCATTTTGTAAGCTGAGAAAATTATGTTCAAAAACATTCATATGGCTTGCCTCAGTGAATATTTGCTGAAAAACATAAACAACTCGAGAATATTCAGTAATTAGTATAGCAAGTTTATAAAAAAATCCACAACCTCTTGTTGTCAGGGTAAAATAATCCTCTGGTTATCGAGGAATACTATGAGTGCGCAAATTCTAGATGGCAAGCTGGTTAGTCAGAAATTGATTGATGCAGTTAAAAGCAGTATTGATAAATATCTTTTGTCTGGTGGTAAGCCACCTTCATTAGCTGTGCTGCTGGTCGGGGAGAATGCCGCGTCCAGAATTTATGTGCGCAACAAGCGCCTGGCGTGTGAGCGGGCTGGCATTATTAGCAAAGATTACGACCTGCCTGTAGACACCACTGAAGAAGATTTGCTGGCGCTTATAAATAAACTAAATCAAGATGCTGAAGTAAGCGGTATTTTGGTGCAACTGCCGTTGCCTGAGCATATCGATGAAATTAAAATTACCAATAGTGTGTCCCGCTACAAGGATGTTGACGGCTTCCATATCGCCAATGTAGGTTCGCTGGCTTTACGCCAACCGGGTTTGCGCCCATGCACCCCCAGAGGCGTTATGACTTTGCTGGATTATTACGCTATTGATACCAAGGGCATTGATGCAACTGTAGTTGGGGCTTCAAATATAGTTGGTCGGCCCATGAGCTTGGAACTGCTTTATCGCGGTGCAACTGTGACTACTACCCATCGTTTCACCCGAAACTTGGAAGCGCATATTCGTCGCGCAGAATTACTGGTAGTTGCCGTTGGCAAACAAGGGGTTGTTAATTCCGAATGGATTAGACCAGGCGCTGTAGTGGTGGATGTTGGCATTAACCGCCAAGCAGATGGCAGCCTGGTTGGCGATATAGATTTTTCGTTAGCCTCAAGTGTGGCTACCTGGATTAGTCCAGTCCCCGGTGGCGTAGGGCCAATGACGGTAGCCACTTTAATGCAGAATACTGCTGAGGCAGCCGGAATCAGAGTGGATTTTCTAGGTTGATGTTCTCCAAATACCAGGCAAGTTCATGGCAGTTTGAAAAGTTAGCGTCGAGCTTGGATTGAACTGGCCTTCGCTGGGAATTTGCCGACTTTATCCCGATAGTATTCTCGAATAATTTCAAAATCTGCCTGAATATCGCCACTAGGTTCAAATGCAGCGCTAATACCTACCTCTTTATTTTTATAATCTAGACAAGCGAGTGCAATAGGCACATTGGCTGCGGTTGCGATGTAGTAGAAGCCGGTTTTCCAGTGGTCTAGTTTGCTGCGGGTACCTTCAGGTGCAATTGCCAGTACCAGGCTGTCACTGTTGGCAAATCTGGCTGCCATTTGCTGGCTAAGGTTAGCCCCGGTGCCACGCTCTATTGGAATTCCACCTATAGCCCTGAAAAACCAGCCATACGGCCAGTGGAAGAGGGTATGTTTACCTATCCAGCTAATTTTAAGCTGCATAGCAGAAGCTGTCAGAATTCCTAATGGGAAATCCCAGTTACTGGTGTGCGGAGCTGCTATAGCTACATACTTAGGGCTTTCCGGGAGTTGTTTGAGTATATTCCAACCCAGCAGGTTTAGAATCCAGCGAGAGATATGGCTAAGCATAGATTTCTTACGCTTTAAGTTGCTGTTGCCATTGGGCAACTTCAGCATTTATTTCGGGGTCTAGTTCTGGGTATTCAAGCCCCATGCCATCTAGCGCTTGTAAGATAATTTTACCTACCTCAAGTCTCGCTCTGGGTTTGTCATTAGCTGGAATCATGAACCAGGGCGCATACTCGGTTGAGGTGGTATTTACCATTTCCAGAAAAGCCTCGTCATAGGCTTTTCTGTAGGCCATTTCCCGGACATCATTGGGGTTGAATTTCCAGCGCTTCTTTGGCCGCTCAAGGCGTGACAGAAAGCGCTTTCTCTGCTCTGAAACCGACACATTTAGCCAGAATTTAAGCACTAGGGTGCCAGTTGCAGCAAGCTGCTTTTCGTGCGCATTAATGGCCTCATAGCGTAGTGGCCAGAGTTCGGAAGGGTTGTCAATCCCCTGCGGATATTGCCCATTGAGGAAATTCGGATGCACCCTGACAACTAAAACTTCTTCGTAATAGCTGCGATTAAATATACCTAATTCACCACGCGCTGGTAATTGTTTGCTGGTCCGCCAGAGAAAGTCATGACGGCGCTCAAGTTCGCTAGGTGCTTTAAAGGCCGCAAGTTTAGTGATTGCCGGATCCAGACCGGAAAAAATTGATCGGATCATGCTGTCTTTGCCAGCGGCATCGAGAGCCTGAAAAATCAATAGCACCGAATGTGACTGGCTTGCCTGTAAGCGCGATAACAACGGGCGCATCTGCTTGCGCACGCTTTTTAATTGGCGCTCGTTATCGTCAGTATTTCCCGGGTCTGCAAATTCAGTTTTCAAATCAGCCGTGCTCAGGGCGGTTTGCTGAGGGTCAATTATTAGTCCTGATGTTGTTTGCGGAATAAGTAGCATTAAGACCGTTCCATAATTGCAGTTACACCCATGCCACCAGCGGTACAAATAGAAATTAGTCCGCGACCAGAACCTGCTTGTTCAAGAATCTGCCCCAGAGTTGCAATAATCCGGCCACCAGTTGCAGCAAATGGGTGTCCAACCGCAAGTGAACTACCGTTGACATTTAATTTTGCCGGATCAATCGCACCCATCGCAGTTTTTCTACCCAGGCGGTTGCGGCAATAGTCTTCTGACTCCCAAGCTTTTAAAGTACAAAGCACTTGGGCGGCAAAGGCTTCATGGATTTCATAAAAATCAAAATCCTGTAGTTCTAAATTAGCCATGGTTAGCATTTCAGAAACCGCTACCGCTGGTGCCATTAGCAAACCTTCATCGTTAACATAATCGACAGCGGCAGTACGACCATAGGTCAGATAAGCCTGAATCGGTAAGTCTTGTTGCTTGGCCCAGTCCTCTGAAGCCAGTAGCACTGCTGATGAGCCATCAGTTAACGGGGTGCTATTACCAGCGGTAAGCGTGCCATTAGGGCTGCGGTCAAATACGGTACGCAGTTGTGCGAGTTTTTCCATGGTGCTATCGGCGCGCAGGTTGTTATCTCTGGTGACTCCGGCAAACGGCACTATTAACTGGTCAAAGAAGCCTGCGGCATAAGCGGCAGCCGCTTTTTGGTGGCTTTCCATTGCCAGACGGTCCTGATCTTCACGACCGATTTTCCACTCTCTGGCCATACGCTCGCAGTGTTGCCCCATAGAGAAACCAGTTCTGGTCTCGTTATTAGAGGGCGGTTGGGGCGCAAGCTCAGCGAAGCTGAAGCCTTTAAAAGCTGCAGCTTTGGCTTTGAAGTTTCTAGCTCGTCCCAGGGCAATCAAGCGTTGTGAGAATTTACGCGAAAATACTATTGGTGCATCCGAGGTGGTATCGGTACCCCCTATAATTGCTGATTCAATTTGGCCGCTGGCTATTTTTGCGCCAGATATCAAGGCTGCCTGCAAGCCGGTACCGCAAGCTTGTTGCATGGTAATGCCCGGAGTAAGTGGAGATAAGCCGGTTGACTGCAGTGCTTCGCGGGCAAGGTTCCAGTCCTTGGAGTGCGTGGTTACGGCACCTGCCACTACTTCATCAAGCTGCACTCCTTCGAGTTTGAACTTTTTGACTACCCCATCAATAGCGGCTGCCAGCATATCCAGGTTGGTACTATCAGCATAAAAAGAATTGGAGCGGCAGAAAGGAATTCGGCTACCACCAATGACGGCGATTCTACGGGTTTGAGAGCCATTCATGTTGTGGTCTCCTTGGTGTTTGATTCATCGGTGGATAGACTCTCCAGATAATGTAACGGGCCGCCAAGGAAGGGCGCAAAGCCGGTCCCGAAGATCATCCCGGCATCAATTATTTCTGCATCGGCAACAATGCCATCGGCTAACACCGCTTCGCATTCATCAAAGTAGGGTTGTAGTAGCTCCTTGGCTAGCTTCTTCAAATTGTGGCCGCGCACTGCTTCCGAGTCCTTTTTGGGCTTGCCTTTTTCCCAGACATAAAAGCCTTCCCCAGTTTTCTTGCCCAGATTTCCGGCGTCTATATACTTTTGCAAAAAGGCTATTTGGCTCTCAGAGTCTTCACCACCAAGGGTAGAAACAACTCCAAGCCCAACATCAAGGCCGACTGTATCGGCCAATTCCACCGGCCCCATAGGCATACCGAAATCTCTGGCGGCTTTATCCAGTGCCTCTTTGGGTATGCCTGACTGGTACATCGCCATGGCTTTACTCATATATGGCGCCAGCACTCGATTAACTAGAAAGCCAGGGCTGCTTTTAACTTGAAGTGGGAAGCGACCTATCTGGTTGACAAAGCTACAAGCCTGCTGAATTTGCTTTTTCATGGTTTTTTCACCATACACAAGCTCAACCAAAGGCATTTTTGCTACCGGATTGAAGAAGTGCAAACCTATCAAGCGTTTTGGTGAGCGCAATACTGTGGCTATATCTTCCAGTGGAATGGCAGAGGTATTGGTAGCCAGAATTGCATCTTTGCGAGCTTTTTTTTCAATTCCTTTGAATAGATCCTGTTTGGCTTCCAAATTTTCAAATATGGCTTCAATTATGACATCTGCATCAGCTACTCCTTGACCATCAACATCGGCTATCAAACGCGAAAGCGCAGCTTTGCGGGCAGATTCTGAACGAATTTTCTTGCGAAATAAACTAGCCGCGCGTTTCAGCGCGGGCTCTATATATTTCATTTCCCGATCCTGCAAGGTGACATCCAGGCCGCGTAATACACACCAGGCAGCGATATCCCCACCCATCACCCCAGCGCCAATTACATGCACTCGGTTTGCTCTGAAATCAGACTTCTTACCATCAGCTTTAAGCCGTTCAGTCATTTTGAATATCCGGCGCAAATTGCGTGAAGTTTCACCGACTATTAATCCACCTACGCCTACTGCCTCAGCTTCAAGCATGGCGCTGAAATCATCAGCATGATTTTCGTGCAGGTCAATGAGCTTGAATGGAGCAGGGTAGTGCTTGGGGTTAGCTCTGGCAGCGGTTTGCTTGCGCACATACCTGGCTAACCAGCGTCTTACAGGCCCGGTATTTAGCAATTTAACCAGTCGTCCTGGAGATTTGGATTTGCGTTTTTTCTGAATTGCCTTACGTGCAGCCCAGCGTAACGAACCATGCTTGCCTACTAGTTGATCAACGACTCCAAGCTTACGCGCGGGCCCGGCTCTTAGAAACCTGGCAGAAAGCATGAATGGTAGAGCATCTTTGCCGCCCAGTTTGCGAATGGTTCGTGCGGCACCGCCAAAGCCGGGGAATATACCAAGCTTTATTTCTGGAAAGCCAATTCTGGTTTTATCGACATTCTTAGCAATACGCCAATCAAATGCCAACACCAGTTCAAGGCCGCCGCCCAGACAGAAGCCCTCAATACAGGCTACAGTTGGAAAGGTCAGGGTTTCAATTCGGTTAAACAGAGCGTGTACTTGACGAATTCTCTCTGCGGCCTCCGCAGGGTCAGTAGCATTATCAAACTCACTAACATCGGCACCGAAAATAAATGAGCCAGGCTTGCCTGACTGTAGCACCAAACCACTTGGTTGCTCGGTTTCCAGCCAACTTACAACTTGCTCTAGTTCTGATAGCACTGCAGTTGAAAGCACATTCACTTTCTCGCCAGTGCAGTCGAGTGTGAGCCAGGCTACATTGTCGATATCGCTATCTAATTGCCAGTTTTTAAATTCGGGGAATTTACTCATACTGATTTCCTTAAGGAGTCTCTAATTTAATCTATTCGCGCGCGTATGGGGTTATTATACCCAAATCCATAGGCTATGGAATTTGTATGCCAGCTTGGCGTAAAAGTTCTGCGGTAGCAATTAACGGCAAACCGATTAAGGCGCTCGGGTCGGTAGAGTGGATGCTTTCAAATAGACTGATGCCCAGAGCCTCAGCCTTAAAGCTGCCAGCGCAGTCCAACGGCATTTCCAGCTCTATATAACGAATTATTTCAGCCTTACTCAGCGGCCTGAAAGTAACTTTACTGGGGACCCTGCGCAACAACGAAATACCGCGTTGAAGGCAGATTAAGGCAACGGATGTTTCAAATATTACTTCGCGCCCGGAAAGGTTTTCCAGTTGCTCGATTGCAGCTCCAACCGTGCCAGCTTTGCCTACTAAGTGGCCATCAACCAGGACCGTTTGGTCAGAGCCAATTACCAACTCCCCGGGATAATCATTGGCCACAGCCATAGCTTTTAGGGCTGCTAGACGATCTACCAACGCAATTGCTGTTTCGCCATCCAAAGGGCTTTCATCAACTTGCGGGGCGACACAAGCGAAATCCAGTCGCAGGCGTTCAAGCAACTGTTTTCGGTAGATAGAGGTAGAGGCTAGAATGATAGTCATGGTATCTTTGCTGTTCCGTTAGTGGTGCGCATTGTTGCGCTATAACCTTTATTGTATTTGTGGTTGGTAGTATGCCAAAAGTTTCGTATGGTGTGTTAGCCGCAGTCTTATGCTCTATTTTAGCTGCTGAGGCGGCATAAGCAAGGAGGTTATTTCCAAGGCAGCGCCTGAGTACACCACATTACTAGTGGTTGCATTGGACTAGGTTGAGTATTTAATCCCCCGGATTCGTTCGTATTTTAGCTAAATTTGGCTTGTCAGCAATTTAAAAGCATAGTAAAATGACTCGGTTATGTCGACTGAATACCCGCAACATTTTCCTGCACAAGTTAATCCATGGAGAATGGCTGAGAATCAGCAAACACTGGCCGGCAGTATACCTATTAGTCAGATGTCACGGTTAGATGAACTATTGTACCGTGACCAAGGTCAGGTAGCACCAAAGTCGGATGTGCTGTTTACTGCTGATTTTGGTGTGAGCATGGACAAACGCTCAACTATTCAGCTACGAGTAAAGGCTCAGTTGCCATTGCAATGCCAGCGTAGTATGCAGTCGTATTTGCAGGTAATTGAGCATGAAGTAGAGTTAACCCTTGTTGACACAAGGCATCAGGATAATGCCGACGATGGCACTGATGTAGCGCTGGTAGAGTCCAGCCTGTTAGCAATCGCAGAGGTAGTAGAGGATGAGCTTATCTTGGCGCTACCATTGATTGCAGTAAACCCGGACTGTCCGGTAGTGGATTACCACAGCCAGGATGAAGATTATACAGAGCCTGAAAAACCAAACCCTTTTGCGGCATTGCAAAAGCCCCGGTAATCAGACGCTGACAGAAATATTATTTACCAGGAGTTAGTAACATGGCCGTTCAAAAAAGCCGAAAAACACCATCACGACGCGGTATGCGCCGCTCGCACGATGCGCTTAAAGCACCAACGCTCTCAATTGAGCCAACCACGGGTGAAATCCATCTGCGCCACAATGTGAGCGAAGAAGGCTATTACCGTGGACGCAAAGTAATTGATACCGATGTTGTGGAGATAGACGAAGAAGAGTGAGTTATTTTTAACAGATCACTAGCTCTTTTAAGGATCCGTTGTTGGCTTTGCCACAACGGATTTTTTGCTTTTAGCAGGCGTACGCTGGCGTATGCTTTTTAAATCTACTTGTTTATACCTAGATAGCTGGTTACTATCTGCCAAGGAAATACAGGGTCATCTACAATGATATATTCAAGAATAATGGGTACAGGAAGCTACTTGCCCGAAAAAATTGTCACCAATAAGGATATGGAAAAGTTCATTGATACCACTGATGAGTGGATTCAGGAGCGTACCGGCATCAAACAACGGCACGTGGCTGCTGAGGGTGAAACCACCTGCGATATGATTGAGCGGGCATCTTTACGGGCTATAGCTGCAGCAGGTATAGATGCCACCGAAATTGACATGGTAATTCTTGGGACTACCACCCCTGATTTGATTTTTCCCAGCACGGCTTGCTTGTTACAGGAGCGCCTGGGAATTCCGGGTACGGCCGCATTTGATATCAATGCCGCTTGTTCCAGCTTTATTTATGCACTTAGCATAGCGGACCAATACATCAAAAGCGGAATGGCTAAAAAGGTTTTGGTTGGCGGGGCTGAAACCCTTACCCGAGCGATGGATTGGAACGACCGCACCACGGCAGTTTTATTTGCTGATGGGGCAGGAGCTGTGGTACTGGAAGCCGCTACTGAGCCGGGGGTTTTATCAACGCATATTCATGCCGATGGTCGTTATGCAGACTTGTTGGGTACTGATGTTGGCGTTTCTGTGGGTTTCAAAAATGAGCACAACGGTGGCCTAAAAATCTCTATGAAGGGCAGGGATGTATTTAAAATGGCTGTGCGCACTCTGGGTAAAATAGTTGATGAAACTTTAGCCGACAATAATATGGATAAGTCCGAAATTGACTGGTTAATCCCGCATCAGGCTAATTTAAGGATCATTTCCGCTACTGCCAAGAAACTTGAGATGCCAATGGAAAAGGTAATCATTACTGTAGATAGGCACGGCAATACCTCAGCTGCATCGGTGCCGTTAGCATTAGATGAAGGCATTCGTAGTGGCAGAATTAAACGCGGCGACATGCTGCTGCTGGAAGCCTTTGGTGGTGGTTTTACCTGGGGCTCAGCCCTGATCCGCTATTAGCTACAACAATTCTAAATCATGAAAACTGCATTTATATTCCCTGGACAGGGTTCCCAATCACTCGGTATGCTGGCTACTATGGCCGCAGAGTTTCCGCTGGTAAAAGATACCTTTGCTGAAGCCGGAGATTGTCTGGGCCTGAACTTGTGGGAACTGTCGCAGCAAGGTCCGGAAACCAAACTCAATCAAACTGAATTTACTCAACCGCTATTATTGGCTGCTGATATAGCTGTGTGGCGTGTTTGGCAATCACTAGATGGCCGGAGACCTGATTACCTGGCCGGGCACAGTCTTGGCGAGTATGCCGCATTGGTAGCGTCCGGGTCTCTGGGTTTCGTGGCTGGAATTAAACTGGTATCTCAACGAGGACAGTTAATGCAGGCGGCAGTAGCACCAGGGCAGGGGGCGATGGCAGCTATTATTGGTCTGGATGATGCGGCAATCGAAAGTGCCTGCAACCAGGCTGCTAGTGTCGGAATAGTTTCCGCTGCTAATTATAACTCTCCTGGGCAGGTGGTTATTGCCGGCGAAACCGCAGCAGTGGAAAAAGCCTGTGCATACTGTACTGAACAGGGTGCCAGACGGGCGATAATGTTAGCGGTAAGCGTGCCCTCGCACTGTGCCTTGATGCAGGCTGCCGCTGAGCAACTAGCGACTTCATTGGCGACAATTGAGTTTAGAACTACGCAAATACCGGTGTTACATAACACGGATGCCTCACTTGCTGGCACTGCGGATAACATTCGCCAGCATTTGGTAAAGCAACTTTACCTGCCAGTTCGTTGGAGTAGCAGTATCCAGCGGATGCTGGATTACGAAGTAGCAGTATTTGCCGAATGTGGACCAGGGAAAGTCCTAAGTGGCTTAAACCGTCGAATTGCCAGACGCGTGGCGGTAACCGCTCTGGAAACCCCGGATAATTTGCGTTCAGTTGTATCACAATGGAGTGAGTTTGAATGAAAACACTAGAAGGACAGGTTGCTTTAATCACCGGTGCTAGTCGCGGCATAGGAGCAGCAATAGCTGATCGACTGATTGCTGATGGAGCTGTGGTAATTGGTACTGCAACTTCAGCTAGCGGTGCTGAGAGCATAAATACAAGACTGTTGAGGCAGGGAACTGGGGCCGGGCGTACTTTGGATGTTAATGATGCCGAGGCGGTCATAGACCTAATTACAGAAATCAAAAATGAGTGGGGCGCGGTTAGTATTTTGGTTAATAATGCCGGCGTTACCCGAGATCAGTTGCTAATGCGGATGAGCGAGGCTGACTGGGATACAGTTATAGACACTGATTTGCGCTCTGTATATCGGCTTAGCAAGGCTTGTTTACGGGGCATGATGAAAGCCAGGCAGGGGCGGATTATTAATATTTCATCAGTAATTGCTGCTACCGGGAATGCCGGGCAGAGCAATTATGCTGCAGCCAAAGCCGGAATGGTTGGTTTTTCAAAGTCTTTAGCGCGTGAAATTGGCTCTCGGGGAATTACAGTCAATGTAGTTGCGCCAGGCTTTATTCAAACTGATATGACTTCTCAGCTTAGTGAAGAGCTGCGCGCTGCTATGTTGAAGGATATTCCACTGGCGCGTTTGGGTGAAGTTGACGATATTGCCCAGGCTGTGAGCTGGCTAGCATCAGCAGAGGCTGCCTACATCACTGGACACACCCTGCACATCAATGGCGGGATGTTTATGGAATAGGTTAACTATATTCATTATCTGTATGATATACATTGATAATGAGCATAAGTTATTTTAATGTTAAGAGACCTGTTTTGAGCTGATTAGTCCGGACAAAGCCGTTGCCGGATACAACAAACAGTCCAAATTCAGGTATAATTACGGCGCTTAATTTCTACAGGAAAGCTAATCATGAGTAATATCGAAGAACGCGTAAAGAAGATTGTTATTGAACAACTGAATGTAAGCGAAGATGAAGTTAGTAATAACTCCTCATTCGTTGATGACCTGGGCGCTGATTCACTGGATACAGTAGAGTTGGTAATGGCTCTTGAAGAAGAGTTCGAGTGTGAAATCCCAGATGAAGATGCGGAAAAGATCACCAATGTTCAGCAAGCAATTGACTACGTAAAAAGCGCAGTTTAATCGAAATCGCTTGAATCAATGGTCAGCCAAGAAGGCTGGCCATTTCTGAATCAAATAGCTTTAGATAAAACATCCGCTTCCGACCGGAACGGATGAATTACAGATCGAGGATACACAGTGACAAAGCGTAAAGTGGTTGTAACTGGGATGGGAATAATTTCTCCGGTTGGAAATTCGCTGGATAGCGCGTGGGACGCAATATGTAATGGCCGTAGCGGAATTTCTGAACTGACAGAGTTTGATGCGAGCCTGTTCAAGACCAAGATTGCTGGTCAAATCAAAGATTTTGATGTCAATAAATGGCTCAGTCCGAAAGAAGCCCGCAAAATGAACATCTTTATCCAGTATGGTATGGCCGCATCTTTAGATGCAATCGCTGACTCTGGCCTGGAAGAGTACGCGGCCCTGGATCGTGATCGGGTTGGTTTGAACATTGGCTCTGGGATTGGCGGTATTTCCGGAATCGAAGATGCCACTCTCAAGTGCGCTAGCGGTGGCCCAAGAAAGATTTCGCCATTTTATATACCCTCTACCATTATCAATATGGTATCGGGTAACCTGTCTATTCGTAACGGCTACCGTGGCCCGAATTTGGCTATGGTTACCGCTTGTAGTGCGGCAACACACAGTGTTGGTATAGCGGCCAGACTAATTGCTTATGGGGATGCCGATGTAATGATCTGCGGCGGTGCAGAATTTGGCTCTACTCCAACTGCCGTAGGTGGCTTTTCCTCGGCCCGAGCACTCTCTACCCGTAATGAGGATCCGGAAGCGGCTTCGCGTCCCTGGGACCGAGATCGGGATGGTTTTGTGCTCAGCAATGGGGCGGGTACGGTAGTGCTAGAATCTGAAGAGCATGCGCGCAAGCGCGGCGCCAAAATTTATGCTGAACTTGCAGGTTTTGGGATGAGCGGAGATGCCTATCACATGACTTCACCACCTGCTGGCGGTGAAGGTGCAGCCCGGTGTATGCGAATTGCTTTGCAAGATGCGGGCATCAACCCGGAAGAAGTAAACTATATAAATGCCCATGGCACCTCAACTCCAGCAGGTGATACAGCCGAATCAGATGCTGCCAAGGCAGTCTTTGGTGCGCATGCTTACAAGTTGATAATGAGCTCGAGTAAGTCGATGACCGGACATTTATTAGGCGCGGCTGGTGCAGTTGAAATGATTTTCACGGTACTGGCGATGCGCGATAATATTGCTCCGCCAACAATCAACCTGGATAACCCTTCAGACGGCTGCGACCTTAATTATGCGGCCCATACGGCGGTAGAAATGCCAATAGATGTTGCTATTTCTAATTCTTTTGGCTTTGGTGGCACCAACGGCTCATTGCTGTTAAAACGCTACACGGGGTGAGTCAGGAAATACAGCTGCAAGAGGTTCCGGATCTGGCTGCTGTTCATCGCCTCGATCCGCATAAATATCCGCACTACCTTAGTAGTGCCGCAGACACTTCTGCGCAGCGTTTTTCAATTCTGTTTTTAGCTCGAGGCGAATGCCTTGAGCTTGACTCCAAACTACAGCTTCACGGCCCTGCAGGCTTAATCGACAATAATGCCGGTTTTTTGCGCGCCCTAAACAATTGGTACTTGCAGCTTCAGTTGCCCGCTACTACTGATTCGGAACTGCCATTTATCGGTGGTTGGTTTTTGTACCTGGGTTATGAGCTTGCGGCTGAAATTGAACCGGTTTTGGACTTGCCTGAGTTTGCCCCTGATTTCCCCACAGCTTTTGCCCAGCGTTGCCCAGCTG
This sequence comes from Gammaproteobacteria bacterium, assembly GCA_024275935.1. Lineage (GTDB taxonomy): Bacteria > Pseudomonadota > Gammaproteobacteria > Xanthomonadales > SZUA-36 > SZUA-51. The sequence continues at coordinate 9,726 of JAJRYF010000037.1, read as the reverse complement.
CAATAATTATTGAGCATCAAACAGAGCGCGCCTGGCTGGTGGCTGAAGAAGCAGCCTTACTGGATGAAATGCAGACAGACCTAGAGCGGAGTAAAAACTTTAGCCAAGCTTCGGTCTTGCCGGAATTTCAGTTAGAGCTTGAAGCTGACGAGATTTATCTAGAAGCGGTTCGCAGGGCGCGCGAGTATATTTATGCAGGTGATGTCTTTCAGGTTAATCTTTCGCGCGCCTGGCGGCTGCAAACAAAACAACACATAGCAGAACCAATGGCGCTGCTGGAAAGCCTGCACCGCGACAATCCGGCACCGTTCGCTGGCCTGTCAACCTACCGAGGAGCAGCCATAATAAGCTCTTCACCTGAGCGTTTACTGGAAATTCGCGGGCGCGTAGTGCAAACTCGACCAATCGCTGGAACCCGCCCCAGAAGCAGTGATGTTGATGGCGACTTGGCCTTGTCAGCTGAACTTATTGCTCACCCAAAAGAGCGCGCCGAGCATATAATGCTGATAGACCTTGAGCGTAACGACCTTGGCCGGGTGTGTGAAATTGGCAGTGTTGAGGTGGATGAGTTGATGGTGCTAGAAGAGCATCCTCATGTACACCACATTGTGTCAAATATTCGGGGGCTACTACAGGTTGGGAGAACTCCGATTGATGCTATTGCTGCAGTTTTTCCAGGGGGTACAATTACAGGCTGCCCGAAGGTAAGATGTATGCAGATTATTGCTGAACTGGAAACTACTGGCAGAGGCGTATATACAGGTTCTATGGGTTACCTTAGTAGAGATGGACAACTAGATATGAACATCCTGATTCGGAGTTTGTTTCAGCAAGCCGAGAAACTGGTTTTTCGTACTGGTGGCGGAATCGTTGCCGATTCAATTGCCGCTGCGGAGCTGCTGGAAACCGAGGCTAAGGCTAAAGGGTTGCTAGTAGCACTAGGACTGACTTCAGTTTCTCACTAGGCGGTGATAAATGAAAGTGATAAAGTGAGCAGCAAGGAATAAATGAGAGATTTGAGCTAACACATGCATGACTGTCTGATAGATGGCGAGATATCCAATCTAGTGCCGGTTACTGACCGGGGGTTTTTGTATGGGCATGGAGTATTTGAAACCATCGCCTGTAAGTCTGGCAATCCGGTTTTCTGGGACTTGCACCTGGAACGCTTAGCTGCTGGGTGTAAACGCCTGGGCTTACAGATGCCAGATAAAACCACCTTGCTGAGTGACTTGCAAACTGTATGTGCCGGAAAGCTTATAAGTGTGGTTAGAATTTGCTTAACCGCGGGCGACAGCGAGCACGGCTACTCACTTACAAGTCCTGCAGTGGGGCGCCGTATAATTAGTTGCCAGCCATGGCCTGAGGCGGTCGAGTTGCCACGCTTAAAAGGCATTGAAATGCCGATTGCCGACTACCGGCTGGTACACAATCGTACTCTGGCGGCGATTAAGCACAGTAACCGGCTTGAGCAGGTAATAGCCGCAACTGAGCCGGTGGTGCTAAATGCTGGTGAAGGCTTGTTGCTGGATCATGGTGGTTTTGTTATTTCTGCAGTCAGTGCGAATATATTTCTAGCCTTTGGCGAGCAATTGATAACCCCGCGACTTGATCGCTGTGGCGTTCATGGGGTTACTCGCGCCGCGCTACTACAAGAGTTTGGTTTCCGTTGTGAGAAACGACGCGTAACTCAGGAGCTATTAAGTGAAGCCGATGAGGTCTTTATTTGTAATAGCATCCGGGGCATTTGGCCAGTTACTAAAATTGCTGATTGGGAATTTGATATCGGCCCGGTTACCAGGCAGTTGCAAGACTGGCTAGCATTACAATCACCATTATTGGCAAGACCGGCATGAAGAAATTATTGCTAATATTTGCAAGTATGCTCTTGGTGTTGCTATTGGCGAGTGTCTGGGTATGGAAAGAGTATCAACAGTTTTTACAACAGCCATTAACCGTCCCGGAACAAGGGCTTAATATTGACATACCTCGCGGCAGTAGTTATGCCGCCATGGTAAATAAACTGATTGCCACAGGGGTAAGCGAAAAGCGCTGGCCATGGCGTATTTTAAGCCGGGTTCAAAGCCAACATATTCAAGCTGGTGAATATCAGCTGTTACCAGGCCTCACCCCACAAGATTGGTTGCAGCAACTTACTAGTGGCAAGGTAATCAACCATAGTTTCACTATCGTTGAGGGCTGGCGACTAAGCGACTTAATAATCGCTTTAAGGGCGGATACCCGCTTGCAGCAGCAGTTGCCTGAAAACGCAACTGATAAACTGCCAGATTTATTGGGTTTGGACGAAACTAACCTGGAAGGTTGGTTTTTACCAGAAACCTACAGCTTTATTCGCGGGGATAGCAATCTGGATATTCTGCGTCAGGCACATACCGCTATGCAAGTGGTATTGGAGCAGCACTGGCAAGCAAAGCAGTCAGGGCTGCCATTGGACAGCTCCTATGAAATGTTGATTCTGGCATCTATTGTAGAAAAAGAAACCGCTGTTGCTGCCGAAAGAGAGCAGGTAGCCGGAGTTTTTATCCGGCGCTTGCAACAGGGTATGCGCCTGCAAACAGACCCAACCGTAATTTATGGCATTGGCGCGAGCTTCGATGGCGATATCAGGCGTAAGGATTTACGCACCGACACCCCATATAACACTTACACCAGACATGGTTTGCCGCCAACCCCGATTGCATTACCAGGAGCCGCTTCAATTCAGGCAGTCGCCCAGCCAGCAGCAGGCAACAGTTTGTATTTTGTGGCAGACGGTAGCGGCGGACATAAATTCTCGGACACCTATGCTGAACATAATAAGGCTGTGCAAAAAATGCTGAGGCGCAAATGAAAGGTCGGTTAATTACTCTTGAAGGTAGCGAAGGCGCTGGCAAATCAAGTCTGATACGCTATCTGCGTGAATGGCTGGAACAACGCGGCGAAACCGTAGTTTGTTGTCGTGAACCAGGCGGCACACCGACTGGTGAGGCAATTCGTAGAATCTTATTAGATAGAAAGCGGGCAGGAATGTTGGCGCATACGGAATTATTGTTAATGTTCGCCTCGCGGGCGCAATTGTTAGCAGAAGTAATATTACCTGCATTAGAGTCTGGCAAAACTGTAATTTGTGATCGCTTTGTAGATGCCAGTTACGCCTACCAGGGTGGTGGTCGCGGGCTTCCTGAGGCAGATATTGCCAAGCTTGAAAAAATGGTGCTTGGGCAATTACAGCCGAACCTGACCTTGCTGTTGGATGTGCCGGTGAGGCTAGGCCTTAAACGCGCCCGCAGGACTGGTAAGCCAGACCGCTTTGAATCAGAGCAGCAGGCGTTCTTTGAGCGAGTCCGCAAAGCATATCTACTCCGCGCTGGGCAGTACCCTGAGAGGATTGCAATTATTGATTCCGCAGGCAACCAGAATTCAGTGCGCAAGCAAGTGATAGCAAAATTGGAACAACTAGCATGAGCCAAGTGACCGGTATGGGCCAAGTTTATCCTTGGCAACAGGCAGTTTGGCAGCAGTTGCAACAGCCACGGTTACCACATGCAATTATGTTGGCCAGTCCTGCGCATTCGGGGGTCGAGGAATTGGCTGGTGCCTTGGCTGGCAGACTGATTTGCACCGAAATACAGTCTGATACCGGGCTGGCTTGTGGTCAGTGCCGTAACTGTAAGTTACTCGCTGCAGGTAGCCACCCGGATGTATTTAGCCTGAGTCCTGCAGCAGATAGTAAAGTAATTAAAGTCGATCAAGTTCGTGACTTTGTGCGCCAGATGACATTAACCCCTGGCATAGCCAGAAATAAAGTAGCGATTATTTGGCCGGCAGAGAAAATGAACCTGGCTGCTGCCAATGCACTACTGAAGACACTGGAAGAGCCAGCTGGAGATGCTTATATAATTTTGGCCAGTTGCGAGCCGGCAAGTTTGCTGGCTACTATTCGCAGTCGCTGCCAAAAATACACTCTGGCAGTAGCTGAAGCTCAGATTGTAGATACTTGGCTGGAGGCCCAAGATTACCCTGCTGAACAAAGACAGAGCGCTATCTTGGCGGCCAGAGGGCTGCCCCTGTCGGCTCTGGAGTACTTGCAACAGGAATTATTGCCAGTGCGTAGGTCAGTAGGCGTTGCCTTGCTTAAAAGCGCTCGTGGGCAGCTAGGTGCAAACCAGGTGGCCACCGAATGGGTAAAACTTGGCACGGAGTTAGGCAGGCCGCTGGTGTGGTTGTGGCTGAGTCAGTGGTTGCAGGATATAATTCGCAGTCGGGTGAGTAAGCAGGCTGGTAGCGACCCGATTGCCACGGCAGTTAGTGATACCAGGCCAGAGTATTCATTGGATAAGGTCATTCATTTGCAGAAATTAGCAGTCGCCGGTTATCGAAGTCAGGATACCGCTTTACGCCAAGACTTACTATTTCAGCAATGGTTGCTACAATGGGTACAAGAGTAGTACCCCAATCCTCAGATAGAGGCGCGATATGATGTGTATGACAGCTCTTTTACATCCTGCAATCGCTGCATTCGTGCATATCATATTGGTTTCACTGTGGAATCAACAGTATGTGCAGCATCCGTGTTTCTATCTGGTGATTGGGGTAGAAATTAAATAATTTAGTTTTGGGAATATAAAGGAGCATAAATAATGACACAAACAGGGATTTTATCGGTATCAATTTTGGACCGTGATGCGCTTTATAAAACCTATATGTCATTTATTGAAGGTGGCGGTCTGTTCGTGCCTAGCAATAAACAATTTCAGCTAGGCGATGAAGTTTTTCTGCTACTGACACTAATGGATCTTGAAGAGCGACTGCCAATTCCGGGAAAAGTTGTATGGATAACCCCGATGGGCTCACAGGGCAACCGCAAAGCCGGTATAGGCGTACAATTTGCTGAAACCCCAGATGGTGATCATGCTCGTGCAGTTATTGATAAGCACCTGGCGGGAATGCTCACCAGCGAGAAAAAAACTCACACAATGTGACTTCCCGGTCGCACCAACGAGCCATCATCCATGTAGATATGGATGCTTTCTTTGCCTCCGTAGAAGAGTTGGATAACCCGGAATATATTGGCCAGCCGGTAATAGTTGCCGGTTTAGGCGCTAGAGGAGTAGTTGTAGCGTCAAATTATGCTGCCAGAAAGTTTGGCGTGTACTCGGCCATGCCCACCGCTATTGCCAGGCGTAAATGCCCCAACGGTATCTATTGCCCCGGCCGAATGAATCGTTATCAAGAAATTTCAGCTGAGATTTTCTCCATTTTTTATCAGGTAACCCCACAAGTTGAAGGCTTGTCCCTGGATGAGGCTTTTCTCGATGTTACTGCCAGCCTTAAATTATTGGGGGATATTGAAACCATCGGCAGAATGCTTAAATCACGGATTTTGACGGAGCTTAGCCTGGTTGCCTCTGTGGGCATGGCAACAAATAAGTTTCTGGCAAAACTTGCTTCTGATGTTGATAAGCCAGATGGTTTTTATCCAGTTCCAAAAGATACCCAGGCCTTCCTTGATCCGATGCCGGTCAAAAGGGTATGGGGGGTGGGCCCAAAAACCGCCCAGCGGTTGAACCGGGTAGGGGTTCTAACTATCGGGCAACTACGCAAAGCTGATAGCCACCTGCTTGCCGGGCCATTAGGCTCGCAGAGTAGGCATTATCAGGCCCTAGCTCGTGGGGAGGATAGCCGCGAAGTTATTCCGTATAGAAAAGAGAAATCAATTAGTCATGAACAAACTTTTAGCACCGACCTGACAGCCCGGCAGGATATGCTGGCAGTGCTACAACGCTTGTCTGAAAAAGTTGGCAGGCGTTTAAGGCAAAACAACTATCTGGCCCGGGTGATTATTCTGAAAGTAAGAAACTCCAGATTCCAAACTTATACTCGTAGAATAACTTTGAAAGTCGGCACTCAGTCTGGAAAATCTTTGTATCAAATTAGTAAAGCTTTGCTATTGAAATGGCAAGCAGATAACTGCGCAGTTCCGGTGCGCTTACTGGGAGTAGGGGCTAGTGGTCTGGAGTTGCAATTAAGCAGCTCGGACAAAATCCCGAGCATTGAAGCTACCCTTGACCAAATAAATAAAAAATTTGGCGACCGTGGAGTTGTGCCAGCACTTGGCAAGTTGTACCCTGCAGATTCCAAAAAACCATAAAAATACTTATTCAAACCCACCTTTGAAAATTCTATCGTAATCAAACTCAAAAACTGGCGTTAGTCCTGTGCCTGCAATCACCCCCAGCTCTGTATAGTTGTCATAGCCGGAAAATATATGGCCAAGAAAGCGGTTGTGCATACGCTTTAGCAAAACCTCACTAACCACATCACGGTAATCTACGGTTGCGCTAACATCCTGACCCTCAAATAACTGATTAGGTAGTAACCCGGGAAATTGGCCATGGAAACCACCAACAACACTGTCACCAATAAGAAACATAGGGTTGCCATAACCGTGATCGGTACTATTAGCACCATTTTGATAGGCTCTTCTACCAAATTCACTTTGTACTATAATGGTGAATTTGTCTGCATGGGTGGCACTCAAGTCCTGATAAAGGGCATTTAGCCCTTCAGATAAACCAAGCGTTAAATCTGCAAATGTGCCAGTATTACCGGAGCCTTGATTGGTATGGGTATCCCAACCACCATAAGGTATATAGGCTACCTCTAGTCCCGGGCTTTCTTTATAAAGTTGGGCCACGGTTTTTAGTTGGTCACCAAGCCTGCCGGTCGGATAAACTGCGGAATTTCCTGGTAGATAACCATCCCAGTCTATAGTCTGAACCACTGTTGAGGCCAGTAATGCCTGATTAGATGCCACTTTTTCAAGAGTGTCCGGGTTTTCATTTAACTCCCCAAGTACCATTTGCATTTCAGCTCCCCAGCCCCAAAACCCCCGGTTCAAACTAAATTCATTTGGGTTACCCATCACCAATGCATCCGGATCACCTAAAACTGCATCGGTAGTGTTGTATGAAGGTACAAGCGCGGGAATTAGTGCGCTGGCAGGGTTTAACGATGAATTGAAATACCTGGTTAACCAGCCACTACCCAGGCTAGAGATTTGCCCTTCAAGCCCCAGTTCCATCAGTGCAGTGGCCACAAAATGGCTGCGGTTTGACTCGTTCAGGCCGGTTGCGTGAACAATCGCCATTTTATTTTGATTAAATAAATCTGCCATAGCAGTGGCGGCAGGGTGCAAACCAAATAGGTCAGCCCCATTTAGGGCTAGTGACTCGCTGTTGTTGATATGCAAATCAGGCCTTAAAATTGTTGAGTACTCAGTATAGTCAGCGCCTGAGCGCGGAGGCACCATATTCAAGCCGTCCATGCCACCATTCAGAAATACATAGACCAACAGATCTTTGCTATTGGTTGCAGCGGTGCTTTTGGGGTTGGTGTTGGCAAATCCGACTTGTAAACCACCAAGGCTCCCAAGAGTAATTAGGCCTGAACTTTTAAGAAACTTTCTTCGATTAATTTTTTTCATATTAAATCTCTCCGGATCACCGATAATTAAATTCAGTGGTTAAAAAGATTGTGCTAACTACTGCATATAATCTATCTTCATTGTAGCCAGGCCATGAATTTGTACTTAAATCAATAGGCGTATCCCTATCTGTGCCAGTCTGGGTATCTACATGCTCAAATGACATGAAATTTGCCAATCTATCCTGAGTTTGAACATCCGGCACCACTCCGCAGGATTTTTCATACCAGAAATTGACAATATTATTGGCAGTAATATCGTTGGGGTTTGGGAATTGCGCTAGAGTTTGCGCTAAAACGGTATTGTATGGTACTCCTGGATCTGGAGCGATTGGATCTGCTCTGAGACGGGCAACCCATTGAACAAATCGCCATGTAGACATGGTGCTAGATGCTCCTAGCCAGTCCTGTTTAGTGTCCGGGTAGCCATTGGGCGAGGTCCATTGAAATGGGCTTTGCCCAGAATTTATGAAAGACCAATAGAGGCTGCCTGATAACGACTCGCTAGGACTAAAGTTGAAAGAAAATTCAAGCTGCCGCATAGCAGAAATAGCCCGTTCAAAGGGGCGTTTGATTTTTTCTGACCAGGTATTTAAGAACTCAGGAGACTTGAGTAGTACTTCCATAGCCAATTTAATCTGATCCGCTGACTGCCAGTTTGTATGCAAAGTATCTTTGACACTGTCAATAATGCTTTGCGAAGGGTTATCACTGATAAACCGTTTGCATAACTTGGTGGCAAGAAACTCAGCAGTTGCGGGGTGCTCTGCAAGCATATCAAAGATGTCGTTTACATCGCTCATTGGGTCGCCAGCATTGTAGCTATAGTTGACTCCCATAACTCGTTTAGTGCCTTTGTCGTGCCATGCATCTCGATATAAAAATTCACCGGTGGCAATGTTGCCATTTTGATAGTCCCACCAACTGGCACCACTAAATGACCAGCCGGTTAAAGCCCGCGCTAACTCAAGCACATCAGCTTCTACATACCCAATGCGCCTGCCTTCATTGTCTACAGGAACATCTGCCCAAGGCATATGGCCCATATAGTTTTTTGCACTAATTGTATGTAATTCGAGCATTTCTCTGGCGTAGTTTTCATTTGGTGCATTTAGCTCGTTAACCCCATTATCCAAGTAAGTAAGCATGCAGCTTGATTGGGCTACAGCATATAGCATATCTCTAAAATTCCCCAAAACATTGGCTCTGATAACATTTCGATCATAATTGCCAAACATTGCCGGAGCTCCGTTGGTTCCAATATAGACATTGAAATGGTTATGCCAAAAATCTGTCAAGGTTTCAAATAATTGCCGTTTGCTGTTTATAGCTCTTACAAAGGTAGCAAAGTGGGTTTCTCTGCCTGGTAAAATATGCGTTTGCCACGGTATTTCTACCCCGTCCGGCCTTCTTAAATGCTCCTGGTAGAGCTCGATACGGGTTTTGTTTAAGGTGGTATACCCCGAAGCACTTAATATGGCCTCGGTATAGCTGTCATCTATGCTGTTTGGGCTAAGTTGCTCGTCAATGTATGCCAACAGCTTCTCTTGGTCAGTTGCGCCGGGTAATGCCTGAATATAGGCCGTATCGCTTGAGTTACTGCCAAAAGCCATCTTGCTTAATACGCGATGGATGATGTTAGGTAATTGGATAGCGCCATTTAGTTGTTTGGCAAGCAATTGCTTAGCCGGCTTTAACGGCCGATTGAATTTGTTCTTAGTACTTGGTGCTTGATTTAACTTAGCTGGCCTGACTGAGGCCGCACCGGCCTTTTTGACAGCATCTGGATAATATTTCTTTTGATATATATTCATGCTTATTACTCCTTGTTTTAATTCGCCTCTAACTTATAGGGTTATTCAAATACAAGCTAAGCAGTGTCTTTCAAGCTGGTATGTTTTATTCCCCAAATAAAAGCAGCATGCAAATGGCAGTCCATTGCTTTCAAAGAGAGCAGCGGGGCAGGGACAATTCCCGTTATTGTGGGTGTCTTTAGAGTATTTTGTGAGGTCACGAAACTAGTAAAACTTCCATATTTTACGAAACGCCCTAGAGTTAATCAGTCTATATAAAATCCATGTTATTTGCTATGAGCTAAATCACTGCTGTCCCGTTAACTGTTCAAGCATGAATTCTGGGTGCTCGCCTGAGACCTCCACCCGCATGGCAGGTTTTTGCTCCTGCAAAACCTGCACTTCCGCCATCCTTGGCGGTCGGACGGGTGAAGAGCCCCCATGGATG
>JAJRYF010000036.1 GCA_024275935.1 Gammaproteobacteria bacterium | reverse complement strand
TACAGCCGAGGGTAATGATTGTGATGCAGGTAATGCAGGTGGTATAAATACAGGCTTCGCAAATGGCGTAATAGGTAGTGATACTGATATCGATCTGACGGATAACGATGCATGTACACCGTTTGATCCACCAACTATCAGCTTGGATAAATCAGCTGATGTATCCACATACGCAATGGTTGGTGATGTGATTAACTATACATATGTAATCACAAATACTGGTCCTGATACGCTGGATCCGGGTGTAGCCTCAGTGCTGGATGATCAGGTGCTAGTAGCGTGTCCGGCACCAACACCGTTGCCACCTAATGGAACAGTAACCTGTACATCTATACACACTATTACTCAGTTGGATATAGACAATGGGTCATTAACCAATATTGCGATAGCGATGGTTGATGAGGTTGAGTCTAACGATGATACTGTGACGGTAACTAGAGTTATAAACTTACCGCCGGTTAATGTTCCTACTCTTAGCTGGCAGGGACTGTTAGCATTGTTTATGCTAATGTTGTTTGGCTTCCACCGCTATCAGCGTAGAGGTCACGCATAGAAAGTTAAATCCGAAATTGTTCGGGTACGGGGGTGGTACTTAAATGTGCTGCCCCCAGATTTTATAACAGGGAGATAAGTAAATGAAACTTAGTAAATTGTTTGTTGTAATGTTGTTGGCTGCCAGCGTGTCGTTGGTTGCTTGCAAAAAAGAAGAAGGCCCTATGGAAAAAATGGGAAAGAGCATAGATAAGGCTGCACATGATGTTGAAAAAAATGTGAAAAAAGCCGAGAAAAAAGCTAAAAAAGCAATTAAAGATATGGAAGATTGAAGCGTTCATTTAGGCTTTAATGCCCAATAAAAAACCCGATCATTAAGATCGGGTTTTTTATTGGCTTACTGATAGCTCTTAACGCTTCATAAAGTTAAAGAACTCATCATTAGTTTTGGTAGCTTTCATTTTATCAAGCACAAACTCAATAGCCTGAATTTCGTCCATTGGGTGCAATACTTTTCTAAGTATCCAGACTTTCTGAATTAGGTCTTTATCAATCATTAACTCCTCACGCCTGGTGCCGGATTTATTGATGTCGATGGCCGGGAATACCCGCTTCTCTGAAATCCGCCGGCTCAGATGGGACTCCATATTACCTGTGCCTTTGAATTCTTCATAGATAACCTCGTCCATTCTGGAGCCGGTATCTACCAGGGCGGTAGCAATAATTGTTAGTGAACCACCTTCAACTACATTCCTGGCCGCACCGAAGAAGCGTTTTGGGCGTTGCAGGGCGTTAGCATCTACACCACCGGTTAATACCTTGCCGGATGATGGCGCTACGGTATTATAGGCTCGTGCAAGGCGTGTGATTGAGTCTAGCAGGATAACTACATCCTGTTTATGTTCAACCAGCCGCTTGGCGCGTTCAATTACCATTTCAGCCACTTGTACATGCCTGGTTGCAGGCTCATCGAAGGTTGAAGAGATAACCTCGGCATCAACCGAGCGCTTCATTTCGGTTACTTCTTCTGGCCGCTCATCGATTAACAAAATAAACATTTTACAATCAGGGTTGTTATTTCTGATGCTAGCTGCGATGTTTTGCAGCATTAAAGTTTTACCAGCTTTTGGTGGTGAAACTATTAGCCCACGCTGACCTTTACCAATAGGTGACATAAGGTCAATAATTCTTGAGGTTATATCTTCGGTTGAACCGTTACCGCGCTCCAGTTTTAACTGTTTGCGAGGGAACTCCGGGGTCAGGTTCTCAAATAGTATTTTGCTTTTGGCCTTATCGGGCGACTCATAGTTAAGGGTTTCAACTTTTAACAGGGCAAAATAGCGCTCACTGTCCTTTGGTGGCCTGATTTTCCCTTCCAAGGTGTCGCCGGTGCGCAGGGAAAACCTACGAATTTGACTTGGAGATACATATATATCATCCGGACCGGCTAAATAAGAACTGGCTGGCCCCCGCAGAAAGCCAAAGCCATCCTGGAGTATTTCTAAAACACCATCTCCGTATATGTCTTCACCCTTGCGGGCGAGTTTTTTCAGAATTTTAAAGATAACATCCTGTTTGTGAGCGCGGCCTGCGCCTTCAACTCCAATTTCGGTAGCAATTTCGAGTAGCTCGGAAATAGGTTTTTGTTTTAGATTTGATAATTTCATAGATAAGGTTGTCGGATTGTTTAGATGGTTAAATGTGTAGCATGCCCAAGATGGCAATACTGATGATTGAGTTATTGTGTTTAGTGTTTATATATTATGTTGAGTTTACGCTTGGTTCTGGGCTGTAACCACAGCTAATAAAGAGCGTGCACACTTACGGTAAGTTGAAATCACTTGGTCTTTATAACAATTGGGCGGGTTCGCCCCAGAAGATATGTGCATATTACCACTGCTTGGCGGTAGCGTCCAGAAAAAAACCTCCAATAACAGGAGGGTTTCTCAAGTTTTATATTGCGGCTTCAATAAATTCCTTTAACTGACCCTTAGTAGATGCACCTACTTTAGTGCTGTGAACAGCGCCATCTTTGAAAATCATCAGCGTGGGGATTCCACGAATTCCATATTTTTGTGCCAGCGTAGCATTGGTATCGACATCAACCTTGGTAATGGTGATCTGACCGGCGTACTCGCCTGCCAATTCCTCGAGTACAGGGGCTATCATTTTGCAGGGTCCGCACCACTCTGCCCAGTAATCAACTAGTACCGGTCCGCTTGCTCCAAGTACATCCTGGTCGAAACTACTTTGGTCAATATCTTTTATATTTTCGCTCACAAGTGTTCTCCTGTTGTATCATTAGACGGTTGCGGATTGTATTTGCCTGATGGTTACTATAAAACCGCATCGTATTTTTATATTCATTCCAGCAATGGCTAGTATGCCACTGCGGAATAAGTCAGAATTAGATACTAATATCGTGCCCTTGGGCCTGAAAATCAAGTGTTTTATTCAAATTTTAAACAGCAACTATAAAAAACCCGTCACGATACAATGATGTAGCGGAAAAATATGAGAATTATATGAGTGGCAAGGCATTATCTGACATCCGTTTCGACAGCTTCGGTCTGCATCCTAGCATCCTTGAAGGATTAAAAGATGCTGGCTTTGAGTTTTACACCCCTATTCAGGCTGCCACTTTACCGATTGCGTTGGCTGGAGAAGATGTGGCTGGCCAGGCGCAAACTGGTACCGGCAAGACGGCTGCCTTTCTATTGGCGACATTCCAGAAGTTGTTGGTCGCTGGTGAAGTTAATAGGCCAGAAGGTAAGTCGCCAGCGATTAGGTCGCTGATGATAGCGCCAACCAGAGAATTGGCTTTGCAAATTCATAAAGACGCATTGGTTTTAGGTAAACACACTGGCCTAAGTTTCGGCTTGGCATACGGTGGTGTAGATTATGAGAAGCAGCGCAACACCCTGGCGCAGGGAGTAGATATTCTGATTGGTACCCCTGGGCGGGTAATTGATTTTGCCAAGCAGGGGGTCTATTCGCTACGGGGAGTAGAGATGATGGTACTCGATGAAGCCGATCGGATGTTTGATTTGGGCTTTATTAACGACATTCGTTATATTCTGCGTCGGCTACCGTCCCCTGACCGCCGCCAAAGTTTGATGTTTTCTGCAACTTTGGGCTTTCGGGTAACTGAACTTGCTTACGACCATATGAATGAGCCGGAAATGATAGTGGTTGCGGGCGATAAAGTTACTGCCGAAAATGTTGTGCAAACGGTTATCTACCCCGCTAATAATGAGAAGCTTCCGCTACTGGTGAAAATGTTGCAGCAGATGGGTGAAGATGCGCATGTGATGGTATTTAGTAATACCCGCTCCGGGGCAGACTTAATAGATCGAACACTGCGTGCCAATGGCTTCAGTGTCGGGGTAATATCCGGGCGGGTGCAGCAACGACGCCGACAGAGTTTGTTGCGTGAGTTTCATGACGGCAAGTTAAAAATTCTCGCCGCCACTGATGTTGCCGCGCGTGGGTTACACATCCCTGATGTTAGCCATGTTATAAATTTTGACCTGCCCCAGATTGCTGCCGACTATGTTCACCGGGTTGGACGCACAGCCAGATTAGGCGCAAAAGGCGAAGCTATTAGCTTTGCCTGTGAGAATTATGCATTCCATTTGCCAGAAATTGAAGCCTTGCTGGGTTATCGAATCTCTATGGATCAGACAGATGCCAGTGATTTACCCGATATAACTATCCCTCCCACGCCCCCACGCAAACCGCGCCAAGGCGGTAAGCACCGGAGCGGGGGAGGCAAGCCCAGACATTCAGGTGGCAGAGGACGCTCTAGGGGGCGGAGTTAGTTGTTAGCTTTATTTAGGAATTGGGGTGATATAATTATTCTGTGATGATAACAATCAGACCACAACAGCAAATTAGATTTGCCAGCATACTCTTATCCGTGCTGGTAGCGTGGCTGTTGCTCAGGATGCTATGGTCACTATTTACCCCAGCCGAACAGATTCTACAACCAGCTACAATTAACTCTTCAGCAACTCCAGCCGAATATAAGTTTAGGGAAACATTGGCAGCCGCAAACTTATTTGGTGTGTATGCTGAAAAGCAACTAGTAAGCCACTACCTGGATGCCCCGGAAACCAGTTTGAATTTGATGTTACGCGGTATAGTTTCTGGAGAAACCGATCAGGATGGTTATGCAATAATCGGCGATAGTCGAGGTCGTGAAGCAGTTTATCGGGTGGGCATGGATTTACCTGGAGGTGGTGAGGTTCGTGGTATATTCCCAGATCGGGTAGTGTTGTTACGGGACGGGCAATACGAAACCTTAAGGCTACCACTGGATGAGAAAACTGCAGACTCTGAGGCAGAGCAAGCGTTCAGTGTGGCAAGCACTGAAACCACAGCTACTACAGAGTCCAGCAAACCACCTTTATCAGCAAGTACAATAGCCTCTGTACGCAACCGCTATGGATTAAACTTACAGTCCATGGCCAGTAGTTATGGGCTGATAAAGATGCCCAGTGGGGGTTACCGCATCAGCCTTGGAAGGAACGCCCGGCAACTGGTTGATTTAGGGCTAAGAAATGGCGATATTATAGTTAGCGCCAATGGCGCCGGGCTGGATGACGAGAAAGCGGTAGAAAACCTAATAACTAAAGTGCTGCAAGGTGAAAAGCTAAACCTGGAAGTGATTCGAGGTGGGCAAAAGCAGAGCTTACAAGCAGATATTAACTCCTTGTTGAAAAAATAATTAAACCATATCAATTTATGTTGAAGAATTAAATTATGAGCAATAAATGCAAAGCGATAATCCTGAGCATGTTATTTTCCATGCTGTGCGCCACCAGCAGCTATGCCCAGCAGCATACCCTTAATTTACAAGATGCAGAGATTCAGACTCTGGTTGCCACAGTCGCGGAGATTACTGGGAAAACCTTTATTATCGACCCATCAGTTTCCGGCAAGGTAACGGTAATTTCCAGCGGCTCTATGGACGAAAAAGGTATTTATGCAGCGTTTTTGTCAGTGCTGGAGGTCCATGGGCTGGCAGCAGTTGATAACGGCAATGTGATCAAGATTGTTCCGAGTATAAAAGCTCTGCAAAAAGGTGGTCATCGAAGTGGCGACTTTGCTGATGAATTAGTAACCAGAGTAATCTCGGTAAAGCATATAAAGCCTACAGAATTACTTGGATTGCTACGCCCGCTGTTGCCAGCTAATGCGCAGCTGGTGGCGCATGATAAAGCCCAGATTTTATTGTTTTCTGATCGTGCTGCCAATATAGCCAGAATCCAGAAACTGGTTGATCGAATTGATCGCTCAGCTAATGAGGCGACTGAAATGATTGTGCTACAGAATGCTGGAGCTGTTGAAATAGCAGATATGCTTAAAAAACTATATGCGGGTAAAAAGATTCCCATAATTGCCGATGCGCGTACTAATACCCTGTTGGTTTCGGGTGATAAATCCTTGCGGCTTAAAATCAGAGCCCTAGTTACGCACCTGGATACACCGCTAGATGATATGGGCAATTCAACCGTGGTTTACTTGCAGTACGCCAGTGCTACGGATTTGGTGCCAATTTTAGAACAGACTGTTAAATCCCGGGAAGGGGAAGAAAAATCATTAAGCAGCAAGGCCAGTATCCAGGCTCATGCAGGTACTAATGCCCTGATCCTTACTGGGTCACCTACTGTTATTCGCTCACTAATGCCGGTTATTCATCAGCTGGATATACGCCGTAGACAAGTGCATGTAGAGGCAATTATTGCTGAAGTTTCAGAAGAAATGGTTAAAGAGTTAGGCATTCAGTGGCAGGCTTTGCAAAATCTGTCTGGTGGTGAAGGCATTTTTGGGGGTACAAATTTCGGTACTGGTGGAAATAATATCCTTGGGCTGGCGACCGGTCTTGGTAGTGGTGTAAACCCTGGTGCTGGTTTGAATTTAGGTTATGTTTCCGGGGTTTCCACGATTCTGGGAACTGAATTCCTTGGTATTGGCGCATTGTTGCGGGCGCTGGGAACAGACTCTGACACCAATGTTCTTTCTACTCCATCTATTGTCACTATGGATAACTCTGAAGCTGAGATTTATGTAGGCCAGGAAGTGCCGTTTATTACTGGTCAGTACACTAATCCTGGGGTTTCTGACGGTGCCGGGGTGGTAAATCCATTTCAGACTGTGCAACGAACTGAAGTTGGTATTCGCTTGACAGTTACCCCGCATATAAATGAAGGCGATGCAGTGGTTCTGGATATTTACCAAGAACTATCATCTGTTGCCCCGATTGCTGGTGCGGTAGATCTAGTTACTAATAAACGCACCTTAAAAACTAAAGTGCTGGTGCCCGATAATTCCATACTGGTACTTGGCGGTTTGATTACCGAGGAGTTGCGCGAGTCCGTGGAAGGGGTAGTGGGTTTGAGTTCAATTCCAATACTTGGTGGCTTGTTTAAAAACCGAACTACCAATAAGGTAAAGCGTAACCTGATGCTTTTTATTCGCCCAAGAATTCTTAGCGACCAGAATACTCAGCAGCAGGTATCTAGTGAAAAGTACAATTTGCTCCGTGCCCGTCAGCTTGAATATCGAGAAAACTCTAGAAGCTTAACCCCAGAAGGTGAAATGCCTCTGTTGCCAGAGCTTTATGACTACTTGCAAGCACCATTACCAGGGCCGGATCCGGCCAGCATTGATGACTAGCAGCGAGCCAACAACCCAGCCACCTTTTGTATATGCTCGTCAGCAGGGCGCAACGCTGCTGGGCGAGGATGAAGATGGAACCGCAATTGTCGCAGTGCGTGAACCGGGTAAAGCCACTGCAATTACTGAAATGCGACGGTTCTTGTCCCGTCCAATACGGCTTGAGTTTTATGCACCAGTAGATTATGACAAACTGCTGGAATCACTTTATCAGCAAGGTAGCGCTATCGAAGCTGCTGCCAATGTTGGCGACAGCCTGGACCTGGAGCGCCTACTAGATGAACTGCCCCAGGTGGAAGACTTACTGGAAAGCCAGGACGATGCGCCAATTATCCGTCTGATTAATGCCTTGCTTACCGAGGCGGTTAAAGAAGGAGCTTCTGATATCCATATCGAACCATTCGAAAATCGCTTGTCAATCCGTTTGCGGGTAGACGGGGTATTGAATGAGGTAATGACCCCGCCCCGGCAACTTGCGCCGTTGCTGGTTTCCAGACTGAAAGTGATGGCGCGGCTGGATATTGCTGAGAAACGATTACCCCAAGATGGCCGTATTTCGCTTAAAGTGGCAGGTAGGCCGGTTGATATTCGTGTCTCAACTCTGCCATCCGGGCATGGTGAAAGGGTGGTTTTAAGGTTATTGGATAAACAAGCTGGGCGTATCGATTTGGCTAAGTTGGGGATGTCCAGCGAGCATTTGCAACAAGTGGACTCGCTAATTCACCGCGCCCACGGAATTTTGCTGGTAACCGGCCCCACCGGTAGCGGTAAAACTACCAGTTTGTATGCCGCCCTGTCGCGTCTTAACGACCAGTCAAGAAACATTATGACGGTTGAAGATCCGATTGAATATTACATTGATGGCATTGGTCAAACCCAGGTAAACAGCAAAGTTGATATGAGTTTTGCCCGTGGTCTGAGGGCTATCTTGCGTCAAGATCCGGATGTAGTTATGGTCGGTGAAATTCGCGATCTTGAAACTGCCCAAATAGCAGTACAAGCAAGCTTGACCGGACATCTGGTTTTATCTACCCTGCACACCAATAGCGCCATTGGCGCAGTAACCCGCTTGCGCGACATGGGAATTGAACCGTTCTTGTTGTCATCTTCCCTGTTAGGAGTTATTTCACAAAGGCTGGTGCGTAAACTTAACCCTGAGTATGCAGTACAAAGAGAGGCGCGAGAAGCGGACTTTGCTGCGCTCAACTTGCCGTTTGAGGCTGGGTGTCAAATATGGCAACCACAAACCGAGCTGCAATCAGGCGAGTATGCCTATCAGGGCAGAACCGGTATTTACGAAATTATTAAGATAGATGATGCACTGCGTGAGCTAATTCACCAACAATCTACCGAGGTGGAGATGTTGGAAAATGTACGGGCGCAGTGGCCGTCTATAGTCGCTGATGGCTGGAATAAAGTGCAAGCCGGAATCACCAGCCTTGATGAGCTGGTACGGGTTACCAGGCAAAACTAAATGGCAGCGTATTCATGGCAGGCATTGGATACCGAGGGCAAAACCATCAAAGGTGTGGCTCAGGCTGACTCTGCCCGACAAATGCGGCAGCAGTTGCGTGACCAAGGCCTGGTACCGTTAGCTGTAGACACTGTGATTGATGAGCGACAAACAACTCCCAGTCGCCGCCTGCGCTTAAGTAGTTCCGAGTTAGTACTGTTATTGCGCCAGCTAGCCACTCTGACCCGCGCTGCATTACCAGTTGATGAAGCTTTGGCAACAGTGGCTGAACAAACCGAGAACCCGTCTTCTAAAGAATTATTAGCCGCAATTCGCGCCAAAGTATTAGAAGGCCGAGCTTTGGCCTCGGCAATGAGTGATTATCCCCGCCAGTTCCCTCCCTGGGTGGTGGCATCGGTTGATGCGGGCGAGCGTTCCGGGAAACTGGATGTGGTGTTAGAGCGCCTGGCTGAACATGCCGAGCAGCGCCAGTCGATTACCCGGCGGCTGAGCATGACTTTGATTTATCCAGTAGTGGTAACCCTGGTTGCCATTGTGGTGGTAGTGGCGATGATGGTGTTTGTGGTTCCCAGAGTTACCTC
>JAJRYF010000035.1 GCA_024275935.1 Gammaproteobacteria bacterium | reverse complement strand
TCGGCATTAGGGTCGTCTACCTGCTCGCCGCCACGGATATCTTCAACAGCTTTTTCAACCGCTGCTTTGTTGGCTCCTTGCTGCTGCAGAATAGACTGTAACTCGGCCTTAATTTCAAATGTGGCCAATATAAATAGTTCTGAGGAAATGTAACTATCCCCACGCTGCTGCGCCAATTTATCCATCATCGTCAGCGTTTTCATACTGTCATTGGAAAGATTAACTTCTCCAGCAGCACCCTGAACTTTTGGCAACTGATCTAAACACTCACCCAAACTGGAGCGCAAACTATTAACCCGCACACCAGCTTTGGTCAGCAAATTTCTGGTGCTACCACCATCTTGGTCAAGCAGTGCCAGCAGTATATGGGCGGGCTCCACCATGGCATTATCCAGGCCTACTGCCAATGACTGAGCATCAGCTAAAGCGAGTTGAAACTTAGTTGTGAATTTATCCATTCGCATATGAATATTCCCCTGAAACAGTTATTTCGATAGGGAATATATGCGGGTGTGTGGTGCTTATTTCAAGCGTTCTGTGGGGCGTGTTAGCCACCGGCGTACGACTGCAGGGACGCAGGAGGTACGGCCCCATGGATGGGGGAGGTAGGGCGAAGCAGGAATCCAGAGCCGAGGGCAACGCATGGAGCAGTTGCCGAACGCACCGGAGATCTCGTTTTACTCACGCCACATCAGTGCGCTTTCTGGTAGTTAGCATATACAGAATGCTACCAATAAAAAAGAACCCTGCTGTAGTCAGCCAGTGCGCTGGGGAGGCAAATGTTACCAACCATAGGCACAGCCCAATAGCTATTACCGGAATTAAGTAGCCACCATAAAGGCGAAACTGGCCTTCAGTTTCCGGGATTTTCTTTTCTAATATAGGTAGAGCTACAATGCTGAGAATGTAAGTTAATAACCGCGCCAATGTGCTCACCACCGCTAGCCAGATAAAACTGCCGCTCAAAGCAAGTGCTAGCCCTAAAGCTGCATAGAACAAAATCGAGTTAGCGGGTGTATGGAACTGCGGATTCACCTTGCCAAATCAGGCTGGTAGAGTACCCATTTTGGCCATGGCGTAGGTCATTCTGGGGGCTGTCATCATTGATACCGAGCAGTTACCACCGATTGAAAAAACTGCACCAAAAGTTAGCAAAACCGCCCCCAACGGCCCCATAACTACCACTGCAACATCTGCCAGGGGTGTCTTGCTGCTGGCTAACTCAGGTAAGGTAGAAATAGATACCCACTGAATCAAGAAGTATAAAACCGTAATAGATAACACTGTGAGCGGTAAGGCATAGGCAATATCACGACGCGGATTGCGCGCCTCGCCAGCGGTAACAACCGCACTCTCGAAACCAACGAAGGCGTACAGTAATAACAACATTGTTTCACCAAAGCTATCGAATGCAGGCAAGCCACTTTGCAACAATAGTTCCGGCTCAATATGCGAGAGCCCCAAAACCACCAATAAAATTAACGGCGCTAATTTTAATACAGTAAAGACATACACCAACAACATTGATTTGCGCACACCGATAATATTAGTTAGCGCCAACATCGAAAACATCAAGACTACTGCAAGCTGGTGTACCCAGCCCGATTCCAATGGTGCCCAAAACCAACCGGCATATATAATCATTAGCTTGGTGTTAGCCGCTAATGAGGCCAGGCGGCTAACATAAGTTAACCAACCAGCCTGGAACCCGGCAAAAGATCCAAAGGCTTTATCTGCGTACTGAATCGGGCCGCCGGTATCCTCAAAAAAACTTGAGGCGCGAGAGAAACATAAAACCACTGTCATTATCAAAACTGCGCAAAACAGAAATAGCCAGGGGCTAAAGTTACCGCTCCTGGCTGCAGCAACTGCCGGCAACGCGAAAATACCCGCCCCAATCACCCCGTTTAAAGCAATAGCTGAAAATCCTAAACGACCGATTCCCCGCTCTAGTGAAGCTGTACTATCATCTTTCATAGTATTAACCGTCGGGCAGCATCGAAATATACCGCCATTAATAAATCCAGATCAGCAATAGCAACATGCTCATCAATTTTATGGATAGAGTGATTAAGTGGCCCAAGCTCTACCACTTGAGTGCCGAGCGGGGCAATAAAGCGACCATCTGAAGTACCGCCGCCAGTATTGAGTTCCGGAGCATGCCCTAAAACCGCCATACACGCTTCACTTAGTGCCGTAGTTAACTCGCCTGCCTGAGTATAAAACGGCTCCGCTGAAACATGCCAGTCTAGCTGGTAATTGGCAATCTCCAGATCATCCAAAATAGCTTCCAAACGCAGCTTGAACTCAGCCTGCGGCGAGACCGGAGCATTACGAATATTAAACTTCACCTCTGCTACCGCAGGCGTTACATTGGTGGCTATACCACCAGCATTAAGAGCTGATACTTGTAAAGTGCTAGGCGGGAACAAGTCATCACCAGCATCCCAGCGCAACTTGGTTGCCACTGCCAAAAAAGCAGCAAGTTTATGCGCGGGGTTATCCACTTGCTCGGCAAACGCAGTATGCCCCTGGATGCCATCAATTCTCAAGCTGGCATTAATTGATCCACGCCTGCCAACTCTGGCTACATCACCTAATACCGAGCTGCTTGATGGCTCTCCCACTAAGCAATAATCCGGCACTCTGGCTTGGTCTGAAAGTGCCTTGGCAACCACGCAAGTACCATATTTAGCCGGCCCTTCTTCATCTGAAGTCAGCAGCAACTGTAAGCAACCTGGGTGTTCAGGGTATTCCTCAACTAGGCGCTGCAAAGCTACCACCATAGCCGCAACTGAACCTTTCATATCCGCAGCCCCGCGACCATATAAATACCCGGCATTTACTTCAGCCGCAAAAGGTGGGTACTTCCAGGAGCTTTCATCGCCCGGCGGAACTACATCAGTATGCCCAAGAAACATCACAGTTGGTCCGGTTTCTGGATCTCCATGACTAATCAGGCAATTACTCACACCTTCCTGGATATACCATTCAATACTAAAACCAGAGGCTTCCAACAAGTCGAATACCAATTGCTGGCAACCGCTATCATCGGGGGTTATAGATGGGCGACGAATCAGGGCAATAGCCAAATCCAAGACTCTAGACATTAGCCATCGACTCCAGTTTTTCCTGAGTTACGGCAGTAAAGCCAACTGCAATTACTTTGTTATCTTTGAAAAAGACCGGCCGTTTTACCAAAGTTGGATGTTCTACTAACAACGCACCAAGATGGTGTATATCCGTGCTCTCCTTTGCCAGTGCAGGCAGCTGTCGCCAAGTTGTACTTCGGCGGTTAAGCAGAACATTCAGGTCAGTTATTGTGAGCCATTGGCTTAACATCTGTTGGTTAAATCCATCTGTGCGTAAATCATGGAATTTATATTCTATCTTGCGTTTATCCAGCCAAACTCTGGCTTTACGCACTGTATCACATTGCTTTATTCCGAAAACTATCACTATTGTCTCATTATCAATTGTTAGCCCTGCTAAATCAGGGAAAACTTATGTTGTAAGCTTGCACCTAAAGAAACCTCAAGCACATCGCCACGCTGAATACTGGAAACCCCAGCCGGGGTTCCGGTAAAAATTAAATCCCCAGGTTTTAATTTTGTGTAACGACCAAGCTGCTCAAGCACCTCTGCAACTGACCAAATCATTTGTGCTGTTGATCCACATTGTTTCTCTTCACCATTAACCCGCAAGCTAATTGACATATTATTAAATGGCCCAACACTGGGGATAATTTCAGATATTGGCGCCGACTCGTCAAAGCCCTTGGCCATATCCCAAGGTCTGGAGTGCAACTTAGCTTCAGCTTGCAGATCACGCCTGGTTAAATCCACGCCTACCGCATACCCAAAAACCTTGGCATCTGGCCCTAAAGCAATCACCAATTCAACTTCATGCTGGAGCTTATTTGTAAGTGGCGGAAATTGAACTTTATTTGACTGGGTAACTGCATCAGCTGGCTTGCTAAAAAAGAATGGTGGTTCGCGTTCAGGATCGGCACCCATTTCGATTGCGTGATCAGCGTAATTCCGGCCAACGCAATAGATGCGGTGCACTGGAAATAGCTCACCTGCTGAGGTTTTTAATAGCGGGTAATCAAGACTAAACATTCACACCCCGGCGATTGCGGTAAAACAAATAGATAGCCAAGCTGAAAGCATAAGAACAATACGCCCCCATGGCAGCCAATACATACGGCCACATAGAGCCTGTACCTACCCAGTTATGATTGAACGCCCAGTATAAAAACCAAAAGCCCAAACTTAGAGCCACTAAAATAGCAATATAATCTCCATAATCAAGCTTACGCCGCTGGATGCGCACTACAATCATTCGGTATACAAACAACCACACCAAACTACCGGCAGCATTAATAATAGCGTAATTAAAATGGCAACAACTCCTAAATCAAAGCCCTGATACCAACGGCGGCGCGTAACTTTTGCATCAGCGGCGTAGCATATTCACGCGCGCTCTCGGCACCCTTGAGTAGTTCTGCTTCTATTATTACCGGATTAGCCACAAGCTCAGTATAGCGTTCTCTAGCCTCACTTAGCTCAGCATTTATATGCTCGAATACTATTTGTTTGGCGGCACCCCAGGCAATACCATCATCATAGGCCTGCACCATTTCAGCGCGTTGCTCGGGGCTTGCAAAAGCCGAGTAAATAGTTAGCAATGTAGAGTCTTCAGGATCTTTAGGCTCGCCTGGCTCCAGTGAATTGGTTTTGATTTTCATAATTGCTTTACGCAATTTCTTCTCCGGCAGCCAAAGTGGAATTGTATTGTTATAACTTTTGCTCATCTTGCGCCCGTCCTGACCCGGAATCAGCTTGGTCGACTCATCCACCACCGCCTCTGGAAGAACAAAGTAATCACCATATTGGTGATTAAAGCGCGCCGCAATATCTCTGGCCATTTCCAAATGTTGTAACTGGTCTTTCCCAACCGGCACTTTGTGGGCATTAAACATCAAGATATCAGCGGTCATTAAAATCGGGTAATTAAACAAACCCATATTTATACCGTAATCAGGATCTTCCTTCGCATTAAGATTATCTTGCACCGCCGCTTTATATGCGTGCGAGCGGTTCATTAAGCCTTTGGCGGTGGAGCAGGTAAGAAACCAGGTTAATTCGGGTATTTCAGGAATGTCAGATTGTCGATAAAAAACCGCATCCGCAGTATCTAAACCCAGCGCCAGCCAGGTAGCAGCGATTTCCAGCGTAGACTGGCGCACCCGCTCCGGATCACCGCACTTTACCAATGCGTGATAATCTGCCAGAAAATAATAGCTGCTGACATCAGGGTTTTTGCTGGCAGCAATAGCGGGTTTAATCGCGCCGACATAGTTACCTAAATGCGGAGTGCCGCTGGTGGTAATGCCTGTGAGTACTGTTTGTTTGCTCATTTTTTGCTTCTGATACTGGAAATTTAACTCATTTTACGGGAACATGAAGCAATGCACACCCCAAAACGGCCAGACTTATCTAAGAATCCATCTTCCCAGCGCATAATTGCCGTCTATCAGGCCATTTGTGCGGCAGATACTGCCGACCAATTAGCTACTGCTATTGCTTGGGAACAAACTGTTGAAATAGTTCCTGAAGCGGTCCACCACCAACGGGTGCTGGATGAATTTGTCGGGCAAGTCGAGTCTGTAAGTTACCAAGATGGCATGGCTACAATCACACTTAGCTATAATCCAGACCTGGTCTGCGGTCGGGTAAGTGCATTGTTTAATTTAGCTTACGGCAATGTTTCCATGTATCCCGATGTCCGATTGGTAGACTTGAAAGTTCCTACCCCCTTGGCTGAAAAAATTGGCGGCCCCGGATTTGGTATCAGCGGATTGCGCCAACTAACGCATACCGACAAGCGGCCTTTATTAGCCACCGCACTGAAACCACGGGGCGCACCACATCAGGCACTGGCAGATATTGCTGCCAAGTTTGCTGCCGCTGGTGGCGATATTATTAAAGATGATCAGAACCTAATCGATGAGCGGCTGGAAGATTTCAGCGACCGTATAGGCCGTTGCCAGCAGGCTATAGTTGAGGCTAACCATCGAAACAACAAGCATTGTTTGTACTTTCCACATATATCGGGCAACTATACGGAAATGAGCGACCAGCTGAAAGTCTGCCAGTCCCTTGGGATTCGAGCAGTACTAACCTGCCCGCTGGTAGTCGGGTTGGATATATGCAAACAACTGGTGAGCTCTTTCGGGATGGCTCAAATGGGCCATCCGGCGATGTCTGGGGCTTTCACCCATGCACATAAACAAGGTATAGATGCAGCGGTGCTACTGGGAACCTTGTACCGGCTTACAGGTGTCGATATCAGTGTTTTCCCAGGCCCGGGTGGTCGACTCTCGCTGACTAGCGCTAGCACCACAAAAATACAACAGCGCCTGACAGAAAATATGGGAAGCATAAAACCAGCCCTATGCTGCCCCGCCGGTGGCAAATCTTTGCAAACCCTACCCGGCTTGCTGGATCAGTTTGGAGCAGATACGCTCTACCTGGTTGGCGGCGCATTGCTTGCCCATCCTGCAGGAATTAGCGCTGCCACTCACGAATACCTACAGCTTTTGCTAGAGTCTGTATAGGAGAAATACGGTTATCTGTGCTATAAAAAAGACCATGAAGGTAGTGACCGGAAACAAGCATTCACCGCGAACCCGTGTGTTGATGCTATTAAAAATTCATTCGCAGGCAGTAATTATATTGTTTATTCTGTTGCCAACTATCGCGCTGGCAAAAGAACCCCAAGAAGATAAACCCAGCACTCACATGATCGAGCTAGCCGGCGACGAAATCTACCATGACCCCAAGACAGATTGCATCCCGGATATACCTATTGGCGAAGATATCACCTCAAGACTGGATTCCTGGCAGACATCTCTGCACTCTAATATCTGCTTGGCGACCCGCTGGTTTGATCAACTCTTTGGGCGGGCAGTTCCTTTCAATGAAAATGAAGTCTATGGGCGTATC
>JAJRYF010000034.1 GCA_024275935.1 Gammaproteobacteria bacterium | reverse complement strand
TCAAATTGGAAGTCAGTGCGTTTCATAGCCGCATATTGTAGCTACCGCTAGCGGAATGCACCAGTCGCAATCTGGGGATTAGGGTCAGGTTATCATTACTAGCCCTGCAACTTCTCGATCCGCCGAATATAAACCCGGGTCAGAAATGGCATTGAAACTGGCAAAATCATATACAAGAAACCAGCGTACACCCCTAGCTGCGGTGGCATAGCCAAAGCCCATATTGCCGAGGCAATACCAGTTGCGCCAAGAGTCAGGTTTTGGGTAATCTGCTGTCTTGTGCGGATTTGCTCAACCAGGTTTAAATCCAGGCTGGCTGTAGCTTTAAGCACACGCACATGCAGCAACGCCAACAGGCCTGCCTGAATTGCAAACCCCACACCATAAACCACAAAGATACCTAGCATATCGCGGGGGTCAGTCATGGTAAATCCTGTTGGTAACCAGCCATTACTGGCCCAGTCAGCGAATGCTGAAAAGACCATTTTCAACGGGTACACATAAATCAGCATCACAAAAACAAAAATCAGGCTGATCAGGGTAGTTACCCCATCCTCCAACCCATACCGCCGGCTCCAGGTACGGTGCGACCACCAAAGCCCGGTTATAACCGCGAAGCTGGCGGCAAATGCAGGCACTCCCTTCAAAGCCAGAATCAAATCCGAATAGCTTTGGGGAATGCCATCACCGCCAATCACCAGCAAGGTAACAGCAAAGGCAAAAGCGGCATCGCAGAAACTCTCCAGACGGGTAATTTCAACCCCACGCTGGCGCACGCCATCGTGCACCGGTAAAGTGGCTAGTTGCTCTTTACTCCATACTGCACTCATGCGATATCCTCCGGAAACATCATATGTATTGGTAAAATAGCTTGGTGCTTATCTTAGCATTGAAGTGCATCTGCAAAAAGCCCCGGGGCCATCCAGTAAAATTTCGGGCCACATTCACCTAACGGTGCGTTACGTCTGCGCCCGAGAGCTTGTTAAGCATAGTCGGTGTACCTGCTACAATGTCATTGGATAAAAATTACTTAAGGAGTAGTGTGTGCATATTTACTATAATCAACCACAACAGCGGAATTTGACAATCAAAATAATATGCTAAAAATTGATATGCATGCACACATCTTGCCTCGTACCTGGCCGGATATGCAGGAAAAATTTGGGGTTTCCGAGTTTCCGGTGGCTAAACATGCCCGTGATGCGGAGCATGGCGAAGTTTGCAATATTTACCGTAATGGTGAGTTCTTTCGCCGGGTATTGCCAAATTGCTGGGATATAGAGCAGCGAATTGCAGAATACGCCGGCCATGATATTGGCGTGCAGGTAATATCTACTGTTCCAGTTATGTTTAGCTATTGGGCTGCATCAAAACCCGCCAGTTACTTTGCCAGTTATTTGAATGACCATGTTGCCGAGCTACAACAGGCGTATCCAAAGCAGGTAATTGCTTTGGGAACTTTGCCTATGCAGCACTCTGAAGCTGCGGTAAAGGAATTGACTCGTTTAGCTAATGACCTGAAAATTAGCGGCATCCAAATTGGCAGCAATATAAACGACAAAAACCTGGATGACCCAGAATTTGAACCAATATTTGCGGCCGCCCAAGATCTGGGTATTGCAATAATGGTACACCCGTGGGAAATGATGGGGCGGGAGAAAATGGGCAAATACTGGCTACCCTGGTTAGTTGGGATGCCAGCGGAAATGTCGCGGGCAATTTGTAGTTTGATCTTTGGCGGGGTAATGGAAAAGTTTCCAGACCTGCGTTTCTGCTTTGCTCACGGTGGCGGTAGTTTTCCCTGGACTATAGGCCGTATCGCCCATGGTTTCGATATGCGCCCGGATTTAGTAGCTGTTGATAACCCCATCCATCCAGCTGAATACCTAAGTCGTTTCTGGGTAGATTCAGTTACCCATGATGCCAGAGCACTACAGTGGCTACTGGAAATAATGGGCGAAGATAAAGTTATGCTGGGCACAGATTACCCATTCCCACTTGGAGAACAAGCACCCGGCAAAATACTGACTGGATTGGGACTCGAAAAACCAGCGGCGGCAAAAATATTCGCCTATAACGCGCTTGACTGGCTTGGGCTTGATCCCGCTAATTTCGAGTCAGCATGAAAGCAGAAATAAACGCTAACTCACAAAAATACCAGATTGATTTTAGCCAGGGTAAATCTTTGGGAATTCCCATAGGGGTTACTTCACCATTATTCTTCATTCAACAGCCGCCAACCATTTCCAAACTAAGCGTAGACGGCTTTAGTGGCTCAGTAGCAACTGGTGCCGGTTGTAATGTAGAGCAGGTCTGTTTCACCCCGCATTGTCACGGTACGCATACCGAAGGTAGTGGCCATATCAGCCAGGCAGCAGAAACCGTGCACAGCCTGATTGACCAAACGCCCTGCCCCGCCAGGTTGATTAGTCTACAGCCTGAATTGGCAGCAGACTGCGCCGAGAACTATGCCTGTGAGTTACCCACAGATTACCCACTAATTACCCTTGATCTCCTGCAAGCGCAATTACAAGATAGTCAGCTTACGGAGTCAGGCCTAATTATCCGCAGCCTGCCTAACCCAGTAGAAAAATCCAGCCGAAATTATAATCAACAACCTTATTACCCATTATTAACTACCGCAGCTATCAGTTGGTTGGCTAGCAGTGGTCTGCGCCATTTATTGTTGGATATGCCATCACTGGACTATGCCAATGATGCTGGCATACTGCGCAACCATCATATCTGGTGGGGCTTGGAAGAAACCGTAGATACTCCCGACTTTGCCAGTAGCCGCAGTCTTACCGAAATGATTTTTGCAGATGATACAATTGCCGACGGTTATTACTGGTTAGAATTAAACCTATCAAGCCTGGAGTCCGATGCCAGCCCCTCTAACCCCAAAATTTATCCATTACAAAGAGTGCTAGCACATGAGTAACACCACTCTGGAATATGCCCGTGAACTAGACCGCAACGATCCACTAGCGGGGTTCAGGGATGAATTCCATATCCCGCCGCATAAGCAAGGTCAGCAATATTACTTTGCCGGCAACTCACTGGGCTTGCAGCCTAAACAACTGGCAGCATATATACAGGCCGAACTGGATGCCTGGCGTGAGTTAGGAGTTGCCGCCCATTTTGAGGGTGAATATCCGTGGATGCCATATCACGAATTTTTGCGGGAATCATTGGCAAGCATAACCGGCGCACTCCCAAGTGAAGTAGTCGCTATGAACACCCT
The DNA here is from genome assembly GCA_024275935.1 of Gammaproteobacteria bacterium. Taxonomy (GTDB): domain Bacteria; phylum Pseudomonadota; class Gammaproteobacteria; order Xanthomonadales; family SZUA-36; genus SZUA-51. The sequence continues at coordinate 9,683 of JAJRYF010000034.1, read as the reverse complement.
TACCACCAACCTGCATTTAATGCTGGTAAGTTTTTTCCGTCCACAAGGTCGGCGGAATAAAATCGTAATCGAACAACAAGCTTTTCCCTCCGATCGCTATGCGGTAGTCTCGCAACTGCAACATCACGGCCTGGATGTAGATGATTGCCTGGTTGAACTGGTAAACAAGGATAATCGCCTGCTGGATGACGCTACCATTGAAGCGTATCTGGAAGAACATGGAAATGAAGTTGCTTTGGTGTTAATGCCAGGGGTGCAATACGCCAGTGGTCAGGTGCTGGATATAGCCAGAATCACTAAAGCTGCACATACAGCTGGTGCTAAAGTTGGTTTCGATTTGGCGCACGCGATTGGTAACATTCCATTAAACCTACACGATGATGCTTGTGATTTTGCCGTCTGGTGCAGTTATAAATATCTGAATTCAGGCCCTGGCAATATCGCTGGTTGCTTTGTGCATGAACGACACTCAGGCGACCCCGATTTAATTCGCTTCAGTGGCTGGTGGGGGCACGATAAATCTAGCCGCTTCCGGATGGGAGAGAACTTCATTCCCAGCGCTGGCGCCGATGCCTGGCAACTATCCAACCCGTCAATTTTAGGACTAGCCGCTCTGCGCGCCAGCCTGGATGTTTTTATTCGTGCAGGGATGCCAGCATTAAGGCAGAAATCACTACAGCTAACTGGGTATTTGCGCACGCTGCTTACTACTGAGTTAACTGAAGAGCTTGAAATAATCACCCCGGCAGCGGCTGAACAGCACGGTTGTCAGCTATCTATACGGCTACAAGCTGGCCAACAAGATGGTAAGAAATTATTCACCCAAATGGAACAAGACGGATTTATTGGCGACTGGCGCGAACCGGATATATTAAGAATATCGCCAGTGCCTTTATACAACCGTTTTGAAGATGTCTGGCAACTGGTTAACTACATCAAAGAGTATCTAAGGCGATGAAAATAGCTGCAACAAAAAACATCACCATTGTTGGCGCCGGCTTGGTTGGCAGTCTACTAGCAATATTGCTAGCTAAACGCGGTTTTTGTGTGGACCTGTTTGAGCGTAACCCTGATGGTCGTAAAACCGGTATGCCCATTGGCCGCTCGATAAATCTAGCCCTAACCGAGCGCGGGCGACAGCCACTACAATTAGCTGGTGTTTTGGATGCTGTAGATGAATTCACTCTGCCCATGCTTGGTCGGCAGCTACACTATCTAGACGGCACGGAGGTTTTCCAGGCATATGGAAAAGACTCTTCAGAAGTAAACTACAGCGTTCATCGAGCCCGATTAAATCACTGTATGCTAGATGCTGCCGAAGCCACTAACTCTGTCACAGTTCACTTTAATCAGGCTTTACACAGCATCGATTTCGAAAATAAGCAGGTCAGCTTCAGCAATCCTGAAAGCAAAGAAATATCCAGCCATGATTACCAAGTTATTATCGGTGCTGATGGCGCTTTTTCAGCCATGCGAGATGCCCTCAAAAAAGAAATAGATATTGGTGAGTCTATCGATTGGCTTAGTCATGGTTATAGAGAACTAACTATACCCGCAGGAATTGATGGTGATTTCCAACTAGATCCCGGAGCATTACATATCTGGCCACGAGGCGGCTTTATGCTTATTGCTCTACCAAACTCCGACCGGAGTTTCACCGTCACCCTGTTTATGGCGCATAAATCGGGTCACGATACTGCTGGATTTGACCAGCTTGGCAACTGGGAGAAACAGCAAGACTTTATCAAACAGCAGTTCCCTGATGCAGCCCCGTTATTAAGCAACTTACAACAGGACTTTATAAACAACCCGGAAAGCCGCCTGGCAACGATTCGCTGCCAACGCTGGCAGTATGATAATGCATTGCTAATTGGTGATGCCGCCCATGGCATAGTGCCATTTCATGGTCAGGGCATGAATGCCGGGTTTGAAGATTGCAGTGAGTTTATACGCCTGCTGGAAGCGGCAGAGCATTCTGACTGGAACAGTTTATTTAAAGATTTTGAGAGTTGTCGCAAAGATAACACCGATGCCATCGCCGATATGGCGCTGGAAAATTATGTAATTATGCGGGATCGGGTAATGGATCAAAACTTTCTGCTACGCAAGCAGCTAGAGCATGAATTAGAACGCCGTTACCCAGACCAGTTTATCGGGCGTTACTCGTTAGTAATGTTCCACCGCACACCTTATGCAGAGGTTTATCAAACTGGTATCAAACAAGATCTAATCCTTGACCAACTACTTGACGGGATTAAATCTATCGCCGAGATTAACTGGGGTAAAGCTGAGAAGCTGCTTAGTACCGAGTGAGTCAAACTGCTGGTAGGTGCACCAACTGGCAGGTTAATCTTCAAATTAACGCTGCGTCAAGCCGAAGGCGGACGCACCGGGGGTTATATAAACCACCAACGGTGCGCCAAACTTTGCCTTAAGCGATACTCACTGACACTCAATAGCGCCACTCAAGCGGTACACATCCATAGTGCGATCAAATACCGAGTTATTAGGTGCTGTCAGAGTGAAATCAAGAATCTGTTCACCGGCGCTGTCAGAGCTGTAAGTCTGGGACATCGTACCTACAACACTAAAGCTTGGTTGCACAAAATCACAAGTCGGGCAAAAACCTCTAAACTCCCAGGCCTCACGCGCCGGTGGTGGATTGGCATCACTACCACTTACAACCCAACGAGGCTCACCGAAGTCATCATACAGGTACTGAATAAGCGTTTTGGAATCGCCATATTCAACTGAGGAACCACCAATTCCACCAGCTGCAGGAATAGTTGGTGCCCAGGTACCCGTGATTGGTACTGGGTTTCCGCCCTGTAGCACACAGGTATTAGAAGAAAGAGGGTTCAAACTACTACTACCATATTCGCCATTCAGAATATAACTCACTTTCATATCAGTCTCAGATATAGCCGTAAAAGTAGCTTTACCTACAACTGTGAATTTCTGCGTTGGCGGGTTCATCGCCGGATTATTAGTGAACTCGAGAATGTTTACCGTATGGCTATTGTCATTAGCGCCTAAAGCCCCTGAACCAACAAAGTACCATGTTGGAGTAGCGTCTTCGTTGTAGGTGTACCAAATAGCAAACCACGCATTATTAATTTCAGCATATTCGAAACCCTGCCCACCAGTGCCACCATATGCACCGTCGCCCCAAATACCAGTGCGCGGCATTATCCTTGGACTGCCACCTTGATATACTGCCCTAGCGGTTACGGCAATAGAATCGCCACCGGTATTTTCTGCCGCAATATAGTAACGGCCCGGATTCAAAGCGCCACCGCTTACCGTTACCGATGGGCCATTATTGCCATTACCGGAATTCTGTCCCTTGCCAGGCAAATCATCCGGCATTAGGGTAACAGACGGAGCATCATTAAAGGCATCTGGGAACACCATTCGGTAGAGATTGAACCTCAGATCACTATTATCTGCAGCATCTGCCGCCGACAAGGAGAAATCTACGCTGCCACCACCAGGTGGGACATCAAATACTAGGCGCTTATGTATGTTTCCTGGGCGCAACACAAATGAGGCGGGGCTATCGTTGCCAAGGATTACTGATTTTTGTAGATCAGCCTCACCGAAGCGCGAGTAGGTTACTGGAATAACGCCTATATTTAGCGGGCTAGCAGGGCCGGTGCCAACTGCAATTGCGCCCCAGAGCTCGTCTCCGGTAGTCGCCTCTACATTTTGCCAGCTAACCCTGATTGTACCAGTTTCATCCTCAGCCAAACCAGATGGTCCGGTAGCGATCAAAGTGCTTCCTGCACCTGAGTTAATGGCTGCAAATGACAAGCTTGCCTCGACACCATCCGTGTTCGTATAGGAATGCATCATCACCCACCATTGCCCAGCCACAGGCTGTAACAAGTCGCAGTGTTCTTCAGAGCCAGTAGTAGTGCTAGCGCACACTGTTTCACTGGCCTCCGGGATACCGTTACCATTACTGTCGAGACCAATGTACAGATCCATATCCGTGGCCGTAGTGTCCCCAGTGGTGGCAATCAAGCGCAAAGTATTAGCAGTGACCTCAACAAAATCTACAAGTGTACCGCCATCCCCATCAAATGGGTCGTCTTTGGTTGGATCTTCGGTGACCACTTCTCTTAACACCTCTGGTTTGACTAAACCAGCGGCAGTAAACTCTCCATCTTGTAAGCCAATAAGTCCGTCGAAGGTCTGCATCTGAGACCCAGACGAGAAGCGAGTGTTAATAAGCACCTCTGTAGGCAAATCACCTGCATAAGAAAAAACCGCAACCGGGATTCGCGCATCTGGAGCATCACCATTAGTATTGGTTAATACCACAGTGCCATAGGCCCAGTTGCTAATACTATCTGGATTGCTAGTATCTACAGAAATTGTGAGATTTCTGCTACTGCCATTGGTTAACGAGAACTGGTTCGGAACTACGCTAATATCGGCATCACCTTCTACTGACACACTCCAGTTACCACCACCCATAGAGTCAGTGACTCGCCGGGTAAACTCACAGCTGGATTTACATCTTGGGTCGGTTGCTGTTGCCAAATTTAGTTGCCTTGGATCACCATTATTACCCGGGTTAGCAGCATCAAAATCAGCGGCAGTTACGCCAAGATATATGCCAGATAGGGCTGCCTGATCCGCCTGAACCCGGCCAGCACCAGACTGATGAAAGTTTGCTGGGCTAGAATCAAAATCTTTTGCCAGCTCCATGGTTGCCGTCAAGACCAATGCTGAGGCTATTTGATCTGGCCCCCAGGATGGGTTAACCGCTTTAATTAAAGCACCCGCGCCCGCTACATGAGGTGAAGACATAGAAGTACCGCCAAGGAATGCATAACTATTCGCATTACCAACATATGCGCCCAAAATACTCCGACCCGGAGCCATAACATCAGGCTTTAATATGCCATCAGGGTTACTTAATGGGCCACGCGAGCTGGATGTAGCCAGAATATCAGCACTGGAACTATCGTTGCGGACAGCCGCTCCGTTTATTTTGGCTTGATGATCATTGCCACCACTGGTCAACCAGTCACGCAGTATCGCACCCTTCTGGGCACCGATATGGCCGGCAGGTAAACAGTGATCATCAGCTGCCGTACTCTCTCCCTCAGCATCAGTATTAATCAAAATATACCCAACCGCACCGGACAGCATTACATTTTTGCCCTTTTCTATGCGCCCATAAGTGCCGCGGTCACAAACCACGATTTTGTTAGCGAATGTATTTGGACCCCAGTTAGAAGGGGCGCTGGCACCAGTACTGGCAGCACAACTGCTTGCCAATTCAGCGTCACCCTCACCGCATAAGGCATTACCAAAGTCACCCGCATAAACTATATCTCTTGTAGTAATGCCAGTAGTTGTTGAGGCCCCAACCATATCATCAGGAGCGGCGGTATTACCGCCCGTCATATCTGCCAGTAGCGTACCTACAACTCCGTCATGGCTGGCCGAGGCTACCGTGGTAACCCAAGGTGCGTTGGCGGGCGAGCCTACCGTTGACGGCCCCGGGCCATCATTACCAGCGGAGGTTGCCACAAAAATTCCGGCTGCCCGAATTGCCAGATACCGAACTGAAGAGGAATTAACCCATGGATTCGGTTGAAAACCAGCGCCAATTGAGTAATTTATTACATCAATAGGATCGCCAGCTGCCTGGTCAAGAGCAGCAGTAATAGCCGAACCCTGACAGCCACCCTCATCGTCATCCGGGGTAGAATCGTCGTCTTCCCTGCATATCTTGTAGGAAACAATATTGGCATGCGGAGCAACCCCTGAAAGATTGTAGTTTAAAGCCTGGCCTCCAAAATTCAAGAACTTATTATTTAGTACATTACCCGCTGCAATGCTTGCAACATGGGTACCGTGCCCGCCTCCGTCAATGCCGTTAGAGTCATCATCGGTGAAGTTATATACGCCGATTAATTTGTCGTTACAATTTACATCTGGTTGGTTGCATGCGCCCAAATAATTACCAAGTGGGTTACTATGGGTATAGCCATCCTCTCCGGTGGCAGCAAAAGATATATGATCGGCATTAATACCACTATCAATAATCCCCACAACCATTCCCTCACCCATGGTTTCTGGCAGCACACCTTCGCCATTCCAGATTGCACCTGCGCCAATCCACTCAGGGCCGGCATAAGTTTGTGGGTAATGTTTATAATCTTGAGTTACCGATTTAACCCCCGGCATATCCCGAATTTCCTCGGCGGTACCAGCAGTCATTTCAGCCGCAAAACCGTTCATTATATTGCGATAACGGAATTTTGCCTCTACCTTGATTCCGGTTTTGTTCTCAAATTGAGCTTGGAAACTAGTAAAGCGCTCATCCAAAAATTTGCTGTAGCGGACTGCATCTGCTGTATGCACATTCAGTCGTTTAACTCCCGTTGCCTGCGGACTGGTAGCTCTGAGGGCAGTTTTGCCTGGTTTTTCAGACAAAAGGCTGTTATCGCCATCAAAGTACACCAATGGCGGGTCGATTAACTCGACGATATACATATTATCTACAAGCGTTACCGCGGGGCTCTTAGCGCTAACAGGGTTAGCTACCAATAGTGCTAGAAAGAAAATTACTGCAACAGTAATACCACCAGAAATTAAAGTTTTCATATAGTTCAGATCCATCTCTTTTTCCTAATCCAATTTAATAAAATTATTCGCCAACCGGCACTCGCAAAGCAACCAACTCTTCAGCAGCAGTTGGGTGTATCCCAATAGTAGCATCAAATTGTGCCTTTGTAAGTCCAGATTTTACAGCAATTGCGAAGCCTTGCACAATTTCTCCTGCATCCTGGCCAACTACATGCACGCCAACTACCCTATCAGTTTTCGCCTCAACCACCAATTTCATTAACATTTTCTGCTTACTATATGTCAGGGTATGCTTTAGATGCTTGAAACTGGACTTGTAAATCAACACTTGCGGAAACAGTTCCCGGGCTTCAGTTTCGGTGTAACCCACCGTACCCACCGCAGGGTTTGAAAACACCGCAGAGGGTACAAATCTATGGTCGCAACTGCGTGGTTGTTTACCAAAAACAGTATCGGCAAAAGCGTGCCCTTCATGCAAAGCCACCGGGGTTAAATTAATTCGATTGGTAACATCGCCAACCGCGTATATATTGGCTATATTGGTAGCCGAAAACTCATCCACCGGAATTACCCCGGTATTATCTGTATTTACCCCGGCTGCCGCCAAACCCAAACCGGGCGTATGCGGATAACGACCGGTTGCATACATGACCTGATCTGCCAGTAAAATCTTTCCACTATTGAGTTGAAGCGAGTATGAGCCATCAGTAGTTGCCTTAATTTCGCGCACCCCGCACTCCAGGCGCACATCAATCCCGTGTTCAATCAAACCAGCGGTAACCGCCGCCCGCACATCATCATCAAAACCGCGCAGCAATACATCGCCTCGATATATTTGCGTAACCTGGCTACCCAGACCATGGAAAATACCGGCAAACTCGGTGGCAATAAAACCACCACCAACAATAGTTATGCGCTTGGGGAGCGAGTCCAGATGAAAAGCCTCGTCTGAACTAATCGCCAACTCGCTACCAGGGAAATCTGGAATAAACGGCCTGCCACCAACAGCTATAAGGATGGTTTTTGCGGTAATGGTGCGAGCACCAACTTTGACTGTGTGGCGATCAAGAAAAACCCCTCGGCCCTCAATCAGTTCAACTCCAGCATTGCTTAGTAAGCCCAGATAGATTCCATTTAAGCGGTCAATTTCCCGATCTTTTGCCTGAATAAATTTTTGCCAATCAAAGCTGGTTTCACCAACCGACCAACCATAGGCTCTGGCATCCTCAAAATCTTCAGAATAATGGGCGGCATAAGTCATCAATTTTTTCGGCACACAGCCGCGAATAACACAGGTACCACCTACCCGGCTTTCTTCGCAAATACCAACTTTGGCACCATAACCAGCCGCAATTCGGCTGGCGCGTACACCGCCGGAACCGGCACCAATAACAAAAAGATCAAAATCGAATTGAGACATAGTAGTAAAATTCAGTGAATAAGTTTGAATAGGTTAGCTCTGATGGCGCATGATGTCGACAATATTAAGGTTATTTACCGCTTACTGGAATCATATTTAAATACTAATTACAAAATTCTGACAGAAGCTGGCGAACTGACACTCAAAATTGGTCAGCAGCAACCACTCTTGGACGCAATATTAAAGCCCCTTAGTGGCGCTACTGACAACTGGGCCATAATTAGTGCCCACAACCCTGGGTCTGAGGTTCAAACCACTGCCACTAACAAACATTCCAATCAACTTATGGAAGCCAGGATAGCCGCTCTCGGCTTAAGCTACTGGCAAGAAACTGCCGGTGACTGCCAACACGACTTCCCTGATGAAGATGGCTTCCTGATAGCTGGAATCAGCTCACAGCAACTAGCTGAGCTGGCAATTGACTTCGGTCAAAACGCCGTGGTTTACGGCAGGTTATCATCTAGCGCCAGACTGCTGGTTTTCCCACAAGTATGGAAATCTATCCAGAAGTTGACAGAACTACCAGAATTTGTGGACTTATATAGTCCGGCAAAGGACAATATCGGTGAATAAGCTTTATTTGCGTGAAATATTACTACTATTGAGTGATGACTTTATGGATTCGATAATACGCTTCAACCTGTGTGGGGCAGGAGATACTGCCTATCTATGCTTACAGGCGTATTCTGCACTGAGATTTGAATAGCGTGTCTGATAATACTTATATTCAAGTACCATCCTGTTCCGTTAACTATTCAAGTATGAATTCTGAGTGCCCGTCTGAGACCTCCACCCGCAAGGATGCGGGTGAAGAGCCCCCATGGATGGGTTCACGGCGCGTCTCAGGCGGGCACTCAGAATTCATACCCTCGGTGACGAAAAGTGGTATACGCCAAATGATAGTAAAGGTTATCGTCAGCTATGCACAAAGTTAACGGAACAGTAGTGATTCAAGTAGATAACCTAGTCTTCGAACGCTGGTTTATCCCGATTTTCGAAGCTTTGAGTTTTACTGTCAAGCCAGCCGAAATATTACTGGTGCGTGGGGCCAATGGCTCTGGCAAAACCACTTTGCTACGCTTGCTCGCAGGCTTACTTGAGCCAACCGAGGGGCGGGTTAAGCTACCGCAACTACCAGTTGCCTGGATAGGCCACAAACTGGGGGTTAAAGATAACCTGACAGTTCGCGAAAATCTGCAATTTGCTGCTCGCTTTTATGGCCTTGAAGCAAGCACAGAATTATTAGCACAAAGCATCGAACAAGTAGCTCTTACCCGGGTGGCCGAGCAAGATGCTGGCTCCTTGTCTGCCGGGCAACGCAAACGCTGCGCCCTAGCTACTTTGCTATTCCAGCCGCAAGCTATCTGGTTACTGGATGAGCCATACTCCAGTCTTGATGAGCATGGCATGAAAATCGTTGATCGCTTACTAGCTGCCCACCAACAGCGCGGAGGAATCAGCATACTCGCCAGCCATGGTGCGTTAACACCTAGTGGGCTGGAGATTAAAGAATTAACTATTCGTAGCTATCAAGATTCCCACCAATACCGGGAAAGCCTAGCATGAGCGCCTTTTTCACCTTACTGCGGCGTGATTTACTCCTGGCAGTACGCAGCCGGGCTGAAGTGCTACAGCCATTATTATTCTTACTGGT
>JAJRYF010000033.1 GCA_024275935.1 Gammaproteobacteria bacterium | reverse complement strand
TTTGACCAGGCAGCAATCAGGAGCATCTTGAAGTGGAAATTCAAACCCAAAGTGGTTAATGGAAAGGCTATTGAGAGCTCGGCGATTCAAACGCTGGAATTTAAACTGGAAAACTGAGTGTTTTAGCATACTGGAGCAGGAGTAGTCTTGTGAACAAGCGAAACTTTATTGGTAAAATCATGCCCAGAAATCAGGCGCTAATGATCTTGTCATGCGTCCTGTATTTGCTAACTATTCCAGTGGTGGCTGAAACCAAAAAGGCAGTCATAACAAAGGAAAATTACCAGCTAGTTAGTCCAACACAGCTTCCTTCCAAAGAGCTGGCTGTGGATAAAGACAAGCTTCTTATTCCAACTAATAATTTGCGGAACATTAATATATACGAACTTGAGAAAAATCTAGGTCCAGTACTAACTATTAACCCAGATATTATCCCTGTATATCCGCTGGGTGGACGATTCATCCCATTACCTGATCTGGCGGTAACAGCAGGTCTTGATAGTCAAAATAGGCTAATTGTTAGAGTAAGAAATGATGGGCGCGAGGTCGTGCCGGCTGGAGTGGGCAATATATCGATATATATTGATGGGGCGGCTATTGGTAGTTACGATCTGGGGCGGCTTTCCAACCAAGCTTTCCGAACCCCTGGAGGGCACACTGATATACCGAGCAATTTTCGACTCGCTGGTGCTCTTAGGCGGGTTTTGGTAAGGGTTGATACTGCAAATCAGGTAGTTGAAAGTAACGAGCACCAAAATGATTATAGTGTAACCTTAAACCCACCCAGACTGACTGGGCCCGACTATGTAATCGAATCTATAGGCACCTAGTAGTAACCTGCTCATCCAGATTGGCAACCAGGGGAGCGTAGCTGCACCAGAGGGCGCTAGAGCCCGTCTCAGAGTAACAATAAATGAGGTAGTCGAGCGGGATCTGGTTCAAAATATTGGAGGCTTACCCCCAGGTGCTGCAATATCCGTATCCCTTACTCCAGCCATTAGTATCAACCGGAATGATAAAGTTCGGGTTCTGCTGAATATGCCAAACTTTCAAGCTGAAATAGATACCACAAATAACACCCTGGCAGAAACGCTGCCAAACAAAACAGTCCTTCCCTATGTATTTCTCCTCCGCCACCCAGTAATTGGGGCAGCAATATCATGGAATGGTCGTAACTATGCTGATTGGTCTGACCCACAAAAGGCAGCACTTAGAGATACCCTCTTTAAGATTGAAAATGACAAATCGTTTGGACTCAACGCCCCGCCAGAATTGATTTTAAGAAGGCGGATATCAGAAGCTGACGCATTCACAATTTATTTAAGTTATATCGCACAAAGCTTGTGGCTTGAACTGCATGGCAAGACGACTTGGCGCTTAAGTGACATGAGCGTAGAGCAACTGGCTTACCTACTCGATAGCAGATATTTAATTGGGCCGATTTCGGCTCCTGAAGGTGGCTATGGATATAGCCCATTCCGGCATGGTACAGCCACAGTCTGGGCACCACATATAGCTTATCAATTTATACAAAGCATGGACCTGCAAAAAGACACTCAAACCGCCACCGTTGTGGCTATAGGTGAGTGGATGCGTGCCCATTTATTTCATGCTTATGTCGGCCTGGATGAAGCCGCAGCTTACCAATACACAGGTTATCCACCAGTTGATAGAATCATGTTTCCAATGGAAGGGAGCCGCCATCTGACTATAGGTTGCTGGGGTACTACTCCACTTTTTGTGGCTATCTTGCGGGCCGTCAATATACCAGCACAAACCGCAGATATATACCTAGATGGCCGCACCTATCACCGCCGCCCAATATTCCCAACACTAGGATTAACTATGTCTCATGTAGATAATGTTCACAGTAGAGCCTTATCCCCCAGCGGCAACCTCCCGCGCTTTGAAGAAATATTCGTGCCAGTCAGTAGTTTTGACAGCACCTATGTTTCTCCAGCTCCTGATTGCCTGGGTGGTAGATGTAATTCCGTATATGACCAAGCAGGATATAATAGTCACAAGCTTACACTCCAATTAGCAGTTGATGTAATTGGCGATCACCTTCTCTTTAGGTATGCTCGCCACGGCGAAGCTGCATTGCGCAACACTTTAACCGGAGTCGATAGTAGTGGTAGCCAATTGTACGCCAGGCCACTTTATACCGCATCTGAGCGTGATGTGATTGTGACTCAGGTGGAAAATCAATTAAGAATTTTAGGCGGCGGTGATATTGCGGTTGGTGAGAGAATTGTTGAGGATCGAAATTTCGTCTGGTCAAATAATATTCAGCATCGACCAATAGAATGACACTCCTCACTGCCAGAAACATGGTAAAAGTCGAGTAATTACGGTATATTCTTCAACGATTTTTGTAGAGTTATATAATCTCTCAAAAAACAGCCCGGGGGTGGCCAATTCGCCTGAGATCTCAGTAATTATGAGAAACCCTATGAACCTGATCCAGTTAATGCTGGCGTAGGGACAGGCGAGTAAACACAGCTATACAATGTACAGGTTATTATTAGCCTGAAATAAAGCATTTATAGGGTTTTCCCTGTCCTTTTTTGAATAAAAAAGGATTTCTCATGTACCGTATTACCGTTGTTATAGGCCTGCTGGTTTTTTTCATTAGTGGCGCTATTGCCGAAAGCGACGATAAACTGAATCTCGACCCGATAATCGTCAGCGCCGATCTGCGTGAAATAAGCCATTATGAAATTCCCGCGAGTGTCTCCGTATTAAATACCCAAGAGCTTCAAGATCGTGGCGCGACACATTTTGAAGATGTTATCCAGTCGCTTCCCAATGTCAATTTTTCAGGACAAAGCTCACGCCCACGACATATTCAAATTCGCGGCATTGGTGAGCGAGATGAATATACCGGTCGACCCAATTCAAGCGTAGGTTTTGCTATTGATGATATTGATTTTAGTGGTATTGGTATGGTTGGAAACTTATTTGATGTTAAACAAGTTGAGATATTACGCGGCCCGCAGGGAACTCGCTATGGCGCTAATGCCCTCGCCGGCTTAATCAATATAGTTACTGCCGAGCCAACCCCCTGGCGTGAAAACCTGCTGGAACTCACCGCCGGGGACTATGGTTTGACCGAAATAGGCTTGATGACCAGCGGTGCCTTCAAAGAAGGTGAAGATGACAGCCCGCTTTACCGCTTTTCATTATTCAAACACGATAGCGATGGCTATTATAAGAATGCATATCTAGGTAAGAACGACACTAATGGTCGGGATGAGCTGAGTCTGCGAGGCAAGCTACAATTTACTCCAAACGATGACACCAGTATTGACCTCACACTAATGCATGCCAATCTTAATAACGGTTACGATGCCTGGGCGCTGGATAACAGTTTTACAACGCTTTCCGATCATCCGGGTAAAGATACTCAGCAATCTACGGCGGCTGCAGCTAAAGTCCACTGGAATGGTAATGCCAATTTCGCTGTAGTTAGCACAACTACGATTGCTGATTCAAAAATGCAATTTGCCTATGACGGCGACTGGGTATACCCCGGCTATCACCCTAACGGTGATAATGCTTATGCTTATAACAACGATAAAAACCGGAGCACCATAAGTCAGGAGTTGCGGCTGGTTTCAAATGATAAATCCAGATTGTTTAATGCCACTACCGATTGGCTGTTAGGTTTTTATGGTTTAGGCCTGAATGAAAATAATCAAACCACAGATAATTATGGCACCAACCTCATCAGCGACTACCGCAATACCCGCCTGGCGGCCTTTGCTCAGCTGGACTACCAGCACAACGAATCACAAGTGCTCAGTGCAGGCCTACGGATTGAAAATAACGACCTGAGCTATGCGGATAATAACGGCGAAAGCTTTAATCCTGCTGAAACCATGTGGGGCGGTCATTTGAGCTTTACCCAGCAATTATCAGCGCAACACAACGCTTATGTAGCAATTTCAAGAGGCTATAAAGGCGGTGGTTTTAATACCGGTTTAAGTAGTGGTGCTGATCCCTTATTGCTGCGCTATAAGCAGGAAACAGCACTAAATTACGAGATTGGTTTGAAGTCATTTAGCCTCAATCATGCCCTAACAACCAGCATCAGCCTGTTTTACATGCAACGCGACAGCCCGCAGTTCAATGGCTATACCTTTGTAGGTAATAACTATGTGTACTTTACCGAAAACTTCGATAAGGCAACAAATTATGGACTGGAAGCTGAGTTTAACTGGCAGGCGAATGAACAATGGACTGTATTTGGCTCTTTAGGCTTGCTGAATACAAATGTTACCGGTTCCCCGGTATCGGCAACATTTCAGGTAGAGAATCGGGAGCAGGCACATGCGCCCAACTATCAATACCTGCTGGGCGCACGCTACCGTTCGGAAAATGGCCTATTTGCCAGATTTTCGGCAACTGGTTTAGATGCCTTTTATTTTAGTAATTCACACTCACAAAAATCCACAGCCTATTCTTTGTTAAACGCCCGCATTGGTTATGAAGCCAAGCAGTGGGAGGTGTATTTATGGGTACGCAATTTGCTCGATGAAAAATATGCCACCCGCGGATTTTTCTTTGCCAACGAACCCACCTTCTCGATTGAAGAGGAATATATTCGACTCGGCGCACCCCGCCACTTTGGTGCAACTATAAGGCTGCGCTTCTAAATGGAATTACAACTTCTAAGTGATGCCATATTGGCATTATCAGGCTGGGAAGTGCTGGCTTCTGTATTGGGGATTGCTTATGTGCTGCTGGCAGCAAGGGCATCGCAATGGTGTTGGCCGCTGGCATTTGCCAGCACGCTAATTTACACCTTATTGTTTTGGCAAGGGCGGTTGCCAATGCAGGCGCTGTTGAATTTTTATTATATGGCAATGGCAATCTATGGTTATCTGGTTTGGCGCAAGCATGGTAATGTTGAAAATAATGTCGCCATAAGCTCCTGGTCATGGTCGCGGCAGGTGGTATTTTTGCTGGTGGGAACCCTGGTAACAATACTTGTAGCGCGGTATTTGGAAGCAAGCGGCAACTCACAAAGCCCCTACCTGGATGCCGGAGTGACCGTGTTTTCAGTGCTGAATACTTATCTGCTTACGCGTAAAATTTTACAAAACTGGCTCTACTGGATCATCATTGATGTTGCGGCGATCATTTTATATGTGCAGACCGGATATTACGCCACTGTAGTTATGTATGTGGTTTATTTAGTGTTGGCAGTGGTGGGATATATTGCTTGGTTGAAGCTTTACCGCCAGCCAACAAGCTAGAATCTACTGGGGGCCTGCATCCAGCACTCATGATTTTTTTCAGCTAGCACATTCATCAAAAAAAGCAGTAAGCGGTAGGGTTTTCGCACAGCGGATAAATCGGGTATCGCCAGTCTTTGTTGATATGTCTGGGTAAAGGTTTGCGCCTGCTGCTTGTCGAGCAAAAACTCCAGCAAGACCAACTCCAGTTCTCTGGGGGCAAAAACGAAAGCGTCTAAATCTACCAAAGCCGAGAGCTTGCCATTTAGCAATAAAAACTGATCCCAGCGCAGATCGGGCATGATGGGAGCAAACTCTTTTGCACCGCAAAACTCTACTGAGTTGATAGCTTCAGCGAGTACGGTTGCTGGGATACCACCGTGTTGGTCGGCTAATATCCGCAGGCTATAACGCAGGCGTTGCGGCCATTGTTCAGGCGCAAACTGTGGTTGTTCAATCTGTCCCCAGCGGGTAATTGACTGCTGGTGCAGGCTGGCGATATGTTTAGCCATGCTTGTTACAACCGCTGGGTTGATAGTGGCGGGTGTCGGCAAGCTTCCGGGTAATTTTTTAGTTGCAATAAAAGCCTGCTCAGTATCACTGACGGAAGCTGAGGCAATGTATTGTGGAATGACTAGCGGGCTAAAAGCTGATATTTTTTTATATACTGTGGCAAAGCCACCTAATTGTGCGGGTAAATTTACCCCGAAAAGGGAATCCATTGCTTGCCAAAAAACCGAGTGTGTGATGCTTTCCTGCTTGCAAATCTTAACAATCAAAGGGTCGTTCAGGGTTTCACAATCCCACAGTTGATGGGTGCTGTCGCTGAACATAGCCGGCAGTGCTGTTGCCCGAATCAGCTCTGGCAATTGTTGTTGCTGTGACTGGGATAAACCCGGGTAAGTTGGCAAAGCAAGTTTACTACTGTATCAGCGTAAATTTATTCAGGCTTAGGCTTGATTCGTTTTAACATATCCCAGATGGGTACTGCCGCCAGGCCGCTGAGAACCCCGGTGACATAACCCGGAAGAACGAAACCAAAAATTTTCTGCCAGATTAGATCAATTAGAAAACTGACCACTAAGATGGCCACTACAAGAATTAATGCGCGTTGCCAAAAAGGCATGGTTTTATCTCCCGAGAAATTGTAAGGACTATTATGCCATTAGTTGAAAGCTTACTGCTGGCAAACTCTGGGGTTGCTTTAGGAGATCCCGGCTCGGAGGCCGGGATGACAGTTTTTACTGCCTCACGCAGCTTATAAAATCACAAGTATGCTGATAGGTTTTCTAATATAATCACCCGCTCAAGACGAATTTGAATTTGCAATTGTGCTTTATACCGTCTGTTATTAAATTTCCGAGGACTTATGAAAATTAAATATATCATCACTATTCTTGCCCTGCTACCAATGCTCTCAACAGCTGATGTTAGTGATTTATTAATTACCGAAATAGTAGTTACGCCAACAGCCGGAGAGTTTATCGAGATCCACAATAGTGGCGCAACAGATGTTGATTTAACTGATGTGTATTTAACCGATGCCACTTTTGCAGGTGGTGGGGTGTATTATTATCAGATAGTCACGGGTAATGGCGGTGGTGGTGGCTTTGCCGATTTTCACTCCCGCTTCCCAAATGGCGCCATTATTCTAGCTGGACAATACCAAACCATTGCTTTAAATGGTTCCGATGATTTCAATACAATCTATGGGGAAGACCCAACTTATGAGCTTTATGAAGATGGAGGAGCTCCTGATGCAATTGCGGATATGCTCGAAGCCACTCCAGGTTCAATAAATGGCCAAGGTGGCTTATCTACTGGAGAAGTAGCCGTGCTTTATTCCTGGGACGGCTCGACGGATTTAGTTCAAGATATTGATTATGTACTTTGGGGCGATAAAGTTGAGGCCATAGATAAAACTGGTGTTGCGATGGATGGCCCGGATGTGGGCACTGCGACCAGCCCATACCTGAATGACACGGTTATTTCGAATCAGGCGGTGGTTATGGCCAGCGCACACCCAGGTGGTGAAAGCTGGCAGAGAAATGTACCGTTGAACGAAGGCATAGAAATCCAGAGTGGCGGCAATGGTATCAACGGCAGCGATGAGACCTCAGAAGATTTTAACAACACATTCTATGTGGGAAACCCAACACCTAATAGTGCTGGCACTCCACCGCCACCGCCTGTTCCGAGCATCATTATTAATGAGGTTGACGCTATAGGTACAAGTGAGTTTATCGAGATATATAGTGGTTTTTCCAACACCAGTTTGAATGATGTAACTTTAGTCTTTTATCAGGGCAGCGACGATACAATCTATAACATTCTGGATTTGTCCGGCAATAACACCAATTTCAGCGGTTATTTTCTTATTGGTGATGCAAGTTTAACCCCCGATATGGTGTTGCCAGCCAATAGTTTGGATGATGATGCCAGTGCGGTGGCCATATATTTCAGTAATGTCACTAATTTTAGTATTGGCGATACAGTGACGGCAACGGACTTGCTAGATGCCTTGGTCTACGATTCTAATGATGCCGATGATTTGGGATTGTTGGCGGTTCTTAATGTAGGTGGCGGCCAAGTTGACGAAGACGGCAACTTGAATGCAAATACAGAATCTAATTCAAGATGCCCGAATGGGTCTGGCGGTGCTTTAAATACCAGTAGTTACAAACCGGCACCACCCACTGCAGGCAGCATAAATAACCAATGCCCGATACCTTCAATTGGTGAATATTATGCTGGGGTTGATACTACCAACGCCATTACCTTACGCACCACCTTGCACGATATTATTAGAGTCGCCCAGTCGTTTGATTACTCAGCCGCAGGCAATATTAACGACACCTGGCAGATTTTATCTGCAGCTGATGCTGACCCATTAGCGGCTGGGTTTATGATCATGGTATATAAAAACGAATCTCTTGAATATTTTGGTGGTGGGATCCAAGCTTATAATCGTGAACATACCTGGCCACAATCTCGTGGCTTTCATCAAAATAGCTTAGGCCCGAATAATGCCGCCCGTACGGACGCGCATCATTTGATGATCTCAAATGTAGGCTATAACAGTGACAGAGGTAATAATTATTTCGATAATTGCAATGCAGCTTGTACCGAAAGGGCAACTGATAATTACAATGGCATAGGCGGTGGCTTTGGTGTTTATCCCGGTAATTCTAACTGGTTTAATGGTTCGGTTTTTGAAGTGTGGGAACAGCGGAAAGGTGATATTGCGCGGGCAATGATGTATATGGATGTGCGTTATGAAGCCAGTCAATTTGACCCAAATAGCTCCCCAGTACAACTTGAACCAGACTTGCAATTAGTTGAAAATCCAGCCGAACTCGGCAGTGGCATTCCTAAAATGGCCAGATTAAGCACTTTATTACAATGGCATATTGATGACCCTGTGGATCAAACCGAAATAGATCGCAACAATGTTGTGTTTGGTTTTCAGGAAAACAGAAACCCATTTGTTGACCACCCGGAATGGGCAGAGTGTATTTTTCAGGATGTTTGTACTCAAATTAATGACTCAATATTTCAAGATAGCTTTGAGTAAATCCCGGTATAGTTACTTTAGGCATTTTTCTGGTGTAGATCGCTAATATGCGGCCTATTTGTATCGATTGCCTACGGTCGCGATGTGATATTTTCCATTATCCGGGCTACAACCTGTAACAACACGCAGGTTTCAATCGAAAAAGTAATCCCTACGCAAACAAAATTACGGCATTTAACCTTATAAAAAGATTCACAGACTCTCAGGCCCATATTGATCTAACAGCTCAAGGTAAGCAGGGTCTTCTCTGATACCATCAAATGCTGGGTGGTAGATGATGTGGTTTAGAAATATACCTACTTTGTTAGCCAATGAGGTTTGCAACAGCTCAATGGCTAACAATGCGTTTTTGCAGTATGTTTTAGCGGCCTTAATATCACCTAGGCCACCGCTAATTAAACACAGTGAACGGGTGATGCCATAACTCTGTGGGGTTTTTTCTAAAAGACCTTCGAGCTCCTGTCTGGCCTGTAACAACAATGGTTTTGCTGTTTTAATATCGCCGGCATACAGGTGGGTTAAACCCAGCATCATGGCGCGCGTTAGCCGGCTATCTGTGCTCTCGAGAAATTTCTCTGGCCACGCAGCCACATCTTGCAGTGCAGTATCGAAATCATCCAGATAGAGCGCTGATAGCCAAGCGTCGTAGTATGCATTGGCGTAGGTACTAGCGAATAGGTGGGCTGCGTGGGAGTAGCTTTTGCGGTCTCCACCCTCAAGAAAATCAATATTTGCCATCCCCCAAAGGTAGTTAAGCGATGTGGTATCAACATTAGAGACTGCCTTGCGGGCTTGGGTAAACCGTCCCAAGCTGGTCAATGTTCCACTGATATCTGACCAGATTGAACTGTTTCTTGGGTCTAGCTCAGCAGCACGACTCATCGCGGCTAATGCAGCGTTCCAATCGCCCATTCTGCGCAGCACATAGCCGCGTGCTGAATAGACTCGTGAACTATTAGGCAATGCAGCAGAGGCTTTTTGCATTAGCGGTAAAGCTTTTGCATAATCTCGAAATCCCCAGTAGTGATAATAACCTTCAGCCTGGAAAAGTTATTATTTGGGTACTGATGCAGTTTAGCTTCGGCTTAAAGTAGTAGTACGCATTATTAATAAAAATAGTATAGAAACTTTCAAATAATGAAAGTATCTGGTATATTAATGATTATGATAATGCCACGGACTCTGGCAGCTAGAAGTTGAGTAAATGTATATGCAGACATTAACAGAGCAGTTAATTGAAGGCGGGCTAAAAAACCGGGTTTTAACCGACACACAATTGGCTCGGTTGATTCCAGGTACCAATCAGCGTCGCTATAACCTGGTTAACCGGGCTATGAATGCCGGCGAGCTGTTACGACTGCGGCGAGGCCTTTATATGCTACCTGAGAAATATCGTAGCCAGCCTTATCACCCGTATGCTTTGGCGCAAAGGTTAGTCCCGGGGAGCTATGTATCGTTGGAAACCGCGCTGGCATTCCACAACTGGATTCCTGAGGCTGTATACAGCACGGCATCTATAGTGCCAGGCCGTAAAACGAAAGCGTTCAGTTATGAGTCTCTTGGCAGCTTTACTTTTCATCCGCTGGCACTACAGGCGGGGTATTTTTTGGAACTTGTTGAGCGAGTGCAACTCGGCAAACAGCCGGCCTTGGTAGCTCGGCCTATTCGTGCTGTGCTGGATTTGGTATGTTTAAAAAAAGTGGAATGGCAAGGTCTTGCTTGGCTGGTGGATGGGATGCGTATTGACATGGAATTATTGGAACAAGTCACTGGCGCTGAATTGCGAAGCTTGAAACAGGTATACAAATACAAGCGGGTTAAGGGTTTTATTACCCAGCTGGAAACCGCTCTGGGATTAGGCTAAGTTATGATCAAAATTATTCAACAGCGTCTTGATAGTTATAACCCCACAAGCCCGATGGAGGAGCAGCAAGCGACTAAGGAGATTATTCAGGAGTTGGCATTGTATGCACTCATGCGTGCAGATTTTTTTAAGATCGCGGCTTTTCAGGGGGGTACAAGTCTGCGAGTCTTACATGGTTTGCCAAGGTTTTCTGAAGATCTGGATTTTATCCTAAAGACTCCAAACCCGGAATTTGAATGGTCTGCTTACCTCACAAAATTGATTGCCTGTTTTGAAGAGTATGGAGTGAAGTCAGAAGCCTTACCGAAAGGGCGCATGGATAAGCGGATCAAAAAGGCCGTGATCAAGGATAACTCGGTTACCAATCAACTGAATTTATCGTTTTATAAGGGTCATGCAAATCAGAAAATTAATATTAAGCTGGAAATTGATGTGGATCCACCGGCGGCATCGGGATATGAATACACATATTTAGATTTTCCGACAGATCATGAAGTATGCCATCAGGATTTAAGCAGTAACTTTGCTTTAAAGATCCATGCCTTATTATGCAGGGGTTTTTTGAAAGGGCGCGACTGGTATGACTTCAACTGGTATATCAAGCAAGGTGTATCACCAAACTTAGCGCATTTGCAGAATGCACTGGTACAGTTCGGACCCTGGGCAGGGCAGGAAGGTTTGCGTGTGGATATGGCTTGGTTGAAAGTAGCCATACAGACAAAAATTGACAGTATTGACTGGGCAGACGCTGCTGCTGATGTAGAACGGTTTTTGAAACCATCAGAAGTACTGAGTTTGCGATTGTGGAGTGTGCGGTTTTTTTCTGCAAGGCTGAATAGGCTGGCTTAAACGCAATGGGACGCCCAATGGGATGCCTGTCCACGATCTCATCAGCACCCACTCCGTCATTCCCGCGTATCTGCCTGTGGCAAAAGTCGTTGGAGCGGGCGAAGTTCAAGTGGCCACGCAAAGTGCTGGATGGGGTGATTAGCTTGACCGGCCAGCAGTTGAACTGGTTGTTGGATGGCTATGATATTATGGCGATGAAAGCACATAAAAGACTGCACTATCATAGTGTTTTATAAGGATATTATGTCTGTGTCGTGGTATAATACAGCCTATGAAAAAGGCCTTAAATCAACTACCAAATGACATAGAATTACTCAAGTCGTTGGTGGTTGAGCAGCTACTTCGAAACGAACAACTAAGCTCTCAGAATCAGCATTACAAAACCCAGATACTCACCCTCCAGGAACAACTGAACCTGGCCCTGGCCAGGCGTTATGCGGCCAGTAGTGAGAAGATCGCCCCCAATCAATACCGTCTGTTTGATGAAGCCGAGACTGATGTCGAAGACCTACCGGAAAGTGACGAAGTCACTGTGCCGGCACACACGCGCAAAAAAG
>JAJRYF010000032.1 GCA_024275935.1 Gammaproteobacteria bacterium | reverse complement strand
TGGGCTTGTGGGCTTGTGGGCTTGTGGGCTTGTGGGCTTGTGGGCTTGTGGGCTTGTGGGCTTGTGGGCTTGTGGGCTTGTGGGCTTGTGGGCTTGTGGGCTTGTGGGCCATGTTAAATGCAACTCCTTTTTGATTTACACATTAATATCCAGTTAATGGAATCTCACGGCTCCCTCGTGCCGATCACATTAATGCAACATCACAGCTCCCTTTGTGATGTAAATTTTACGATATCAATCTTTTTACAAAGTGTCAATAGGTGAATTTACCCTTGTGTTAATAGGGTAAATTACCTAGCTTGGAGTCGAACCCTGCAAGGCATGCATTCTAAATTTGTGCCAGAGCAGCTTTAGTCACAAAGCATGCTCATCACGCTCCCCCGTTCTAATCCGGATAACGGTATCAAGATCATGCACAAATATCTTGCCATCGCCAATCTTGCCGCTGGCGGTGGCTTTAAGAATGGCTTCTATAACTCGTTCCTCATGCTCATCGGCTACCGCAACTTCCAGTTTTAGTTTGGGCAAAAAATCTACTACATACTCTGCCCCACGATAAAGTTCAGCATGCCCCTTTTGCCGCCCAAAGCCGCGGACTTCAGTAACTGTCATCCCGAAAATCCCGGCTTCTGCCAGGCCATCACGAACATCGTCCAGTTTGAAAGGCTTTATTATGGCGGTGATCATTTTCATTTTCATTTCTCACAATGATTTAGTTTGCTAGAATGTTATTCTAGTATAACGGAGCGCAAGATGATCGACCCCCAGAAAATTGACACCATTAGCCGCAAGCTCGCTGACGCACTACCAGCCGGTGGACAGCAAATAGCCAGTGATCTCCGGCAACGATTTCGTAGCATTCTTAGTACCGCATTAGAGGGCATGGAGCTGGTAAGCCGAGAAGAATTTGAGGTGCAAAAAGCCGTTTTACGCCGCAGTCGGGAAAAGATTGAAGCCTTGGAAAAGCGCTTTCCTGCAAACAAATAGGGAATTGTCCCACAGCCAGCGTGCATATCTGACCACTAGCTTGATCAGCACTAGTCTAGCAAACTATGACAAATTCAAGGGAAATTTGTTATGTCGCTCGCTGTTATTTATAGTCGTGCCCAAATTGGTATCGACTCGCCAGAGGTGCGGGTGGAAGTTCACCTCAGTGGTGGCTTGCCACGAGTAGCTATAGTTGGCCTACCGGAAACGGCAGTTAGAGAATCACGCGACCGGGTTCGATCGGCGCTACTAAATGCCGGCTTTAGCTTCCCTGTAAGCCGCATCACCATATCTTTAGCCCCTGCCGACCTACCCAAAGATGGGGGCCGTTTTGACTTAGCAATCGCTTTGGGAATTCTGGCCGCCTCTGGGCAAATCCCGGCAGGTTGTGTGGCAGGAATGGAGTTTGTCGCCGAACTCTCGCTAGCAGGCGAGCTACGCGCGGTTAATGGGGTGCTACCGACTGCACTGGCAGCTGATAACTCTGGCCGCAAACTGCTTATATCAGTAGCTAACAGCAGTGAAGCTGCACTGTTAGAGTCCTCCAATATATATTGTGCTGAAAACCTGCCCGAAGTGGTCGCCGGACTGACCGGGCAAAAGCAATTACCAAGCCCGGCCGCGATTACCAAGCCCCAGGCCGAGTCTATACAAGCTTTGCCTGACCTTAATGAAGTCTACGGTCAAACCCATGCTATTCGAGGTTTAACTGTAGCCGCAGCGGGCAAGCATAATTTACTTTTTATTGGCCCACCCGGCTCCGGCAAAACCCTGCTGGCTACCCGTATGCCAGGAATTCTGCCACAGCTAACCAAGTCTGAATCACTGGAGTCCATGGCAATTACCTCAATTACCGGCAAACCATTGAATATTCAAGAGTTTGGTCGACCTCCATTTCAAAGCCCACACCATACATCATCTGCCGTGGCACTGGTCGGAGGCGGTTCACAAGCTCAACCTGGCGAGATCTCTTTAGCGCATAACGGAATTTTATTTTTAGATGAATTACCCGAATTCTCACGCCATGTTTTGGAGGTTTTGCGCGAACCGATGGAGTCTGGTCAGATAATGATATCCAGAGCCGCTAGACAAGCCACCTACCCGGCACGCTTCCAGTTTCTGGCAGCAATGAACCCGTGCCCCTGCGGGTATTCAGGTGATCCTGGCGGCCAATGTAATTGCAGTGGTGAACAAATTGCTCGCTACCTTCAGCGAATCTCAGGACCACTATTGGATCGAATTGATATGCAAATAGAGGTTCCCAGACTGCCATTAAAGGAAATCACTAATCCCGGAAAAGCCCAAACACAAAGTGCCGATGTGCGCACCATGGTAGAGGCAGCCAGACAAAAGCAACAACAAAGGCAAGGCTTTGCCAATGCCCAGCTTAATAATCAGCAATTAAAGCAATACTGCCAGCTCCATGAGGCTGATACACAGTTTCTACTGCAAGCGTGCGAGCAACTGCGCCTATCGGCAAGAGCCTTTACCCGAGTGCTAAGACTTGCCAGAACCATTGCCGATCTGGAGGCGGAGACCGATATCCGCAGCCACCATCTTGCCGAGGCTATCGGCTACCGCCGCCTGTTTGCCCAAGCCTGATAACCGCGAGTGAGCAAGCATATTTCTACCTTAAATGCACATCTATAAATTTAGGGACGCGTATCTTGAAATTCAAATTAATAGGGGGTGCCCTTAACAATAAATCCTGACTCAAAAACGCTAAAGTGATATGGTTATCAGCAGAATTCGGAGCTGCATCTTAGTCTCCCGCGCTCCTGCATGGGAATACTTAAAAACTACTGCAATTTTACTCCCGACTGAAGTAAAGTAGCTTGGTGCTGCAACCCTTGGTAGAAAGTGCGGTCATATATTCTATAACCAAAATGAATCCAGAGGGCCGGTAGTCGTTTCCGTACAACTTGGCCAGCAACCTCAGCGGTGAAACAGTGAATGCATACCAACAATTAAAACAACGCAAACAAAGTATTCTGAAAAACCGAGCTCAGACTAAATCTCCGCGCCTGGCAATTCGTGATAGCGGCAGTACTACCTGGGTGGTTCAAAGCCATATTGACTGGATTGATGCTGCTGGCGATTATATGTGCGTACATGCCAATGGCAAGACCCATATCATGCGCTCAACTATGAAAGCCCTGGAGTCCCAGCTAGATGCAGGCACATTGCAACGCATTCACCGTTCAACCATAGTAAATATAAACAAAATCAAATGTATGCAGGCGCATATCAATGGTGAGTACTTCCTGACCCTCGATAGCGGGCAAGTGGTTAAGCTCTCCCGCAGCTACAAACATAAATTGGCAAAGCTGAAACCCAAACAGCAGGTTGGGGGTGGACTTGCGAACCCCCAACAAATCACAACCAGAAACATACGGGGCTGAAGTCTACCGAAAGCTCCAATTCATCTTTTAGCCCGAACCATTACCTTTGCCACTGTAACAACCCTACCTCGGCAGTTTAGTATTTGAACCTTGGTAAATTCCTCTTTCGGGCTAATGGGTGTGCTATCTCCCTGATCATTGATTCACCCCCATTAGCCTGAAATCGGGGCCAGCTGACAAATTGATCCCCTCTGTCTGCAGCTGGCCCCATTTTATATCCAATTTTGCGCTACAACATGTTTATATGGCTAGCAGATTATGTCAGACTAGCACTGTGAAATTCTCCAAGCCTTCCCTTATCCGAATAATATCTTTGCTGCTGCTGACGGCTTTGTTAACTGCTGCCCAAGCGCAGGAGTCTAGAGCTAATTCAGGCCAGCTGGTTGGCACTCTGGACATAACCGTAGAGGGCCTTGATGAGGCAATGCTGGGTAGTGTCCGGTCCAGTATTTCAGCCTTCGGCTATACCGCTGATTTCAAGCTGGGAGCGCGGCATATGCAGATGCTAAAGATCGATGCAAGTGAGGAACTAAGTCTTGCATTACAGGCTTTCGGCTATTACCACCCTGAACTGGACATAACTGTAAGCACTACAGCTGAGGGCTGGCATTGGCAGATGCAAATCGACACCGGTCCAGCGGTACGCGTGCGCGAATTAAATCTGGAAATTAGCGGCGCTGGCGCTGGAACTGAAAGCTTTAAACAATGGCAACAACAATGGCCGCTACCAGTTGGCGAGCGACTTCTGCACCAGAAATACGAAGACGCTAAACAGTCATTCACTCAATTAGCTAGCTCTCTTGGCTTTCTGGCGGCGGAAACAAAACAGCATGAAGTTCTGGTAAATGCTAAAACTAACGAGGCGGTAATAAACCTGCAACTAGACACCGGCCCACAATTTGTTTTTGGGGATATTGATATTCAGTCTGCGGCATTGAACCAGAATATAGTTGATAAGTTTCAGGTGATTGATGCAGGCAGCCCCTATACAGATGTAAAAATGAATGACCTGCGCGCCAGAATTGCGGGATCTCTTTATTTTAAATTTATCCAGATAGAAACTGACATTGATGCTGAGTCTATACCTCCAAAAGTACACCTAAAGGTCCGTCCACAACTGCGTGAACGCAATCGGTATAAAGCCACATTGGGTTACGGCACAGACCGGGGAGCACGGCTACAACTTGGCTGGGAAAGGCGGCTGTTATCACCCAGAGGCGACCGACTGGCAGTTGGCATAGGCATCCAGCAGCAAGACCTGGAGATGACCCTGCGAGCGGACTACAAACTACCGGTAAGCTCGAAACCAGGCCGGTTTTTTGTTTCCTCCGGCCAATATTTACGAGAAAAAGACGACTTTAGCTTTATTGATGACAGCACTGGTAAGGGAGTGTTCCCGGCAATCGAGGGCCCCCGGGATATACTCTGGCTACGGGCTGGTTTTTTGCGTGAATTTTGGTTAGGCGACTGGCGGCAACCTGTTAGCCAAACTTTATTTGTTGGCTATCTGAATGAAAAATTTGATGCGCTTGGTAACACCAACCCGACAGATGACGACTTAATTGCAATGAACCCCGGGTTGGAAAGTTTTCTGAAAACCTCACAATCCGGCCTGGTGCTTGGGGCGGAATGGCAGTCACTAAACATTCAGGGTTCCGGCTTTGCTGCTGCGGGCTTACATTTGCGCGCCCGCGGACTCTATTCAAATACCAGCTTGGCTTCAGATATAGATTATTGGCAAGTGTATCTCGGCAGCCACTACAGCATGAAACTCGGGAACAATTGGAAGCTTACCTTACGGGCTGAGGCTGGCTATTCTAATGCTTTAGTAACTGACCTGCTGGTAGCTGATGGCAACACACAGGTAAGGCTTTCCATGACGGAACTACCATCACAGTTCCGGTTCCGTGCTGGTGGCACTTACAGCGTGCGTGGTTATGGCTTTGAAGAACTAAGTAATAACGAAAACGGCTCTAACAATCTGCTCGCTGCCAGCACGGAGATAGAATATAAGCTGAATGAAGACTGGTCGCTGGCGGCATTTGCAGATACCGGCAATGCCTTTAATGACTACTCACAACTCAAATTGAAATCCAGCATTGGGATTGGCTTACGCTTTTATACCATGGTCGGCCCGGTACGGCTAGATCTAGCCAAAGGCCTGGATAATAACGATACCAGCTTAACCATTCACTTCTCAATTGGTTCACCTTTATTAAATTTAGGCCGCTCATTACCATGAAGAAATGGCATAAATACCTGCTGCTAAGCCTGATTGCCACCGCCCTGCTGCTCGGGTCAGCCTGGCTGTGGCTTAACCGCACTGAATCAGGGCTAGACTGGTTGCTAAGCTTTGCCACCTCTGAGCAACAGCCACAAATCAGCATCACCGGAACCTCGGGTACGCTGGCTAATGGATTCAAAATTAAAAAAATATACTATGCTGATGCTGGCACGGAAGTTAAACTTAGCCAGTTATCAGCCAAGCTTGAATACAGCCTGCTACCATTTGCTGTCAAAATCAATAATTTGAATATCGGCCTGTTGGATATTTCCCAAAGTGATGCCGATACTGGTGTTGCCGAAACAATAGACGATTTAAGCTTGCCACTTGAGCTGGAGATCACCAAGCTAAATATTGCAGAGCTGATTTACCGCGACCAACAAATCTGGATCCAGGCAGACAATCTCAAGCTGTCACTGGCAGCAGGACAACAACTACAATTGCACAATCTGGAAACCAATCTTAGTTATCTATCTGCGGATGAAACTGCATTAATTACCGGCGTGGCAGAGCTTTCCGGGGAGTTAAGCTTGAGCGCGCCATGGCAACATGAAATTGAACTTGGAATGTCGGTAAACTCAATTGCCGCTACAGACAACCCGTATCTAGCCAAGCTATTATCGACCCAATTCGAACTGAAGGCGGACGGCAACTTTAACCACACCGCCACCACGCTTAACGCCACAGGCTCTGTGGATTTCAACTTACAAGCCCAATTGCGTAACCTTGCTGACAAGCCACAATGGCAAGCGCAGTTAAGCAGTGAAGCTCTGAGCCTACCCTTGAGTGCAAACAACAGCATGCAACTCAATGATTTGAATCTGGCAAGCGAGGGAGAATTAGAGCAGTGGCAACTTAGCGGACAGGCAGAGCTGGAGATTTCCGGGCCACAAATCGAGGCCGTAACCGCCCAGTGGGACTTACTGGCCAGTACTGAGAACACACAAGCGCTCAAGGTCGAGCGCTTTAGCCTTACGGGAGAACTTGGGCAACTAGACTTCAATGGCAAGCTGCAAACGGCTGACCGAAGTGGTTCAGGAAGAATTAATTTGGAACGCTTCAAAGCCGGATATTTTATCGCCGGCTGGCCACTAACTGCAACTACCAGCGCTTCCACCCAGGTCGACTTTTCTACCAGCACACTAAGACTTGATAAGCTGGTGGCGGTAATTGACGATAGCAACGCTGCAATTAACGGGGAAATTGAAATAAACGCACAAGTTGTCACCGCAAATTTGGGGTGGCAAAATCTTGAGTGGCCGATAGCCTCCGGGGTGCTGGCAGAGTATCGTAGCCCTCAAGGTATTTTAACTGCAAGTGGTACCCCAGATGCCTATTCGGTAAATGCCGAACTTGACCTTCAGGGCCAGCAAATACCGGCTGGTAACTACATGCTCAAGGGTCATGGAAATCGGGACAGTTTGACTTTAGATAGTGTTAATAGCCTGCTACTGGAAGGTAGCGCTAACTTAACTGGCAAGGTTCAGTGGCAGCCAGAGATGCAAGCTTCTATGGATTTAAACGCTAAAGCACTCAACCTTGGAAGCTTCTGGAAAGACTATCCCAGCAAACTTGATTTAGCTTTACAACTGGAATGGCAGACAGACACTCAGCTACAGATTCAGCTAACCCAGTTAAGCGGCCAATTCCGCGAGCAAGCTGTGGTTGCCAGTGGGGGAGTTAATTATGCAGATGGAGTGTGGTCTTTTAATCAGGTAAGCGCGCAAAGTGGTGAATCCAAACTAAAACTTGATGGTCAGGGAGCTATTGAAAACCTGCTCAAAGCCGAGGGTAAATTTAACCTTGAAATTCCTGACCTCTCACAGTGGGTCACAGACTTGAGTGGCTCCATACACACTAAGGGAGAATTTCAACAGACAGAAAGCGGGCAAAATAAACTCATAGTTTCCGCAACTGGCAAAGGCCTAAAAGCTACTGGATTGAGTCTGGCAGAATTTAATTTTGAGGGCGAAGCTGCGTTCCCAGAAACTAACGGGGTAATGCTTATCAGCGGCGATTTACAAGGCACCCAGCTGGAGGTCAAGGGCTTTGAAGAGCAAATAGATACCGTATCTATAAAAATTATGCCGCTGGCTACGCGGCCAGACGGTCAAGCATTAAACCTTACCGCCAAATCAACAAACTACAGCCTTAATAGTGATATTGATTTCCAGATTTTTATAGACTCTGCTCAACCACGGGTTGCCGGGCAAGTTAAAAGTCTAACAACCGACTCACCAGTTACCGGACCCATGGCACTACAAGTACCTACCAGCTTCGAATTTACCGGCAGTAACTTCAAGCTTTCGCCAGCTTGCTTCCGCCAACAACCAGATAAGCTGATGGCTGAGGTATGTTTATCCCGACAGGCTGCCGAAGCCAGAGCACAGAACATCGAAACCACCATGTTACTGGAAAACTTCCCGCTTGCCTGGGTCACTGCATATTTTCCGGTGGACTTGGCTATAGGACAATCGCTAAGTGGCAAAGTAATTTGGCTTGAAGCAATAACTAACAACCGCGAGGCTAACTATATGAATGGCACTGGTAGTGTCGACCTGATTGTCAATCCAGGAATAATTGCCTCTGTTGATATTGAGGCTGGCTACCTCGAAACTGGCGAGGGCTGGTTAAAAATGCAGCTCGACCCAAAGAAACTATTTAGCGCCTCCGCATGGCTGCCGATGTCAGGAGATGATGCCCTGGATATAAAATTCAATCTACATAATCTCGGTAACCCGAAAACTGCTACTGTTGAGAGCAAAATTAACCTGCAAGTCGCTGACCTAAGCAGCCTTAAATGGCTAGTCCCAGGACTGGATCAACTAAGTGGTGCAGTAGATATAAATATGCAGCTACTTGGGGATATAGTAGAGCCCAAACTATCCGGCTCAGCGAAGCTGAATAATGTAAATCTTTTCTATACCCCCCTTGGTCTGGAACTAACTCAGTTAAACCTCGATGGAAGTTTAGTACCCGGGCAAACCTCCGGCTTGAGCGGAAGCTTCCTGGCAGGGGGTGGCAAAGGCGGTATAGAACTTAAACTGGACTCATCCCAAGATCAGCCAAAACTTAGTCTCAGCCTTAGTGGTAATGACTTACAGTTTATTAACCAGCCGAATCTAGCTGTGACCGTAAGCCCTGACATAGAACTACTGCTTACTAGCGGCGAACTCCAAGTAGCTGGCGAAATAATTATCCCGGCGGCGCGAATCAAGCCATTGCCAGGCTCTTTAGACAGCGCCTCAATATCGAAAGATGTAATAGTTAGTGGCCTCCCGGAAATAGCACCAGTAGAGCATACCACCGCGATTCCGATAGTTGGTCAATTGAAACTACACTTGGGTGATGATGTGGTTTTCAAAGCCGATGGTGTGGAAGCCGAGTTGGAAGGTGAACTAAATCTGAACTTTAATAAAAATAACAGCATTCCCCAGGCAACCGGAGAAATCCGGATAGCCGATGGTTATTTCAAGCAGTACGGCCAGAACCTTAATTTTGAGGATTCGATTATCCGTTTTGATGGAAAGTCGGTACTTGAGCCACTAGTGGATGTATCTGCGGTTCGGCACATATTTGGCGATGCCCAAGTTGAAACAGCCGGAGTTAGAGCAACTGGCAGGCCTTCAAATTTACAACTGAAACTATTCACCGACCCACCTACAAATGAAGAAACTGCGGCTGCTTATGTAGCTACCGGCAGCAGTTTTGACCACGGTAGTGGTGTCGGCGCATTAAATATAGGCACTTACTTATACCCTAAACTTTTTGTAAGTTATGGTCTGGGTCTATTTGATTCAGGTAATATTATCTCTGTACGCTACGAACTGACCGAACACTGGGCAGTTCAGGGAACCTCCGGCGAAGAGGGTTCTGGTGTAGACTTAATGTTCTCTGTGGATCGCTAAGATATTATGAAAAACCATATAAAAAATTGCGAACTTCTGTTTATAGCCGGAGTTGAGGGTTCTGGCACCACCATAACCCTAAAGCTATTAGAGACCTTGCCGGGCCATGTCTGCCTGGGTGGTAAGTACATCACTAAGGGGCTGGAAAAACCCGGCAAGAAGCTTAATAAACTCAGCCGCAAGTTTTGGCGGCTACCGCGCCGTAGTGACCGGCGGCGGAATAAGTGGTTGTTACAGGCAAGCGAGATTGAGCTCCCAGATACCGTAAACACAGTAATCTACAAGCGCTCCTACCCTTTCTCCAGGCCCTGCTTCGTACCCGACATTCATGACCTAGCTAGTATGGGTAAAAGCTTCAAAGTTATTCTAGTAAGAAGACACCTATTTGATAATGTGAACTCAATTATTCGTCGGGGTTTTGAGCGCACCGAAGAGAAGTCTTTACAGAGAATATTTACTGGCTATAAGCATCTGTATATACAATCCAGACAGGCGCATCTGCAGGAGTGCCCCTTGATAATGATTGATTACGACAGGTTAGTGAGTCCTGCAACTAAAATACAGGAGCTTTCGCGTTTATCGCAATTTCTAGGTCACGGTGAAGGGACTTTTGCCCAGCACGCAGAAATGATTCGAACTCCAAAGACAAATCCGGATGTTTTACAAAGAAGCGGCTAGCTTTTTAACTCAGAACGCATCGCGGCGATCGTTTGTTTATAGTCAGCTGATCCAAAAATTGCAGAACCTGCAACAAATGTATCGGCACCAGCAGTTGCAATTTCTGCGATATTATTTATCTTAACCCCACCATCAATTTGCAAGCGTATATCGCGTCCGCTTTTATCTATTATTTTTCGCGCCTGGCGTAACTTAGTTAAAGCCGAAGGCAGAAAAGACTGCCCCCCAAAACCCGGGTTCACCGACATAATTAAAATCATATCGATTTTATCAAGCATATATTCAAGGCAATCAAGAGATGTAGCCGGATTAAATACTAAGCCCGCCTTACAACCACCAGTCCTGATTAACTGCAAGGAACGATCCACATGCTCACTAGCCTCCGGGTGAAAAGTAATAATACTTGCACCAGCATCAACAAAATCACCAATTATTCTATCAACCGGCTTAACCATTAGATGCACATCAATTGGTGCTTCAATTCCGTAATTACGCAAGGCCTTACAAACTGCAGGACCAAAAGTGAGATTAGGAACATAGTGATTATCCATCACATCAAAGTGCACCCAGTCAGCGCCATCTTTTAATACTTTATCTACATCGGCACCCAGGTTTGCCAGATCAGCTGATAATATTGAAGGGGCAATAACTGCTGGTTTTGTGCTCATCTAAGACTCCAGAGAACTAAATAATAATTATCTAAGCAGTACATATTACCTAGACTTAGCTGATTATACTATTGGATTGAAGGCAAACCGAGCTAACATATCAGCTTATTTTATGGTTGGGGGCAATCGGCGTTGAATCAGTCCATTAATATTTTGACAGAATGATAGGAGGATAAATTCACAAAATCGCAGACAAAAAACAGCGGTCCGAAGACCGCTGCCAGATTTCATACCTTAGCAATAATTACTTTAACGGCGATCTTCTGCCATATGATTCAGGGCTCGAATATCCTCATCAGATAAGCCATTGCGTATCTGCCGTTGCATTTGCCGTTCAAATTCGTTTTTAGAACTATAGGAACTATAGCTAGATCGTGACTTGTTGGGGAAGCCATTTTCAGGTGTACAGCTGTGGCATTTACGCCCGGCTGGATCCCGCCACATACCGATTTGACGATCCCAGTAGAACCCATCAAGACTGTCCTTGCTTTCCCACTTAGGCGGCTTGTTGGCGGTACGACCATCATGGAACTGGTTGATTTTTACCTTCTCAACATAGCTACCATCAACTATACAATTGCCTTCCCCGCGAAGACCGTCCCATTTAACTGTAAAATGTGCTTTGTTCTGTTTATTGCCCGGGTACACAGAAACTGCAGCCATTGGCAAATCGCGAAATTTTGATTTCTCAAGCACAGCAACTTTACAAGCTTTCATTCCGGCAACTGACACTACTGCCTGTGCATTACTGCTTATAGCCAACATAGCAACGCTGACCAGCATTACAAGCAGCGATTTAGATTTAATGTTTTTCATTACAAATAATCCTCCATAAAAATGAAAGAGTAATATACCATAATTTAGATAATTGTGATAATTGGGGTCAGAGTGAGCCTCTCCCTGATAATTGGGGTCAAGATAATTGGGGTCAGAGTAAAATTATCCCTTATCGACACTTTTCTTTGGTCGCCCTGCTACCCTGGCTGTTACACGCTTACTAGTCAATCTCTCTATTTCAGTCGTGAATCTTTCATCTCCTAAAGCCAGGCCTTTATTTATACGGCCTCGTATTTCCTTTAACAACTCAACATTAGCATGGGCTTTGAACAAGTCTCGATAGTTTGACAGCCTTTCAGGCTTGCTCTTTGCCAATCTGAGATAAAGTTCATGCGGTGTTTGCAGTCCGGTATCTATTCCCAAAGCATTACATCCATAACTTGACCAACTGTAGTCACTTGGGTCATCAACCATATTCGCTCTAACAGGGTTTAATTCGATATATCGGTACAACTCAAGCAAGTAAGGTTCAGTCTGGATCAAGCTGGATTTAAAACGGCCCTCCCAAAGCGTACCCGTGCGTTGATAGGTGAAGTTGTAATAACGAACATACATCCGACCTAGTGACTGCATCATCTAGCTTAGCCCGTCTTCTGCCTGTGGCGTACAGAGCAAATGAATATGATTTGTCATTAATACCCAAGCATGAATTTCAACAGAATACTTTTTCGAAAACTCTTTTAACCAGTGCAAGTAAGCTTTCATATCCGCATCAGAACCAAAGCACACCTGGCGGTTATTTCCTCTTTAGATTATATGCTGCGGAACGCCAATTGGGGTGACTCGGGCTAATCTAGCTATTTGCAATACTCATTCTCATTGCACTAATATACCATGTGTATTCTACTCTGACCCCGATTATTATGACCCCGATTATTATTACTCTGACCCCGATTATTACTGATTGATACACCCCCTCGCGGAGCAACCGCCGGTGGTATCATGCGTTAGTTTCAGGGGTTTAATTGGGGTCTGCCCCCGATTTACCTTGCCAGACATACCAGCACCAGAGCACAAACAAGCCATAAACCAGGGCCGGCATAAACGACATTAATGTGGTGCTCAGAGTAATTGCTGCCGGCTCTGCCGGTGTTTCAATCGGATTAATGCTCTGCCCGAGAAAGGTAAAGAAATCCCACAGGCCATGATAAATCATTACCACCCAAATCGCCCCGATACGCAAGCGTAAAGCGGCATATAAAATACCGGCTGCAATTGCATGCAGAACCTGTAAGTTAGTTGTCGGAAGGTCTGCGCCTCCAAATAAATTCACATAATGAAACAGACCAAATATAAGTGCGGTTACAAATACCGCTGTCATGGCTGAATATTTTTTTTCAACACCAAAAAACAAAATTCCGCGATACATGCTTTCTTCAGTAAAGCCGACTCCCAGCATTACCACCAGGAGGCCGACCACTTGCAAGAGCCGGCCCGGTTCGGTGAAGAAACCCACCGGGTCGTCAGTTGTTACCCAGTTCATGGTAAATATAAAGCCTACAAACAAAAGAGGTGGAATCAGAAACTTCAAACTACCCGGGTGGGGCCTTACCCAGCCGATCTTTTTCCACCAGCCCAGTGATGTGATGATGATAATAAAAAAGAGAGAAAACCCGAGTTGCACCTTCCATTGCGTCAGCGCACCTTCGATACCTGTGATTCCATGGGCATCAGGATCCGAGGTAACAAAGAGTGGTGGGAGTATAAATACACTCACATAAACTGCGTAAACAATCAATGCAGTCAAAAATGGTCGTTTTGACATTTTCTCAATAAAACCCATAAATCCTCCCAATATAAAAGCAACAACTCAATTTTTATTTCTATAGATTACCCTATTAACAACATACTTTGCAATTTACTTTAGCCAGGGTGTAGTGGTCAAGTTATTTTGGCCACAGAATAGTATTCATTCCAGTAACTGCCATGTTATTGGCAACGGTAGCTTGTTTTTCTACCTTTACAGCCACGCTAATGAGGTTGATCTGATTATTCAAAATGGCAATAAACTAATACCGGTTGAAATTAAATCATCCCAGACCTGGCATAGGTCGTTTCTGAAGGGAACTGATTATTTTAAAAAACTATTTGATGATCGGGTGCTGAGTAGGATTTAATTGGGGTCTGTCCCGAATGGCAATTCTCACCCCCCTCAACTGTAGTAAACTAGATGTCATATATTCGACTCTAAAATAGGAAAAAGAATGCCCATTTTTATTAAATCCCAGTTCGCTTTAATCGCTGCTCTAGCCTTAAGCACCAGCCTTCAAGCCGATACAGTTACGGCTCGCTGCGATATATACCCCAAAGGATCGGATCAGGCCTCGAGCGTCAGTCACTGCAAATTCTCCCAACGACAGGGGCATATCAATATTGTTCTTGATAGCGGAAAAGAATACGATTTTATCCCCGATGATAAACAGCCCATGCTTTATATAGATGCCAATGGCAAAAAAGTCACCCGCGAACATACCCCCGGAGACAAAAGCCTAGTGATTTATCGCACCAGTGAAGACAGCATTTTCGTCTACTGGGATCCAACTATTGGGTCTGCAGATAACAGCGTTGAAGTAAGTGGTTATAAACAAAAACTGCAAATGCAGGGTGTTACCTTTCATCTGAGTGCGACCAATCAGGGCTCGTTGAATAATCTTACTATAGCCCCAGTTGGAGTGGAGCAAGATGACCTCATTAAAGAGGAGATAGACGGTAGCGTCGCTGGGGCTGAAATTGCAGATCTTGACAGCAATGGCTATCCCGAAATTTATGTATATATCACTTCCGCCGGTAGCGGTAGCTATGGCAGTCTGGCAGCCTTTGCTGTTAATAAAGGAATTTCTATTACCCCTATATACCTGCCCGAAATTAGCGTTGAGGAACAACCCGGTTACCAGGGGCACGATGAGTTCCGTATAGATGGAAAGTCATTGATACGCAGTTTCCCAATCTACCAATCAGGAGATAGCAATGCGCAAGCCAGCGGTGGTACCCGCCAACTGGAATACAAGCTTAGAGCTGGAGAGGCTGGCTGGGTGCTGGATTTAGTGACCGCCAAGAACATAGCAAGCCAACCTAAACTCACTAATACTGACTGGCGTTTGATCGAGGTAGTCGGCAAAGATATGTCCAGAAACCAAGCCTTGAACCAAGCACAATTGCAGTTTACTGAAGGCGGTAAGATAAGCGGCTCTTTAGCTTGTAACAGCTTTAACAGCAGTTACCAGATAGAATACAGCACGCTTAGCATTGGGCCTTTCATGACCACCCGCAAAGCCTGCCCAGGTGACCGGGGTGAAGTGGAGGCTGAGATGAACAAAGCGCTGGCTAAAGTCAATGGCTTCCAAATAAGCCTCGGTACTTTGCATTTGTTGATTGACGATATGCCAGTACTACGCTTTGCACCACTGCGTGTTGTAACACTGGAAAACAAATGGTACTTAGACTCAATTAGCGGCTTAAGCATACCCGACGATATATCGCCCTCGGAGGTTGTTTATATGGACTTCAAAAGAGATGGCAGCGTTAGTGGAAAAACCGGTTGCAACCAATTTTCCAGTAGCTATGAAACTGAGGCTGAAAAGCTTAGCTTTGGCTTGTCTGCAGGTACTATGATGGCCTGCCCACCGGATTTTACTATTATTGAACAGGCTATGAGTAAGGTTATGGCTGATACCAACAGCTTCAGAATTAAGAATAATCAGCTGGAGTTGTTAGGCACCCAAGGCGGAGTTCTAGCCAGTTTTAGCCAGGCCAATTAACCCAGCATTTGTGAGCAACTCTATTATTCGGTGAAGTAAATTTTAGTGGTGCTTTGATTAATATAGAGCTTACATACCCTTAAGCTGATTTTTGGAAAATATATGCATCACCTGCAGGCTTGCCTTGAAAGAGGACTCGACTCTCACCTTTCATCTTTACGCCATCAACTGCAAAAATTTGAAACCATTTTGGATCTTTTGATAATTTATTATGAACTTCAAGCAAGTCCAGAAAACGAGCTCTGCCCCACAAAATACTGTTAAAGTATAAGAATAGTTGGTTTTTTCTTTTATCAAACTCCTCTTCACTCGCTGTCATAACAAATTTACAGCTGTCGAATAATGGTTTTATTGTTGGTGATACTTGACTCAATTTACTTATGCTGAGCACTTGGCCAAGCAGCACTATATAGCCTTGTACTTCTTTTTGGTCGGCGTTATTATCTATCAGCTCTTTTATGTGTTTCGAGAAATTTACTGACTCTAAGAGGTCATAGTCGTTTTGGCTTAACTCTAAAATGCGTGTATCTATTGCATGGCTCAGAAAAACCATTGATCCGCCTGGCTTTAACCAGCTCGCCAATTTACTGCTGACTTTAGGCCAATCACAATACTCAATACCGTATTGGCTAGAAATAAAATCAAAGGACTCTTTATTGGCACCAAATTCTTCTAAGGCAACTTGATCTTTAAAGTTTATTTTTTGAACCAGCTCTTGTATTTCAGGAAATCGTTTAAGTAATGTTTCCATATTCACTTGAGCGGAATCGGTTGCAGTGACTTGAAAAGACTTGTTGTTTTCAGTGCTATATTCAGCTGCCAATAAAGCTATTGCCCCGTTGCCAGTGCAGACATCAAGTATTTGCGCGTTACCTGGTAGTTTCTCAAAGTGCTCATACCAAAACTGTTTAATTTCACTGTCGTAATTGCCTTCAAAGTCGGTTGGGAGTGAAGTCATCATTCCTTGCTCCCAATAACCAGTCCAGTGCTCTGAGTTGGTCTATCGAGATTATGGCTCTGATATAAGCAGTCGCTTGCTACATGCTGGCTTCTCTCAAGCTGAGATCGTAAGGCCAGAGGCCTCATGGTTTGGCTACCGTCGTTTGGTGTTGGTTGCGAAGAAGTAAGGCTCTGATCTATTCGTAAATGAAGTAGGGGCACCTTAATGTGTGGGTGACGGCATGGGAGTTTCTTGGAGATTAGATTTTCCTTGTCATTCCGGGGCGGCGAAGAACAGATCCAGGAATCCATACCGAGGCACTAGATCCCGGATAATGCTACTCGCATTTCCGGGATGATAAAGTGGGGTATTCCGGAATGACGAGCTTGGTCACTGCTAGGCAACTCGAAAGTAAAAAAAAACCGACCAAGCTAATGCTTAGTCAGTTTTCCTTCAATTAATGCCTACCAATAAAGACCACCTGACCTAGTCACTGCTAGGCAACTCGAAAGTAAAAAAAAACCGACTAAGCTGACGCTTAGTCGGTTTTTATCTAAATAATGCCTAGCAGTGACCTACTCTCACATGGGAAACCCCACACTACCATCGGCGATGCATCGTTTCACTTCTGAGTTCGGTATGGAATCAGGTGGTGCCAATGCTCTATTGCCGCTAGACAAGCTGGTGATAGTAAAGAAACGACCGCACATACATTTACATGAATGTGACCAGTTTTGGTCTCCTGAGGGTTTTATCCCTGACAGGTTTCTTTACCGTCATTCGAAGAGTTTTTGTCAAGAGCGTAAGATGCTTTCACATCTTTCGTGTCAGCAGATATTGTAATCTGCTTAGTCTGAAGCCTAGGAAATTAATTCCTTCTTCAGAAATCAGCTTTGGTGTTATATGACCAAGCCACTCGGGCAATTAGTACTGGTTAGCTTCACACATTACTGTGCTTCCACACCCAGCCTATCAACCTTGTAGTCTACAAGGGCCCTTACAATCTCAAGGATTGGGAAATCTAATCTTGGGAGAGGCTTCCCGCTTAGATGCTTTCAGCGGTTATCCCTTCCGAACTTAGCTACCCGGCAATGCCACTGGCGTGACAACCGGAACACCAGAGGTTCGTCCACTCCGGTCCTCTCGTACTAGGAGC
>JAJRYF010000031.1 GCA_024275935.1 Gammaproteobacteria bacterium | reverse complement strand
TTTCTAGCATCAATCTTTATGCCTTTATTAAAATTCGAGGTATCCCCATTGGTTATTCCGTCCATATAAGCATCTTCGTTTGGGTATCCAACATAAGCAATGGGGTCTTGTCTTGTGCCTGCTGGCTCAGAAGACCTGACCCATATAGGTGATTTACCGCCATTATAAGCGACATCATAAACACCCTCTCTAAAATAAACCACATCTCCTGGGGTCATAGTGTCAACCATATTGTCAATTCCTGATTCCCCCCAAGGGTCAGCAAAAGTTCCTGCGCCTCTACCATTTACATCATCCACAAAGAATATAGAGGAGGCATTGATTCGAAAAGGAATAGTGTTGGAGGTGCTGTCACCAACTGTTACAGAAATAGTGCCATCACCTGCTGTCATTGAGTCATTCAATTGAAAAGTAATTGTTTGCAGGAATGGTACGGGGTTATTGTATTCACCCCAAGTATCCATATAATCTGAGTTTGCTTGCAATTGCACGCCGTTTACGGTCACAAAACTAGCGCCACGGTCGGCACCAAAATATCTGCCCCAAATTGTTACCACCGCGCCTTTATTGGGGCTGGCACTATTCCAGCCAGAAGCAGGTGCTGAAATTAAATCAGAAAATAATACTACGGGGGTTTCAGCTGCTGCAACGCTCGGTAAGCTCTTTAATATCAATATAGATATTATGGTTATTTTAATCAATTTTTTCATTGTTTTTCTCTATTCTATTTGTTGCTGTTCAAAAGGACTGGCTCTCCCCTAACGGAGGTCAGCTTTGGCATTATAAGTTTAAATCTATTAAAATAAGGAGAACTAGTTCACAAAAACAATCAATTTAAGTCTCCAAGTGGTGTTTTTCCTGATAATTTAGAAGTTATACAGACTGAAAGTAGCTCATCCCTACCCATGTATATTCAAGCGAATCTCTCTAAAACATTATTGAAACTCGTTAGCTCTGATTCACTAATAGTTTCTAACACCTGTTTCTGCGCATCAGACCAAGCCGGTTTTGCTTTCTTAATGACTGACCTACCTTTGGGGGTAATCAAGACATTACGTATTCTACCATGCCCTGACTGTAGTTTTATAAAACCAGCTATTTCCAATGGCACTAAATTTCGCGTTATCGTGGTGCGCTCCATGCCTAATTTATCCGATATATTTGTAATCGAAGCAGGTCCCATCAGGCTGACAGCAATAAGAGTCGTAAACTGATTGGCATTAATACCCACAGGGCGTAGAGCATCATTATAAATTCGTGTAACTTTACGTGTCACCCTTCGCAATTTATAGCACTGGCAATTTATTGCCACCATTTCATCTGTAATCACATCTAATTCTACTTGCAACGTGCAGCTACACTATATCTGTAATATTTTAAAAAGTCAACTATCATTTTGGTATTTATCAGGGTCTCTTTAAGTAAAAAGTGTTGACACATCTATGTAGTGCAATTACACTATGAATAATTTTGATGCTACAAAAAATTAAAATTTTTATCTTTAATGGGCTTCATTTCTTAAAACAAAAATTTCGACGCGTACCACTGATAACCTTACATTAAACATAGCTATTTTGTACCGATACTATGAAATATGCGGGTTAGTTACTGCTAAATCCTCACGAGAAAATCGCGAGCTCATTGCAGGGATTTTTATTAATTTATTTCTTGCTTATGTGGGTAGGCAGCATGATGTTTTTTACATGTTATCAACAAACAAGAAACCGGCTTAAACACATGAAACAACGGTATTGCATATCTAGTAGCACAAATATAAAACCATCATTTACTTTTTTATTAACCAGCGGAGAAAACAATGAAACAAAATAATAACCAATA
This sequence comes from Gammaproteobacteria bacterium, assembly GCA_024275935.1. Lineage (GTDB taxonomy): Bacteria > Pseudomonadota > Gammaproteobacteria > Xanthomonadales > SZUA-36 > SZUA-51. The sequence continues at coordinate 57,542 of JAJRYF010000031.1, read as the reverse complement.
CGGTGGAGTAATCTTAGCGATTATACTTTGTATACTATGGATGGTGGTTACAGGAATTATTGGAGCATTGGGGGTTTACGAAGTACCGCGTAATATTACACATTTTCTTCTTTATTTTACTGTCCTAGCTCCCACTGTTTTCTTTGTAATCCTCTTTGCACTTATACCATCGGTACGCCAATGGACACAAGGGCTAAGCTTAGCTATGCTGACATTACCACACGCATGGCGCACCGTTGGCTTTACCTTTTTAACAGTGTGGGCTTTTGGAGTTCTCCCCGCAAGTTTTGCAGCGCCTGCTGGTTTTGGCGATTTTGCGATTGGAATCGCAGCACCTTTTGTTGTGGTAGCATTATGGCTCAAATGGACTCACGCTATTAAGGCGACTGTTTGGATGCACACTCTAGGCTTAATTGATTTGACAGTAGCGATTTATATAGGCTCAACAGGGTTTCTTGTACCAGAAGGTCAAATGAGTTTGATTGACCCTATGTCGAGGTTCCCCTTAGTTGTGATTCCAACCGTGTTTGTACCACTTTTGGTGCTTTCGCATGTAATGGTTTTCGTTATACTTGTGATGGATAAACGCAAATCAAAGAGGTCTACCATGGACATTAGTAGTTGAAAGAGCTGTAAAAAAATATACAATAAATCTTTATTTGATTATAAAGCTCCAATTATACGCTGGAAGAAATTCTCGAACCTCTGAATAAAGTTTGGGTAGAAACAGGCACAGAGAACTACAGCCACAAATAGTTCAATGAGATGTGTCGGTTTTCGCACTTTTGACGATTATATATTTGTTGTTAGCTAAACCTTTTTAACAAGGACCTTGGTCTCTTCTGGAGCTTATATATAAGGCAACTAATGCTAACAGAGCAGGCTCGCCCTGCAGGATGGCACCCATGTAGGCGGTTGATGAGAAAGCCAGTACCAGCCTGCACCCAGTGCAAACAAATTGGTATAACAGATCAGAGTTTTACCAACCACAGCACTGCCTTTTTTAAACAGCACAAGTCCTGCGATGGCACCCAGCGCAATAAACAGGTTATAGAATTCCTGATTGAAAAATAAACCTTCTAAAATACTGGCGTGTTGCAGCAGACTAATACCTTCAGGTGCAGCCATGCCTACAACGATATTTTCGTACACCACGGGTTTCATCCAAAAAATGCTTTCCCACAAAAAAGCAACAAGATGGAAAAGAATCGTAATGATGGTAAATAGATAGACCAGTATAATCATGAATGAATCAATAGAGTTGCACTTATACCTCGAATTCAATAAAGCTTTTATTCGAAGCCATTAGTAAAAACACCTTCATTAGAAATAATGAAAAACTCTACTGCTCCAATCCCTATGGGGTTGGGGCGAACCATAGAGTCAAAGTCATCTATGACTATATTCAACACAGAGGGGTCTCCTGCACCGATTAGTGGGCTGGTTTCAGCAATGGTTAGTGGATGAGCTGAAGATATGTTAACCGTCACTTGTGGATCAGCGGTGACTGGATTCAAGTCACCTGCATAAGCGGAAGGAGTGCCTCCAAAGTAAGAATTATTGCTCACATCAGGGGTGCTATTAGTTTGAGTAAAATCAATATAATTATCACTAATACCCGCTTCATGAATAAATACATTGTTTTTTATTTCGGTGGTTAAGGTGAGACGACTACCTGTTACCTGAATGCCTTTACCTCTAGAGTTAACCAAGGTGTTATTAAAGAATTTAGCATGTCCATTAGCGTGGTACATTGCGCCATCCCAGCCTCTACCACAACCTACCAGTAAATTATTATAAATATAAGCAGGTTCAGGTTCCTGAGCATCCCCTGCATCCCAAGATAAATCATATATCCCGAGACCTCGACTGCGATTATCAATGCCGCCACTATCTGAGTTATCTGCGCCACAAACGATAACATTATGACGCCAATGGTTTGATTTCATGAATTCACCGTCAGAACAACGATTACGTTGATGATTATCCACAAAATGTGGCCCTTTACCAATATTGTTGTCATAGGAATAGTTATAGGCAATGTCTGCACCAGCTATATCCTGACAACCATCAATATAAATAGAGTGGTCAAGCCTTTTTTGAGTGCGCCCACCATGAGCGGTGTTACCATAAATTTTAGCACCTTGATGCCCATTGTGAATAATCCCATCTCCGGCCGCATGCACCGTAACACCTATGGCATTATTACCAATTATGCGTGCATAGTGATCTGAATCTATCGCTCGCGTGAAGGCAGCAATTCTGAATTTGGCGACGGTAATATAACTCACATCAATTTGAATGCCTTTATTAAAATTACTAATATCACCATCGGTAATTGCATCAAAATAGACATCTTCACCAGGGTAGGCAACAAAGCCAATTGGGTCTTGCTCGGTACCATCCGTTCTACTACTCCTAACCCAAAATATTGCTTTCCCCCCTGTATATTTTTCATCATAGACCCCGCCTCTAAAATACAGGACATCACCTGGGCTCATATTGTTAATGAATGTGCTAGGGCTATCATAAGGGTCTTCAAAACTGCCGTTGTCAAGACCTGGTGCATCCTTTGCCATAAAGAATATATTGGAGTTATTCACTCGAAATGGAAGCGTATTTGAAGTAATTCCATTTACCGTGACAGAAATAGTGCCATCACCTGCTGTCATTGAGTTATTCAATTGAAAAGTAATTGTTTGCAGGAAGGGTACGGGGTTATTGTATTCACCCCAAGTATCCACATAATCGGCGTTTGCTTGCAATTGCACACCGTTTACGGTCACAAAACTAGCGCCACGGTCGGCACCAAAATATCTACCCCAAATTGTTACCACTGCGCCTTTATTGGGGCTGGCACTATTCCAGCCAGAAGCTGGTGCTGAAATTAAATCAGAAAATAATATTACGGGGCTTTCAACTGCTGCATAGCTCGTTAAAGTCTTTAATATCAATATAGATATTATGGTTGTCTTAATTAAAACTTTCATTGTTTTTCTCTCTTGATTCCATTCAATACTGCAGGATTATATATAATCCCAACAGGGGGGCAATTCTTAGATTATATGCATAATACACTATCAGTATCTTAGTAGCGTTATATACAAACTCTCAATTTAATGCTCCATGCGGCGCTTCCTTTGATAATTTCGAAACTATAGTATCTTTGATTCTAGTAATAAGTGCAATTTAATTATGCCGCAAGTAAACTAACCCGCAGCCCCAAAATAATGCATTTGGGGATTTACAACTCCGTGTTTTTCTTAAAAGAATACAGGTATTTTAGTACCACTAACTCGGATAATGCCGCAATTTCTGGGGATGGGGGTATTAAGCAGCGGCTTCTTAAATAGTTTTAACTCCCACAGCGTCCAGACCGGTAGGTTCAGGCAGTGGCTCATCGCGACGGTTACTGCTTTGGGTTGGGTCCATCCTTTCCATCAAGTAGCATAAACAATCCTGACGAATGACCCGTTCATTAACGGTTAACATCGATGGCATCACCGGTCTGGTGGTAAGTACCTGGTTTGCTTGAATGCGGAAATATCGGTTGGTTACATCCATGCCGTGCATATCGGTTGTTATCAGCGGGCGGCTAAGACCCTTGCGGACTGAGCCAAATGTGGTATTGGATGGTATTTCCTGGAAGTTCAGATGGTCTAGTTCTGGCGGCAACACCAGGTCACACTGACTGCCGTTAAAGCCTATTTCCAGTCCCGGTGCCACCTTAACTGTTGCCACCATGTGGAATAGGCCAATGTCTTTAACTGGGGTGTTATTGAGAGCTTTGAGGCGTAGTAATAACTCCAGGTAGGCCAGTGAGTGGTCGGTTCCATGGGTGTCGCCCGCCAAGCCACATTCGAGGGTAATGGCAGGGCAAATATCAGCGAAAGCGTTGGAAAGCACACCTTCTGGGATAGTGAAATAAACTACCGTATCGGAAAACAACTTGGCTAAATGGAAGAATTTGTTGTCAAGTCGATTAATGGCTGCGTAATGTGGGTTTTGACCAGTGTTATTGTGAATGTCTATAGCTGCAAAGGGTTTTTTAACCCGCATAACCTCCAGAACTTCTCGGAAAACCTTATGTAGTTCGCTTTTTTCTTCACCCGGTTTACTGGTTGGCCAGCAGCGATTAAAGTCTAATTGCTCATCCAGGCGGCGGCGGTTAAATCTAGCCGCCTGAACATTGCCTATCAATAAAGATATTGAACGCGGCAGTTGCTTAGCGTTGCTATAACCTTTCAATAAGCGCCGAACCGCTTCCCAGCCAGTATTCTCATTGCCGTGTTGGAGTACCGAGATAAATAACGGGGTTTCAATTTCTCCGGGAATATGGATCAGAGTCGGTCCGTCAAGCTGTTTGTACAGCGAAGATGCAGGGCGTTCTAGCAAGCCCTCGGGCAGGTGATTGTATTGGACTAGGTTCACGTTTTTTCAAGATAAAATTCAGTTGCAGAACGATAGCCTGTATTTGGTTTTTGTGAAAGGGAAAAATGCGTTTTTATGAAATTTTAATTCTGCGGGCGTAATATCCTGCGTATTGGCGTGTTCCGGCCTAAGGATTAAGGTAAACTTTAGAGATTGAAATAAAACCGGTCAGAGGATTGATTAATGCTGGAAGTACAGGGCCTAAGTAAGAGTTTTGGGCGCATACAGGCGGTTAAAAACCTAAATTTCAAATTAGACAAAGGCACAGTGCTTGGTTTTCTTGGCCCTAATGGTGCGGGTAAAACCACTACTATGCGAATGCTCAGTGGCTACCTTGAACCATCTGCGGGTAGCGCGATTATTATGGGGCATGATATTTGCAAAGATTCACTGTCAGCGCGCAAGTGCATTGGTTACCTGCCGGAAGGCGCGCCGCTGTACGCTGAGTTGTCGGTGCGGCAGTTTCTGGTGTTTATTGCCAGAGTACGGGAAGTTCCAAAACATAGCATTAACTCTAGCGTTGCTGAAATAATGGAGCGCTTGTATCTAACCGAAGTTGCTGAGCAAAGCATCGAGACTTTATCCAAAGGTTTTCGTCGCCGGGTTGGTTTGGCTCAGGCTCTTATTCACGATCCTGCGGTATTACTTCTGGATGAACCTACAGACGGTTTGGACCCGAATCAAAAGCGCGAGGTTCGGCGTTTGATTCAGGCAATGTCCAGCGAAAAACTTATCATCATTTCAACCCATATACTCGAAGAGGTATCAGCGCTGTGTAATCGAGCGATGATAATTGCCAACGGCCAGCTGTTGGCTGATGACACACCACTGGGCTTGTTGCATCAGTCTCGCTATCATCAAGCGGTGACCTTGCGGGTAGATGATCCCCAGGCTATAGCTTCTGCTTTAAGCAATTTGCCGCAGGCGGCTAGAGTTGAATTACGCCATCAGGAGTTAACTGTATTTCCAATCGATGGTGCGCAGCTACTGCCGGAGGTAAGTAAATTAGCTGAACAAGAAGGCTGGCAAGTGCATAGTATTCGACAGGAAGAAGGTCGGCTAGATGATGTCTTCAGAAAGATTACTACCGAGGTGCAGGCATGAGGTTGGTAGCGGTTATTTGTCGGCGCGAGTTACTGGCGTATTTTTCAACCCCGATAGCGTTTGTATTTTTATTGGTGTTTCCACTGCTGGCAGCAGCATTCGCGTTTTACCTGGGCGGGTTTTACGAGCGTGGAATTGCTGATCTGCAACCTTTCTTTCAGTTCCATCCATGGATTTATCTGTTTCTAGTGCCGGCCCTGTCGATGCGTTTATGGGCAGAGGAACGCCACAGTGGCACGCTGGAATTGTTGCTTACTTTACCGATAACTTATTGGCAGGCAGTGCTGGGCAAGTTTCTGGCAGCTTGGTTGTTTTTGGGAATGGCCTTATTGTTGACTATACCGATGTGGTTGACGGTTAATTATTTGGGCGTTGCTGATAACGGACGGATTTTTAGTAGTTATCTTGGTAGCTGGTTGTTGGCTGGGAGTATGCTGGCAATTGGCTCTTGTATGTCAGCCCTTAGTCGGAATCAGATTGTTGCTTTTATTTTTACCCTGCTTGCTTGCTTTAGTTTGATGCTGACTTCGTTGCCCATGATTTTGAACCTGTTTCGTGGCTGGTTATCGCAGTTTTGGGTGGATGCAGTCTCAAGGCTTAGTTTAATAAGTCACTTTGGGGGGTTCCAGCGTGGTGTAATTGACTGGTTAGAAGTGCTGTTCTTTGTGTTGATGATTGGGTTTTGGTTGTTTGCAAGCGTCCAGGTTCTCAACAACCGGAGAACCAGATGAAGCGTATGCGAGTTAAATCAAGTTTGTGGTTAGTGGTTCTTGGACTGGCTTTGTTGCTATATAGTTTTCTGGTGCCGGGCACACTACCTGGTTGGCGCATGGACATGACTGAAAACCGGCAATATTCATTGAGCCAGGGTAGTCAGGATATTCTGGCAGAATTACCACAAAAAATTACCCTTAAATTCTATTATTCAGACGCTGCTAGCCGGGAACTACCGCAACTACGGCAATATGCGGATGATGTCTGGAATTTCCTTCAGGAAATGCGCCAGTATTCAAATGGGATGCTGGTTTTGGAAAAAATTGACCCGGAACCATTCTCTATAGCTGAAGAAGATGCCTTGGCCTTGGGGTTACAGGCAGTGCCGGTGGCTACTGGTAAGAATCTATTTATGGGTCTGGTTGCTACCAATGAATTGGATGGTTTACAGTTAATGCCGTTTTTGCAGCCAGATAAAGCGGTGTTTCTTGAATATGACCTGGCCAGAATGATCTCCGGGCTGGCAACTCCGGTGCCAGCAAAAGTAGCTTGGTTAAGTGGCTTGCCAGCAACCCCTGGAATCGACCCTGCCGCCGGGCAGGCAACTCCGGGCTGGGAAGTTTATCGGCAGTTACAGCAACTATATGAAGTGATTCCAGTGGCTAGTAATGCAACTGAGTTGCCTGCTGATTTGGGTGTGCTGATAATTGCAGCGGTGGATAACTTACCCGCTGAACTGGTGTTTTCGATTGAACAGTTTGTACTTGCTGGCGGAAACTTATTGATGTTTCTGGATCCATTATCAGAGCGGGCAGCAACAGCCGCTGACCACTTGACTGGTTTGGAGGCTCTGTTGGCTGGCTGGGGGATTGAATATGTCGCCGATCAGGTAGTCGGTGATCAGGAGTATGCCCTCCAGGTAAGTGTCAGTCCCGAGCAACCACCGCAAAGGCACCTGGCTATTCTTGGGCTACCGGCAGCCAGCATGAATCAGGATGATGTAGTTACCGCAGACCTTGAAGTGATAAATGTTTCTTCCGCTGGCTTTTTGAAATCCACAGCCACCGCCCAACTGCAAAGCGTACCACTATTACTTAGCTCAAGCAGGGCAGGGTTGTTATCAGCAACAGTTGTTGCCGGAATTGAGTCGCCCGCAGAGCTAATACAAGATTTTAACGCTAGCGGGGAACAGTTTGTATTGGCAGCACGGTATAGCGGTAGCCCAAAAGCGGTTTTACCAGTACCTGAAGGTTTTGCTGGAACTGTGATTGCTCAGGCTCAGGCTGGTGTACAAGTAATTGTAGTCGCTGATTCAGATTTGCTTGACGATAGATTTTGGGTTCGACAGCAAGCATTTTATGATCAGGTGGTAAGCTCAGCCTTCGCTGATAATGGAAATTTTCTGATTAACGCTGTAGATAACCTGCTTGGTAGCCAGGACCTGATTTCAATTCGAACCCGTAACATTACCCAAAGACCATTTACTAGAGTTGCGCAGTTGCGCTTGGCAGCAGAGGCAGAGCTTCGGGACAAAGAACTCCAGCTACAGCAGGAGCTTGCCCAAATTGAGGCTCGCCTTAAGGGCTTGCAATCAGTTGATTTAGAAGGCTCCAGAGTTAGCCCGGAGCAGCAAGCCGAGATTCAACTATATATCGAGCAACGAGTAGCAGCCCGCAGGCAACTGCGGCAGGTGCAGCAGAGTTTGAATAAGGAAATTCGTGCTCTTGGAACCAGGCTGAAGGTTATTAATGTATTGTTGATGCCCGCTTTAGTGGTAGCGATAGCAGGTATATACTTTTGGTGGCGTCGCAGGCGGGTGTCCGTTGTCTAAGGCAGGGAGAAGTATTTCGGTGCTGCTGCTCTCAGGTTTGCTACTTGCCTGCAACCCCGCAGTAGATGCTGATTCAGGAAATAAAAATGACCTGTTCTTTCCGAATTTACTGGAACAACTAGATGAGGTTAATAAAATAACCGTATCTACAGTCGGCTTAGAAACACCCGTAAATATACTTCGCACTGGCGACAACTGGCGGCTTGAATCACCTGCTGGCGTACCGGCAAACCCAAACCTGATCAAAGATTTAATTCGAAAAATAGCCATTGCCAAGAACCTGGAAATAAAAACTTCGCGTACCGCTTGGCACCAGTATCTTGGAGTTAGTGATATTCAATCAGGCAAAGCCACTGGCCCGTTGATTAAGTTGCAGACTGATAATTCTAGTTGGCAGCTTATTATCGGGAACAGCAGTGTGGAGCAAAAAGGTCAGTATTGGCGGCAAGCTGAGCAGGCGGTTGTTGTCCGGGTTGATCAGACGCTTGAGTTGCCCGCGCAATTGCTGGACTGGATGGATCGTTTAATTATTGATGTGCCTGCCGAGGCAGTCGCCGCAATTGTAGTCAGTAACGCCAGTGGGCAAAGCTTTCACTTGCGGCGAGAGGAGGAGTACCAGGACCTTGTGCTGTCTTCCAACTCATTAGTGGAGTCGCCGGTACAAATGTTAGTACAGGGCTTATACAAATTGCACTATGCTGCAATTAGGCGAGCGGATGGTTTGCAACAGCCGGCAGAATACCAACTAGAGTACCTGTTATTCGATGGCAATAGTATAACTATGTCGTGTACCCCGGATAATGACGGTAGTTGGTGTCAATTAGTGGTCAAGGCAGCTACAGAAAGCCACGACCATCAAACTTTGCAGCAGCACGCAGATAGCATGAATATGAGTTTGTCACCTTGGAGTTTTCACCTTAGTCCCAAACGGACAGAGCTATTTTCCCGGGCGCTTAAATCTCTGGAGGAAAATGAGTCTGATGATAGCTGAGGCCTCAACAATCCAAATATATAGGCGGCAATGGTTGATGCTAGCAGCAGTGCTGGGTATGAGTGCGGTGCTTTTAGGGGCTTTTGGTGCCCATGCACTAAAACAGATGGTAGCGGTCGAGTATCTGCAAGTTTGGAGAACTGCAAGTTACTACCAACTAGTACATTCAATCTTGATTGTTGCTTTGTCATTATCCAGCCTTATAAGTAGGAAGAAACTCAGATTTGCTTGCTGGTGTTTATTTCTTGGGGCTGTTTTATTTAGTGGAAGCTTGTATTTATATGTACTAACTGGGTCTAAATTTATTATTGCCTTGACTCCGCTTGGAGGGGTTCTTTTGGCGCTCGGCTGGGCGTACTTGTTCTTGGCAGCCAGAGAGCTTCCGGCTGAATAGTACAAGCATTGTTCGATCTTCATGGTATGCTTACAAGTTCGTAGTCATCCTGCGACGACACTGCATCTTTAAAGCTCGCGGATTATGACTAATTTATTCGTCTTGTGTCAGATTGGCTTTTGGCGCAAAGTTGAAGAACGGGAGTATTCCATGAGCAAGTTAAATAACAATTTACCGGTGTGTAAAGGCGCAATAATGGACGCGATTTTATTGATGACAGCAGTGTTTCCAAAGCTATTATGTAAATCAATTGGATGGAGCGCCTGATAACACCGAGCGCGCAGATGTTGGCTATGATGCAGGCGGTATTACCTTTGTAGTTCCAAGACGCAATAATGGTCCGGTATTAAGTATTGATGGCGCCTCTGGCTTATCGGTGCAGTATGCTGGCTGGGGGGCTACCTTTGAGCTGCAAGCCTTTCTGGAAATGAACCATGCTCGCTCGATGGACGAATTTAAGGCTGCCCTGCAATATTTTGACATTGGCTCGCAGAACTTTGGTTATGCCGATATAGATGGAAATATTGCTTATTTTTCGGGTGCTGAAGTCCCAATCCGCTCTGACTTGCAGCAGGGTTTTGTGGATGGCTCGCCACCCTGGCTGATTCGTGACGGAACCGGTGCTGCTGATAATGAATGGTTGCCAGTAACTAACCGGCAACCAAATCAAGCAGTGCCGTTTGAAATATTACCGTTTGCAGAAATGCCACAGATAGTAAATCCCCCTGAAGGTTATATTGCCAATGGTAATAACGACCCCATTGGTACAACTTTTGATAATAATCCACTTAATCAGTTGCGCCCTGGTGGTGGTATTTATTATTTGAATCATGGTTATGCCGATTGGCGCGTAGGTAGAATTGATCGTGAGTTACAGGCTTTGCTGAATAGCAATACGCCGATAGATGGCACTAACATGGTTGCTCTGCAGGGAAACAATAATTTGCTTGATGCAGAAATGGTTATTGGCCTGATAGGACCATACCTGCAAGCTGCTAATGTCCCTGGCAATACGGCAGTGGGTGAGGCAATTGATCGCTTATTGGCGTGGGATTATTCAACCCCTACCGGAATTCAGGCAGGCTATGACCCTGGTGATGACCCAAATAACCTGCCAGTACCATCTCAGGCAGAAATAGATGCCAGTGTAGCGGCTACAATTTTTGCAGTCCTGCGGGCGCAATTGCTTAATAACACGATTGATGGAACTTTGGACTTTATTGGTCTTGGTGCGTTTAAGCCGAGTAGTACAATTGCCTGGAATGCGTTAATTCATAGGCTTAAAACCTTCCCCACCGATGGTGGAGTTGGGGCTAGTGGGATCCCTTTTATTAATGCACCAGGTGCAGCCACACCGGAAGAAGCATTGACAATGGTATTGCTAAAGAGTATTCAGGATTCCCTGGATTTACTCGCCTCCGATGAGTTTGCGCCAGCATTTGGCAACTCAAGCAATCAGGATGATTATCGTTGGGGCTTGTTGCATAGGATCGTGTTTAAACACGCTTTTGACACTGACCCGTTTAACATTCCCAATGGTGGTGGCTTTACTCAAGTAGGTGCTGGCTTGTCAGGTGTTGCAAGGGCTGGTGGTTTTGGTGCAGTGGATGCATCGCATCATTCCCCGCGCGCTGATAGCCTGAATGACTTTATGTTTTTTAATGGCCCCGCTCGGAGATTCTGGGGAATTATGGATCCGATGGGAATTGAGGGGTATGAAGTATTACCCGGTGGCAACAATGGTATTTTCCTGCACCCATGGTATTCAAATCAGTTGGGGCGTTGGTTGACCAATCAATATCACCCGCTTAGCAAGGGTGAGGCCGATGGTGTTAATAACGCGGTTATCGTGACCAACTTTACCCCGCAGTAGTTGATTGAGCCGTAATAACTACGACAGAAAGACTGCGGCCCGGTATCTGACTCATAAGGATCAGATACTGGGTCGCTTTATTTCCAGTTGCAAAAAATACCCGCCACCGCCACAGCGAGAAACAGATCTGTTTCTCTCGCTTTCAAAATCGATTGTTTACCAGCAATTATCCGGTAAGGCTGCCGCTACCATTTACTCCCGTTTCGCGGATTTGTTTGTAGATAAAAAACCGCTGGCAGTGGTAGCCCTTGAATATAAGCTTGAAGAGCTGCGTTCAGTTGGTCTTTCGCGTAACAAGGCGTTGGCAGTTCTAGACCTTGCCGCTAAGGTTGAAGCCAGAGAGCTACCAAGTCGCCGTAAACTCCTGAAGATGACAGATGAAGAGATTATTCAGGCCCTATGCCAGGTTCGTGGTATTGGCCCCTGGACCGCGCAAATTTATCTTATTTTTAATCTTGGCAGGGCAGATGTTATGCCCTCATCTGACCTTGCGACCCGCAATGGTCTGCAACAACTTATGCAACTTAAGGAGCCACCAAATGAGTCGGAGTTGCTAAGAAAAACCGCACATTGGAGCCCGTATCGCTCAGCGGCAGCATGGTATTTGTGGTTATTGGTTGGTGGGGATGGCTGAATAGCTTTTATTTCAAGACTAGATGTGTTACTTTTCGGTAACGCTGAGCTGTAACAAAAAATTAACATTTGATATAACAGCGTATATTTTCCCTGATTGATAAGTAGATTGTAATAGGAGTTCCAATGCACCCGCTAAATAAATTTACCCAAAAAGCCTTGTTTGTGGCTATTACCTTGGCCGCTGGCAGTATGCTGGCACATGCGCAGGAAGCCACTGATGCCGACCCTGAAGAAGATGTCAAGCGCCTCGATAGTGTAATGGTAACTGCTCGAAAGAGAGAGGAATCATTGCAAGATGTGCCATTTTCGATTGAAGCACAAACTGAAGAATACATGCGCAATACCGGCTCTGTAGATATGGAGACTTTGGCGAATAATGTTGCGGGTTTTAGTGTGCAGAATCTTGGTCCTGGACAATCTCAAGTTGCAATTCGTGGGGTATCTGCCGGGCAAGTGGTTAGAGATCAGCCAGGAGTTAAAGAGCAGGTTGGTGTTTACTTGGATGAATCGGTAATTTCATTGTCACTATTCACTCCGGACCTGGATTTATTTGACCTTAACCGGGTAGAAGTACTGCGTGGGCCACAGGGTACATTGTTTGGTGCCGGGTCACTTTCTGGCACCGTGCGGTATATTACCAATCAACCAAATAGCAGCCGTACTGAGATGGCGGCTGAAGTTTCTGGTGCCAGCATCAGTGGTGGCGGTACCGATAGTGAATTCAGAGGCATGTTTAACGCCCCAGTCGGTGATTCCTCAGCTTTCCGCGCAGTTGCCTATTATAAAAATTATGGTGGCTACATAGATGCGGTGCAGCCTGATGGTAGCGTCAGAAAGAATGTTAATAACGGTGAACGCTATGGTGGTCGCTTCGCCTTTAAGTTTGCCACAGATAACTTGACTATTACACCCCGTATTGTCTATCAAAAAGTCGATATGAATGGTTACAATCGGGTTGATATGTACAATATTCTAGGCAACCCGTTCACCACGACAATGCCGCGAGTGGATCTCGGCGACCGTCAACAGTACACCCAGTTCTCGGAAAAATTTGTTGATGATTTCACTATGGTGGATTTAAATGTCAGCTATGACCTGGGGAGTGCCACTTTTACATCGGTTACCACCTGGACCGATAGAGATATTACGGTTATTCGGGATGCAACCCAGCTAACGGCTTCTATTACTGGTGGTAATATTGGCTTCCCTGAAGATATTTTCAGACTGGATGCACCCCTGGATGACTCTACTACGGTCGAGTCATTCACTCAGGAGCTTAGGCTCTCATCAAGTGGCTCCGGGCAGTTGTCCTGGGTAGTGGGCGGTTTCTATAGCACTATAGATCGCCGTTATGGTCAGGGCTTGTTGGTACCGGGTTTTGAGGATGCCACCGGTATTCCAACAGCAGGAATTATTGCACCAAAAGATGGCTTGTTCTGGTCAGATATTCCGTACACATTTGATCAATTCGCGGTATTTGGCGAACTTACTTATTTGATCAGCGACCGCTTTAGTGTTACCGGTGGCTTGCGCTACTACGATTTTGAAGAAAATCGGACCCTGAACTTTGATGGTATTTTTGCGGACCAAACCATTGGCGAGAAAGGCAGAACCACATCCAGTGGCTTTGCGCCGCGCTTGATGGCTAGTTATAGCCTCAGCGATAACACTACGCTAAACGGTCAAGTTTCTCGTGGTGTACGCCTGGGTGGTATCAATGACCCATTAAATGTACCGCTTTGCTCAGCTGAAGATTTGGAAACTTTTGGTGGCAGGGATTCGTTTGAAGACGAAGAGCTTACCAACTACGAGATCGGCGCCAAGACTACTTTCAATGAGGGTCGCGGGGTATTCAATGTAGCCTTGTTCTTCATGGATATCGATAACCTTCAGGCAACGCTTACTGCTGGGACTTGCTCATCGCGAGTAGTTTTCAATGTACCTAAGGCAACTAGCACCGGGATCGAGGTGGAATACAAGATGCGCCCGACCGATAATCTGGATGTATCAGTCTCAGCCAGTTACATCAACGCTGAACTAGGTTCTAATGTGACCTCAACTGATGCCAACGGCAATACCACCATCATTGCTGGAATGAAGAAAGGTAATCAGCTGCCGACCACGCCTAAATTCCAAATGTCTGCTAACGCGGTTTATTACTGGCCGGTTAATACCAGCTGGGACGGTTACCTGAGCGGTACCTACCAGTTTGTTGGCTCGCGGTATACCCAGATTGGAGATCAGGCAGATGGTTTTGGTACTGTAGACCTTTCTGTATATCCGCTGGGTTCGCCTGATGCAGACTACTTCTACTTTAACCCTGAGCTGCCGGCATATAGCCTGGGTAATATCAGAGTAGGTATACGCAGTTTCAACTGGGATGTTTCGCTATATGTGAATAATCTTCTAGATGAGAATGCCCGTCTGGGTCTGGATCAAGAGCGCGGTACGCTGGCAAGGGTTGGTTATCTTACCAATCAGCCACGGACTATTGGTTTGACTATGCGGTATACATACTAAGTATCTGGATCTTTATGCAGTAAAAAATGCCACCTTCGGGTGGCGTTTTTTATTCTGGAGCCCAGCACCAGTGCCATGGTTCCCAAGCAATCCCATGTGGGTTGTCTTGCGGATAAGATAAATAAAACCCGTAATCTTCGGCGTTGTAATTTAGCCATTGATAGGCAGAGGTTTGGGCAAACTTGGTTTCTAATGCAACAGCTTGGGTAGTGGTTATATCTATGGCTCTGCCACTGTGATGCTCGCTGAAACCAGGGGCTGCGGATACTTTCAGTATTTCCTCAATTACCTGCCCTTTATCTAATTTTCTTTGTAACAATAAAGTTTGGTATTGGATGCTCCGGTATGCCGATACCGGGACTAGCTGGATGTTTTCCAGCGCAGCATGGTGGTGCATCATGCTCCAGGCGGCTGCGGCCTCGGTTGCAAGCCGCTGCGGCCTTTGCCAGCAATCTTCTCCAATTGCGGTGAGATCGACAGCATCTGCGTGTAGCCTTAGTGCGCGACTAATACCATAATTATCCGGGATACCTAGTTGTCGGTGGACTTCCAGTAGCTTTAACTGTTCTGGGGATAGCCAGCTTTCTAATTTGAAACTGCTTTGGCTTTTACCTGAAAGCAGGAGGCTGGGTCCCATCTTCTGAAAAAAAGCTCGGCTGTGTGCTGGTTCCAGTAACTCAGTCTCCAGTTCTAGTCGGGAGCAGCCGTAATCAGTTAGTAGTTGGCCCAGGCTACGCAACAAACGACTACCATGCCCTTTGCGCCTGTATGCTTCAGTTATGTTTATTTGTAGTAGTTGATTGCTTCGATCTGCGGTATAGGCCCAGCCAATAATGGTCTCGCCCTGGCATGCCAGCAGAGCTGGAACTTGTCGGTCTATTGAAAGCTCTTCATGTAGGCTGGCAGGCAACCGCCCCGACCAGTCTTGCCTGGACCAGAGCGGTCGGATATCCATCAAGCTAGCCTGGAAAAGATTCGATTCATAGCAAACCGGCGCCATTCTTTATCAAGTAGAAGAAGAATATCGATAAAATAGCACCTGCGGGTAGGGTAACCAGCCAGGACATGAATATTTTACCAATCACCTGCAGGTTCAGCGCACCAATCCCCCTGGCCATGCCAACACCCAGTACCGCGCCAACCAGAGTATGGGTGGTGGATATCGGGATTCCAGTACCTGAAGCTACTACTACCACAAAAGCTGCGGCCAATTCAGCGGCAAAGCCACGGCTTGGAGTTAACTGGGTAATTTGTTTGCCGACGGTAGCAATAACCTTGCGCCCCAACATTGCTAAGCCAAGTACGATACCAACGCCGCCAATAAGTAAAATCCACTTTGGTAAAGCCGATGTTTGGGCTAACTCACCGCCACTACTGACAATGGAATAGACAGCAGCAAAAGGCCCGATTGCGTTGGCCACATCATTAGAGCCATGCGCAAAGGCCATGCCACAAGCAGTAAAGACCATTAGCACGCCAAATATTTTCTCGACATTGGTAAAGCGGAAGTCGGCATCATCGTCAGGCGAGAAATTAATTCTGCCAATGATAAACACGCCTATGGCCATAGCGATCAGCCCGATCAGGAAAGAAAATCCGTAGGTTTGGGTAGTGCTCAGATTCAGCCCGACATGCTTTAAACCCTTGGAAATAGTAACCAGTGACATGATAAAGCCGACCAGGAATATATAAAACGGCACATAGCGCCTGGCACTGTTTAATGGGTTATCAGCGTTTAGGATTAACTTTTGAACGCTTCTAAACAGGAAGTACGCCAAAGTACCAGAAAGCAGGGGTGAGAGCACCCAGCTCACTACAATCTCACCTATTTGACCCCACTCAACGATATCGGTACCGACCCCAACTACAGCAAAGCCCACTATCGCTCCAATGATCGAATGGGTGGTAGAAACCGGCCAGCCTTTGGCCGAGGCAATTAACAACCAGGTGCCGGCTGCAAGCAAGGATGCCAGCATGCCGAAGACCAGTATCTCCGGGGTATCGGCCAACGATGTGGAGTCGATAATGCCTTTGCGGATAGTGGCGGTAACATTACCCCCAGCCAGATAAGCCCCCGCAAACTCGAAAATTGCAGCTACTACAATGGCTTGCTTGATAGTTAGCGCCTTGGCTCCAACCGAGGTTGCCATAGCGTTAGCGACATCATTGGCACCAATTCCCCAGGCCATAAACAGGCCAAATACTGCCGCCAGGATTATTAATAGGGTGGCATGTTCTGTAATGAATTCCATCGTATAAGCTCCCTCTATTTAGCCATCATGAGTTGTAAACGACTGCCAACTTGTTGTGCTCTATCGGCTAATTCCCCACCCAGATCGATCAATTCGTATAAGAAAATAACATCTACCGGATCCAGTTCTCTTTCAATGCTATGCAGTTTTTGCATAAGCTTTGCTTCCTGGGCGTCAACTTCACTTTCGAGTTGATCAAGTTCATCTAGTAACTCATGCATAAGCGCTAGCTCTTTCACTCCGAAACCGGTTTCCAGAAGCTCATCGAGTTCATTAACGGTGATTTGAGCTTGCTTGCAAGCTTTGATACTGGTTTCAATTAGCTTGAAATAATCATCTTGCAAAGTTTCTGGAAGGCGCATATCCCGGTTAACGAAAATTGCGCATATATCGCGGGCAGTACTAGCTAGCTTGTCCTGCATGGTTAGCAATTCCAGTAAATCTCTACGAGAGATAGGAATAAACAGACTATGGGGAAGCTGTAAGCGCAGTTTTTTCTTGAGAGCATCTGCCTCATTTTCCAGCTGAATTATGTTTTGCTGAATTTTGTCGCGCTCAGGTCGGTTTGCTTCAATGACGGCCTGGGTAAAGGCAGGCAATAAAGAAACGCAAGAAAACACCTTGTTGATGTGTTTCTCCATTGGCCTAACAGGAGATTTCCCAAAGATTTCACTTAGATAGGTACCAGCCATTTTATTCCTCCTAGAAATTCCGCACTGGGTTTTTATTTTCCAGAACGAGAGTGGTTAATAAAAGTGAATCCGTGTATTTTACACCCCGCCGAGGGCGGTGTAACCTTGTTTTTAAAATTTTAGGAATTAAAAAACCTGGGCCAAAGCCCGGTTTGAGATGTAGAGGTTTATCCGTAATTAGTTACGCTTACCTACGCTGGTGTTTCTTCTTTCTCGTAGAGGCCATAGCCCGGCGGGCTTCTTTGTAAGTTTCTAACTTAATCTGTTGCTTCTCGGAGATCAGGGCGTTTACTTGCAACCGGAGATTTGCTCGTAATACTATATTTTCCGTTAGCAATAGCCGCTACTGCCATCCAGCGTCATGGTGGGAGTATTGAAGCTGAAAATGATTCCGACGGAGGGCTTTTGCTTACGATTTTGTTGCCTTTGGATAAAGTTCTTTGAGTTTATAGCGAGGCCATCATCTCAAGAATATTTCTACGGGCAGCTTCAAAGGAGAAATGTTCAGTAACATTCTTAAGCCCATTTTCCGATAGCTTCTGCCATAGAGCTTCATCTTGATACAAGCGTACAACTTCAGCCGCAAAATCCTCGGCAGAATCTGCTACTAACACTTCGCGCCCGTTTTGCGCGTGCATTCCCTCAACTGCAATTCCTGTTGCTACTACCGGTTGGCCATAGCTCATGCTCATATTTACTTTGCCTTTAACCCCTGCGCCAAAACGCAGCGGCGCTACGGCAATCCGGTAATTATCCAGCCACGGCTCCAAATCATTAACAAAGCCCTTGTAAACCAGCCCGTCACCTCCAAGTTTTTGCACAATTGGTGGTGCTTTACTACCAATCAGAAAACATTGAACACCCGGCAATTGAGCGTGTATCAGTGGCCAGATATGCTTTGCCAACCAGATAGCCGCATCCACATTCGGTGGGTGTTGGTAGCCACCGATAAAGAAGATGTTTTTCCTTTCAGAAAAAGGTCGCCGGCAACCATGTACGGGGTGAACATTAGAGACAATATCGACCCTGGCATCGGGAGCATCATGTTCCAGTACGGATTTCTCATAGGGGCTAACTACTAGGGTAGTATCTGCCAAATTGATTATTTTAAGTTCAGCTCGGCGACTGCGAGCAGCCGCTCGGTGTAATCTGGGGTCTTCTTCAAGCTCTGCCTGACGCTGTTCTCTAAGGTAATGCAAGTCTACGGTGTCGAAGATGAATTCTGCATGGGGCATATGCTTTTCAATTAACTTGAGATAATTCTCGGCGACATAATGGCGCGAGATCATCACTGCATCAAACTGCGACCCACGCTGGATAAAGAACTCAGGTAAGTTCTTCAACCACTCCCCGAACAAAACCTCGATCCCCATAGCTTGCAAGGCTTCGCTGTAGTTGCCATCCCATTGTCGGTTATCCGAGAAGAATGTAACCTGATAACCGAGGTCGCGAAAGATCCGCATTATATTAATAATTCTCACACTGCCAGAATCCTGATCAGGGTGTGGTGTGGTGGCATCAATGATTAGTATCTTTTTGGTGCAGTAGTGTTCCGCTGCGGCTCTAACTGTAGCGGTATCTTCCGGGTCAGCGATTGGATCTGGCTGGAGTTTTAATTCTTTGCTCCAGCGCTGCTGAAATTTCTTATGGTTAACCAGTTGATACTTTTTCATTCCCTGGCTAAGGTCGGTGCCAGAGCTGATACCCTCATGGTGGATCACAGTGGAGCATGGCTGAACCAATACCTGGTAGCCAGCTTTGCGGCACTTAAACGCCAGGTCGGTATCTTCGTAGTAGGCCGGGGCATAGTGATTATCAAAACCGCCAAGCTGCTTAAACATTTCTGCACGAACCATCAAGGCTGCTCCGGAAACATAATCGACTTCACGCACAAATAAATAACGGGGGTCGTTGGCCTTGGCATAGCGTCCGTAGTTCCAGCCGCTGGCGTCTTTGAAGATAATGCCTCCAGCTTCTTGTAAGCTGCCGTCTGGGTATATTAAACGGGATCCGACAACACCAGCATTAGGGAATTCCTGGAAGGTAGCGAGCAGGGTGTCTAGCCAGTTATCGGTAACCTGGGTGTCATTATTAAGGAACAACAAATACTCACCCGTGGCTGCCTCAGCGCCGCGATTGCAACTACCAATAAACCCCAGGTTTTCTAAATTTCTTAGTTGGGTTACGCCCGTGCAGGCGGCTAGTAATTCGGTGGTTTTATCTGTCGAACAATCGTCCACCAGAATGATCTCAAAACTACTTGTATTGCTTACCTTGTTTATTGACTCAAGGCATGCCTGGGTATATAGATACTGATTAAATAGGGGGATAATTATCGATACCAGAGGCTTCTCTACAGCGGTGAATTTATGCTGATTAATAACCGGGTTGGAATGAATATCCAGGCGTTGCTTCAGAATTTCAATTGGTTTTAAAGCCGTTTTAGGTGCTGCCGATGGCTGCTTGTGGTTCTGCGCTCGTTGTAGGGTTCCGTTAAGCCCACGAATTGCGAGACTTTGACGCAGGCGTTTGAAAATATATGGCCACCGCTTTGGATTCCACGCTTGCATCTCTTGCAGGTTTCGACCAAAGCGGGTAAGTGTCCGCAAGGGCTTGGTGAGTTTCCAGGAGCTACTCGCCAGTACTTGCTGTAAGGAATCGGCCTTTTGCTGGTGTAAAGCTTCCCAGCTTTGGGACTCTTCAGCCAATTTGTTGATTTCAGACTGCGCCCATTCAGTACGCTCAATCAAGGC
The DNA here is from genome assembly GCA_024275935.1 of Gammaproteobacteria bacterium. GTDB lineage: Bacteria > Pseudomonadota > Gammaproteobacteria > Xanthomonadales > SZUA-36 > SZUA-51. Next base: position 37,351 of record JAJRYF010000031.1, on the reverse strand, counting down.
ATTATTTACGCGCTCTATTTCCTTGCCAGCAGTTAGAGCGGCGTTCTCAGAAGCTACTTGGGTTTGCTGGATTTCAGCCTCAACCCCGCAAACCCAGTCTGCTCGCGCTTGTAATTCTCTGGTTTGTTGAGCTATCTTTGTCGCTTGGGCAGTTAAGTTTTCCTGTAGTCTGGTTTTTTGTAAATTGACCATATCAGTTTGAAGTATAGCTACCGAGATTTTGCTAACACCCGGCGGTTGATTGCCTGGTTGGTTGACCAACAACTGGCTATATGCGGCGACCATCGCTTCCAGATCATGGACTTCTTTAGCTTGCAGTTTTGCTCTGGCTTGCTCTAATAATTCCGGCTTTTCTGCTAGCTTCTGGACTTGTTGAATCAGGCTCTCACTATCGGTATCAATTAACCAGCCACTTTCTAATGCCTCCAGCCTTTCAGTAAATGCACCTATTTTGGTAGCAATAACCGGAATCCCCAAGGCGGTCATTTCCGAGAGCGTGTAGCTCCAGGTTTCCGGGACTGTAGATAACAACAAAGCGGCATCGGCCGCGATGAGGGCGGCTTCATCAGCAAGGTCTTCGACTTGGTACTGGCAGCTAACATGCACCCCGCTGATACCAAAGAAGTCTTCACCATCCTTGCCACTACCGAGCAGATAAACATCGGCAAGTTTACTTAGCTCCGGAAGTGCATTCAGTAATAATCGTTTGCCTTTTCCCGGGTGAATTCTGCCAGGTACCAACAAGCGAAGTTTCTCAGATTGCCTTTGTGGTGGTGGCAATGGCGATAAATTAGTTGTCTCAATACCGTGCGCTATTACCTGAATATCAGCAACTCTGCCAGGGTTAAGTAAGCGGCTAATTGCGGCAGCGGCATTGCTGGGGGCTACCTGAATCACGCCAGTGGAATCAAGTAAGGACATATATTGTTGTTGTAGTTGATTCCAGTAAGTCAGGCTGTGATTGCCCGGTAGACTTGCTTCCGGCTGATTTTGCAAAGTTTCCCAAGCTTGTTGGAAATCAAAGTGGCCGGCCACATCGGTATACCGAGTAGGGTCTTCGGTAAGGAATGGCCATAATGGGTAATAGTCGTGGATAAGCTGAAGGCAGGGCAGCTCGGTACGCAAAACATCCAGAGAGTGTCCGATCAGGGAAGCAATTATAATTTGGTCTACCGCAAAATTTAGATTGATTTGGCGCAAAATTTCTCGGTACTGCGGGTGCTCAATCGCACTGGCTGTAATTTCTGGTTGTAAGCACCAGGTACTAATTTGTTGGCGCTTACCATTTGCCCACAAGCTCAGCTTGAGGTTTTCCTGTAAATCTTTAGTAACTGTTCGAGCTTGCAGGATCAAATGATGGTGAGAGGTGTCAGTCTGGCAGAAATCGTTAATCCAGCGATCAATTCCACCACCCCAGCTGTGGGTAATATGTAATAAAACTGGTTTTCCATCCAACCCTGGCATGGCAGCGCCAGTTGTTGGCGGCCAATTACTTACTTTTTGGCAAATTTGCCCTAAAACTGGCAAAGGGTTAGCTGCTCTCATGCTGGTAGAGCGACTATAAAGGTTGCCGCAAACGGCGACTTGTAATTGTTCAAGCTGAAGAATATCGACAGCATTAGCAGTGCTGGCCTGATATTTAATCAAACTATTGCTAGCTTCAGTCTGCAATAATGCCAATGTGGTTGGCCATTGGTTATCAATAAACCAGTTGCCATTCGCAGCCAGATATACTCGTTGATCTGTATATTTATTGGGGCTTTCATCTGCCGCTAATGGGTTTAGTTTCGGTTTGGCATTTCCCAGAGAAGTAACTACCGCATTGCTTTCAGCGGCAGCCATTACTGCTTGCATCCGGGGTAACCAGAATTCCGGTAATTCAATATCCTCAGCCACCAGCAAGATGACAGATTCCGGATTCTGACTTTCAATTACAGCCAAATACGCAGCCAGGTCAGCCGCCGGAAAATCAAGCGAAGTCACCTCGGCTAGTGAGGATAAATCTGACTGGCAGCCAGTTAAGGCATAAATCTTGCCAAGTCCGTCCGCTTCTGATTGCAACCACTGGAGTTGACCCGCCGTGCTGGGTAGCAGGCAGACACTAATTGGGCTAGTGCTTAAATGATTTTCGGGATGGCTCATGTGATGCAAATTATAACCCTAATATCGGGGTTTAGCGTAGAGAAAATGGCATTCTTCGGGCAAATTGTGACAGCCCGCCGCAGACTGGGAAAATCAGATAAAATGGTGCTATGAAATTGAGCCTTTATTATTCGCCCACTACCTTAGTTGAATTGCTGTGGTAAAAAAGAAAACCATTGCCAAAAAGACTCGTAAAAAGCCTGCCCGTAGGTCTGCTCGGAAGGTGATTGCCAGTAGGCGCGCTTGGAAAAGCATACTCTGGCGAGTGTTTGTATTTATGACTGGCTTCGGTTTAGGGGTTTTAGTTCCCTGGACCTTAATCCTTAACCATACTGTACAGAGTGAGTTTGCGGGCCTGACATGGGAGCGACCATCCCGGGTATATGCGCGACCATTAACGCTGTATACCGGGCAGGAAATCAGTTCAAAAGACCTGCTAATAGAATTACAGGCCGCTAGTTATCGCAAAACCGAATCTACTGTTGCTCCGGGAAGTTATTCTCGTAGCGGCAATTATTGGCAAATTTATAGCCGCGATTTTGAATTTGCCGATGGTTATCAGGAATCGCAAAACTGGCAGCTGGAGATAGTTGCCGGGAGGGTGCTTAATATTACTGATCTTTCTGGTAATCCCTTGGCAATAGCCCGACTGGATCCAGCTCAAATTGCTTCAATATACCCACTGGATAAACAAGACCGTGAGCTGCTGCCACTTGAGGATATCCCCGAGCTATTGGTGTCGGGACTGCAAGCAGTTGAGGACCGCCGCTTTAAAAGTCATTATGGAGTTGACCCAAAAGCTATAGCCCGAGCTCTGTGGGTAGATATTCGTAGTGGTAAGATTGATCAGGGTGGTTCAACCTTGACCCAGCAACTGGTCAAGAATTTATTTCTTGATTCTAGCCAAACCATATTGCGGAAAATAAATGAAGCCATAATGGCCTTGTTGCTGGAGGCGTATTTCAGCAAGAGCGAAATTCTGGAAGCCTATATCAACCAGGTGTATTTGGGTCAACATGGCGCTTATGCCATCCATGGCTTTGCCAGAGCTTCACGGTTTTACTTTGACCGTCCCTTGGACAGTCTCAATTCAGCTCAAATTGCATTGCTTATTGGGATGGTAAAGGGGGCTTCCTGGTATAACCCCAGACGCAATCCTGAGCGCGCTTTGGCTCGCCGCAACCTGGTATTAAAAGCGTTTGCCGACACCGGCCTGATCACGGCCCAAGATTTACAACTTGCCTTAAAGCAACCGCTGGGGGTAAATAAGCAAGTAAGCGGACTGCGGATTGCAGCAGGTGGTTTTATTGATCTGGTTAAGCGGCAGTTACAAGAACGCTACGATGAAGCTGATTTGCGCCGGGAAGGCTTGAGTATTCTGACTACATTGGAGCCAGTAACTCAGCTAGTAGCAGAAAAAGCCGTAACCGCGGGCTTAGAGGACCTTACCGCTCGCGGGTTACCCAAACAATTGCAAGCGGCATTCATTATTACCGATGTGCAAAATGGTGAGATTCGCGCTCTGGTAGGCGACCGCATACCTGGTCGGGCTGGATTTAATCGTGCCCTTGATGCCCGCCGGCAGATTGGCTCAATTATGAAGCCGCTGGTTTATTTGTTGGCGCTGGAGCATCCCCAACAGTTTAATTTGTTATCTCAGCTTGATGACAGCCCGATAAATTTACGCCTGGCAAATGGTGACTACTGGCAGCCGCGTAATTACACCAATGAAACCCACGGGAGCGTGAACCTACTTGATGCACTGGTGCATTCATGGAACCTGGCGACTGTTAACCTGGGAATGACCTTTGGGCCTACGCATATTTTGCAGTCATTACAAAGATATGGTCTTGAACTTGATATTACCCCGGTACCAGCGGTTATTTTAGGGGCGGTGGAGCTTACTCCGCTGGAAGTTGCAGGTATATATCAGGCTTTAGCAGCCGGTGGCTATCAGGTTCCGTTGCGTGCGGTAACGGCGGTTATCGCTGAAAACGGGGCCTTAGAGGAAGCGTTTAGGCTGACCTTAAAGCCGCTGCAAAACCGTGAAGCTATTTCAATCATGAACTTTGCTTTAACCCAGGTTACTAAGACAGGTACTGCCAGAGCATTACCTGCATTATTAGGTCGCCAGGCCAACATTGCGGGCAAGACTGGTACCACTAATGACCGCAAAGATAGTTGGTTTGTCGGCTATACTGATCAACGCTTGGGTGTGGTTTGGGTGGGTCGGGATGACAATCAACCAGCCAGGGTAACCGGTTCTAGTGCGGCCCTAAGACTTTGGGCCAGAGCTTTCCGGGAAATACCGTTGGCGGACTGGCAACTTGAGTATCCTCGTGGGGTCGAAACGACCTGGGTAGATAGAGAGTCCGCAAGTTTAACCGCAGCAAACTGCCCTGGTGCAGAGGAAATGCCGTTTATGCAGGTAGGTATACCGGCAGCAAAAACCGAATGTTTAAGGCAACAGGAAAATCAATCGGGCAAGCCATCTCAACGCTGGAAATGGTTTAAGCGCGAGCAGCAGGAAAACAGGAATTGATATGCGTTTTATAGTTATTTTGTTATTGGCTTTAGTGCTCAGTGCTTGCGCTGGCAGTGGCCCCACTAAACCCACCCAGTCACCACTGAGCCAGGAAGTGGAAACCGAAGTTCGCGAAGCGGCTAGTCGTGAGAGCGAGGGTATCCAGGTGCAACCATTGCAAAACCCCGCAGTGCGCCAATTACTAGCCTCGGCTGCGTCCTCAGAATCTTCCGGGCAACTGGAGCAGGCAGCACAAATGCTGGAGCGCGGTTTAAGAATCGAGCCACGAGACCCCGAATTACTGCAAAGACTAGCCGAAGTCAGGCTTCAGCAGGAGGACTGGCAACAGGCAATAAACTTCGCCACTCGCTCCTATGATGTTGGTGCCCAAGTAGGCGAAATGTGTGCCCGAAATTGGCGCACAATTGCTTTAGCGAATGACTATATTGGTGATACACCAGCTGCTGATGCTGCTCGTGGGCAGGTTGAACACTGCATGCGCAAGCGGCCACAAAAGTATTGATAGCTGCGTGAGTACCAATGCCAGCGTAAAACACCTGCTTGGGAGCGGCGGCCCCTTCGCTGAAACCTTGCCGGGTTTTCAGCCTCGTGCAGCGCAAATAACCTTTGCTGAAACTGTAGCAACTGCCATCTCTGAGGGCCACAACTTGATTGCTGAAGCCGGTACTGGTACCGGTAAAACCCTGGCGTATTTAGTTCCAGCATTGTCAGCCGGGGTGCGCACTATTATTTCAACTGGTACCAGAACTTTGCAGGATCAATTATTTTTTCGGGATTTGCCGTTAGTGCGAGCCTCATTAGGCTTGGACATCCAGATCGCTTTGCTAAAAGGTAGATCTAACTATTTATGTTTGTATCGTACCGAACAGACCCGTACCGATGGGCGTCTAGATAGTCGGGAAATGGTGTCGCAACTGGAAGATGTTTATCAGTGGGGGCAAACCACCAGTTCTGGTGACCTGTCACTTAGTAATTTGCTAACTGAAGGTTCCGGTTTGTGGCCAAAAATCACCTCCACTCTGGATAATTGCCTTGGGCCGGAGTGCCCCAGCTACGATGACTGCTTTGTCGTTAATGCCCGCCGTAATGCACAGGATGCGGATGTAGTGGTGGTTAATCACCATTTATTGTTTGCTGATATGGCAGTTAAGCAAAGTGGTTTCGGGGAAGTTTTGCCCTCTTCTGAATTGATGATTCTGGATGAGGCGCACTTGGTACCATCTATTGCCACCCGCTTTTTCTCAAAGGGTTTTTCGTCGCGACAAATCCGAGATTTACATCGGGATGTGATGGCAGAGGCCGGGTTGGTTACTGGTGGCATGGCGGTGGTCAGGGAGTCAGTTGAGGCCGGACAAATAGCTTGGCGTAAATCTCAGGCTGGTTTTTTAGCAGATATGCCAGCTCGGGGGAGCTGGGATAAATTATCTGAAGATGCTTCATTGCTGGAAGATCTTGGTGACTTGGCAGCCACAGTAAAACAATTAAGAGATGCGTTAAAACCATTGGAAGCCACCAGCGTTGGTCTGGAAAGCTGCTATCAGCGAGCCGGTGATTTATGGCAGCGTTGGCAGGAAATTTGCGATGACAAACGCACGGATTTGGTCTCCTGGTATGAGCGTCACCAGCATAGTTTTAGTTTGCACTCAACCCCGCTGGATATTGCCGTGCCTTTTAGTGAATACCGCGAAACTATGGATGCTACCTGGATATTTACCTCTGCAACACTAACAGTAAAGGACCGATTCGATCACTTTCAGCGTGAAACTGGCTTACAAGATGCCCATACCTTTATCGCTGAAGGCGGTTTCGATTACCGTAGTAATGCACTGTTATATGCCCCTACCGGATTACCAAACCCGAATCAGCCTGATTACACAACCACCTTGATGAGTACCGTTTGGCCAGTGGTTGAAGCTAACGGTGGGCGAGCATTTTTGTTGTTTTCATCTCACCGGGCTTTGAATATTGCCGCCGATTGGTTGGAGGGTCGTTGTGAATTGCCCTTGTTCATCCAGGGCAGGGCAGCACGAACTGCTCTGTTGGAAGAATTTCGGGAGGCCGGCAATGGGGTGCTGCTGGGTGCAGCTAGTTTTTGGGAAGGGGTTGATGTGATTGGTCCGGCATTATCACTGGTAATGATTGATAAACTACCTTTTGCGCCACCAGATGATCCAATTCTAGAAGCTCGCGCTGCAATTGTTCGCAATCAGGGCGATAATCCTTTTTCCACCCTGCAACTACCTGCTGCGGTTATCGCCCTGAAACAGGGAGCAGGCAGGCTAATTCGGGATGTAAAAGATAAAGGCGTGTTAATCTTAGGTGACCCACGCTTACTTGAAAAAGGCTATGGTAAAGTTTTTATTGAATCGCTACCGCGCTTTTCCCGTACCCGTGTCCTAGAAAAGGTCTTGGCTTTCATCGAGCATATAAACCCCCAGGCACAAACGCAAAAGGAGAGTGCAAAAGTTAATGAAACTACTGGCAATTGATACCTCATCTGCTGTTCTCTCGGTAGCCGCCTGTAATGGCGAGAAAGTCGCCGAGCGACTAGAAACCACCCCCAGGCAGCACGCTGAGATGATCTTTGAGCTTTGCGACCAGGTATTAGCAGAATGCGGGTTGAGCCTGACTGAACTTGATGCTATTACCTGTGGCGTTGGCCCGGGTAGTTTTACCTCGCTAAGAATTGGTTTAGGTGTGGCCCAGGGCTTGGCGTTTGGCGCAGGCTTGCCAGTGATAAGTATTTCTTCACTATTGGCGGTAGCTCAAGGGGCTATGCCGGTAACAGTTAATACTGCCCTGGTATGCATGGATGCGCGCATGGGTGAAGTGTATAGCGCTATTTGCCAGCGGGACAGCAACGGCAGGATGCAGCTGCATGAAGAAGAGCGCGTTTGTGCGCCAGTGGCAGTGGATTTTCCCGCCGGCGAGTTTATCGCCCTTGGCAACGGTTTTACTGAATACGCCGATAGTTTTAGTCGCCATCCAGAATATCTGCTCAGTGACTGTTGGCCACAAGCCAGCGCCGTTTTAGAGCTCGCCAAACCGCAACTCGCCGCAGGCAACACTATCACCCCGGATCTGTTACTGCCCAAGTATGTACGCAATAAAGTAGCCCACAAGTCTAAAGCGAAGTAACTACAAACCAGGAGCCCCACCCAATATAAACCAGGAGTCCTACGCCCATCCATTGCCAACCCACACGCAACTCTCTATGATATACATAACAACTAAAAGCGAATAACTATTGCTAAGCATTGACCCAATAAGTGCAGATGACTTCGATGTAGCTTCGGTATTGCAAGCCATTGCTGCGGGAACCCCCAAAGCCGAGACAGCTTTGGTGCGTAGGTACTCGCGTGGTTTACTGTTGATGCTCACCCAGCGCTGTGGTGATATAGACCTTGCCGGTGATCTGCACCAAGATGCCTTTATGGTGGTGCTGGCCCGCTTGCGCAAACAGCCGCTAGATAATCCTGAGCAAGTAAAAGCCTTCATTCACACCACTGCGGTTAATCTGTTTATCAATCATTACCGCAAGGAAAAACGCCGTAACACTTTTAGTGATGAAGATTCCGTGGGTCAGGCTGTAGACCCATCCCCAAACCAGCTCAAACGCTTGCAACAAGAAGATACCGCCACCCTGGTTCGCGGCTTAATTGCTGAGCTTCCCAAGCACCGAGATAGGCATATACTTTGGCGCTATTTCATTGATGATATTGAGAAAAGTGAAATTTGTATGGAGCTTGACTTACCCTCTGAGCACTTCGACCGGGTGTTGTACCGGGCCAAGCAAAGAATTCGACAAAAAATGGATCTCCAAGTGAGAGATTCTGGCAGTTGGTGACAGTTAATGAGTGACGATACTATAAAAAGCGGTAACCAAACCATGAATGCGACTATGAAAAAACCTAACTACAGCCTGGAGCAAGCCCATAAAGATGTGGATTGCTATGTGCGCGACAAGCTGCCGGAGGCCAGTCGGGAGAGCTTCGAATTGCACTTGCTTAGTGAGCAGCAGTTACAAGATGATGTTGAAACTGTGCTGGTAGTCAAATTGGGGCTACAGGCTATTGGTCACAAAGGTGTGGTAACTGCAATCGAGAAAGACGGCACTGGCGATAAAGACAAAAAGTCCTGGTTTTTCCAGCGCTGGTTCAATTTCCGGCCAGCGCCAGCATTCGCCTCAGCTGCGGCTATGGCGCTGGTACTTACCGCTGGTATCTTTATGTTTACCGATAATGGCGTTAGAAAAGACGACTTGCTGGCACAAATTAGTGCTCCCGAAGGCATCTACGCAAGCGTAACCTTACCAAATGTTCGGGCTGGCACCAATGGTGACTTTCAACCATTAGCTATACTCAAGCAAGACACCAAAGGTGGCTGGATGTTAATGGAGCTGGAGCTTAGTTATCCAGAGCACCAGAATTATAATGTGGAAATCCTCAGTTGGCCGGAGCAAACCAATGTAGTTAGTCTGAATAGTTTGCAGCCAGATGCCCAAGATAACTTGACATTTGCCTTACACGCCAGTGAGTTGCCAACAGGTGATTATCTTGCCCGGGTAGTTTATGATGGTACAAATAGTCAGGAACTGATTGCCAACTATGCATTTAGTGTCGAGGCTGGGGCCGGCGGGAGCGATACCTAAACTACAAATTCAGGAACTACCTGAGGGTGGCCAGCGCCTACAACTAAAAACATCCCAATCTAAACCAGGCCAGTATCAAGGGCCTGGTTTTTTTCTGCTTTTAGCTTTGTTATTGGCACTGTTAAGCACGCCAGCACAGGCAGAGGTCAATAAAACCACCACCTTCAAGTTATCACCCAAGACACCACTGCACATAGTTTGGCAGCCGGGCATTGACTACCAGTTACAACTACCAGGCGAGTTAAATGGTAATTGGTTGCTTAGCATCGAGCAACGCGGAATTGACCTGGCCCCCACCTTGATAGACTCCAAAGGTGAGAAGGTTATCGCCATAGATGTGACCGGTTACAGCATTGGTATAGAGCGCCTGGCACTTAATGCCGCTGAGATCAACTCCGCAATTATCAAGTTATCGCGAACCAGTAAAATAGATTCCCCTGGTAGTTTTAGCATCAGCCTGAAGCCGGTTGTCGATCAAGGTTTGTTTGGCCTGTTGCGTCAAGTGATGGCTGGCACGGCCTTGTTAATAAATAAAGATGCCCAGCTCCCCGTAGATATAAACTGCTCTGCGGATATTTCCAGATTCAATAAAGACCCCGGTAGCGCAGCGCAGTGCTTTCAAGCAGCTCTAAATAATTATAAACCAGGCTATCAAAAAACCATTTCCAAACTAGAGCTTGAATACTATCTGGCCGATAGCGTACGCAGGCAGGGAATGCTGGCAGATGCACAAATACTCTACCTGCCACTTATTCGCCAACAACAAGATAAAAAACTACAGGCATTATCACTTCACGGTATCGCCTGGACTGTGTGGAATTCAGGCGAACACAAGATCGCTGAGACCTTTATTACTCAGGCACACGAAGCCTACAAGCAAGTTTCCCGTCAGCAGCCAGCCAATAAAGGTGTTATATACCAGTTATTATCCGCGCGTAATATTGCTTGTTTAATACTGCATGACCAGCAGTTTCTTGGGCGTGCGGAGGCTTGTTATCTGACTCTGTTGCCGGATCTACAGCGAGCCAATGACCGGGGTACTGAGAACCTGTTAGTCGGCAATCTCGGTGGAGTTTACTATCAGCGGGGCGAAATTGCCGAGGCCCGTAAGCAGTTTGAAAAGAGTTACGGCTTATATCAAAATAATGGCGACCGTAGTGGTGAGGCAAGAGCACTGTCTACCTTGGGTTTGGTTGAGCTTCGTGCGGGCAACCTTGAGACAGCCCTATATAATTACCAGCAGGCTGAAAAAATTGCCATACAGGCTGAACCTTCCGTCGTATATTTTTATAGACAATGGCAAGCGCATATATATCGTTACCTCGGAGACTGGCAACGTGCAAAAATTCTATATATAGGCTTGGAGAAATCGGCAAGAAAAAGCGGGAAACTAAGTTCTCTTGGGGGTATAAGCCGAGCTTTAGCTTTGACCTTTGATCACGAAAACCTATTTGATGATGCTCGTAAATACTACCTTCAAAGTCTTGATATACACCAGCAACTGGAGAATAAGGCGCTAATTGTTGAAACTCTGCTAGAGCTAACACAATTTGAAATCTACCGGGGCCAACTGCCGCAAGCAGAGAAATATCTTCACGATGCTAGATTATTATTGCCTGAAGTTGAGAAATTTGAAGTGCGTACTCGGGCACTTTATATCGAGGGTGAGTATTTACACAGTAGGGAAAATTACCAGGAGGCAATAGTACCTCTTACCTCAGCTTTAAATGCCTATAAGAATATTGGTAGTGAATTTGATCAAGCTTTAGTCGAAACCATGTTAGTTGATGTGTATGTTGGGGCGGGGGAATTAACTCTAGCCGAGGAAATGGCAAAAGCCGCTATTTTAAGCTATAAGCACCAGCGCCCAGAAAATGTCAGCCTCGATTTACGCGCCAGTTTCAGCAGCCGGCAGCGTCTTGCATACGAAAAACTGATTAACCTTTATTTACTCCGCTGGCAGCAAGAGAAAGACCCACAATGGTCGCTTAAAGCACTTCTCTGGAGTGAGAAAGCGCGTGCGCTAACTCTAAGAGAAGCGATTGTAAATATTGATCGTGGGCAAAACTTAAGCCCTCATCTACAGCTAAAGAGACAAACATTAAGTGACCGCTTAAATGCTCTGGCGACCATACGGCTGGCGGCGATTGACCAGCCACAGAAAATTGATGCGCTAAACCAGCGATATCAACAGGCGCTGGTAGAGCTGGAAAGCTTTGACCAGGAAAACATTCCGGCAAATGTGGGAAAGGGCTTATCGCAGCTAACTGTCGACCTGGATATAGATCAGCTATTAGACAATATTCCTCAGCAGAGTGCCTGGCTATCTTTTTACCTTAGTGATCAGGGTGGTGCTTACTGGGTATTAACTAAGGGCCAATTACGAACATATTTGCTGCCAGCAACCGTCAATTTAAAAGCCGGAATAAATATGCTTCTGGCCGCCCTGCGCAGGCCTGGTGCGTACCAGGAGATAAAGGCTGAGGTGCAGGAATTATCTGTCCTTCTCGACCCGCAGTTACCTGCCAGCATTACCAATTTAACTATCACTGCTGATGGCATTCTCAATTACTTACCCTTTGCAGCTTTGCGTGTGAATACTCAAGATAATGAGTATTGGGTGCAGCGCTATGTGATTCGCTACACCCCTTTTATTGAAGTTCCCGATACCAGGTCAGCTAGTCGGCAGCATTGGCAGACTCTAAATCTTTTTGCTGATCCTGAATATGATCATTTAAGTATTAGCCAGCCACTAACTCAAGGCCTAGAGTTAACTTATCCAGCTGACTTGGGTCTGTTTCGTTTACGCGGTAGCGCAGTAGAAGCAAAGGCGATAGCTACACTTGCCACTGCCGATATCATGCAGAACCGTAAAGTGAAAACATTTTCCAGAAGCGGAGCTACCCGTTCCAGTGTATTAGACGGTAGCAGTAGTAATGCGGATATTTTGCATTTTGCCACCCACGGTATTTTCAGCCAGCAGGGCTCCGGTCTGGCTGGTCTGGCGCTGGCGGTGGCCGATAAGCAAGGTGTAGAACAGCCCTGGTTATTAACCGCTCAGGATATTTACCAAAGCCCGATAAATGCACGGCTGGTAATAATGAGTGCCTGTGATGTTGGCAGCGGCAAATTGGCTGCAGGTGAGGGTCTTTTAGGGCTGGTGCGGGCTTTCCTATATACTGGAGTTGAGGGCGTGCTTAGTAGCCAATGGAAAGTATCAGATCGAGCTTCAGTGAAGTTAATGACGGCTTTTTATTCCAACTTGTTCAGCAATCAGCAATCGGTATCGGCTGCATTGCGCACGGCACAACTCGAGTTGTTAAACTCTGACCGCTACAGTGACCCCTTTTACTGGGCTGGTTTTAGTGATTTTCAATTAAAGGGGTTTTAATAACCAAGCAATAAAGGTGAAAAATTATGCAAAACAATAGTGACTTACAGGGTGCTCCAGTTGAGCAGTATTTGGGTATTTGGTGTGTAGATGAAATTATTCAGGGTAGCGAGGGTATTTGTGGGAACTGGGCGCATGTGGGAAAGCATATGGCTATGTATGCCCGTGCGGACGGGGTGGTTTTGGGTTTCACCGAACAAGGTTTTTGTATAGAAAGCTACGACCCGTTCTGGTTTAAATATTGTAAAAAGACTAATCTGCTAACCGGCTTGGGGCGAGACGGTATTGTGCTCATAACAGTAGGTTTTGTGGGTAAGCAAATTGCCTTCAGATTTAGCCATGCCGACGGGGATAGCTTCGTGCAAGAGGGGGGCTGGAAAGGGGGCGATGCCTAAGCCGAAAGATTAGTATTTGTGTACATTACTCCATCGGTATGCCTGCTACTTGATAGCAGGCGGCTTGAGCAAATAGGTGATGTCTGGATGGTTAACACACAGCCCGCTGGTTCGTCAGTGGGGAGTGCTAGTAATATACCAGTGGATGAGTGGTCGCTACCATTAGCACAACGCAGCCGCTACCAAAACCACCAGAGCGGCACCTGCAGTGCCGTACCTCTAAAGAACGGTGGCCTGCTTACTGCAGGCCACTGTATTCGCAGTGAATGGCTGCCTGGTAGCGTTTTAGAAGCCGGCAATATTGCGGCAACTATCTGGCAGCAAACTGAGGCTATCAGTATTAACGGTCAATCAAGGTTGAAGCTGGAAACTGATAAGACCTGGCAGGCAATTGAACTAATAGCCGGTCAGTTCAAAACCGCTGGCCCAGACTGGGCTTTGCTTGCATCTAATCACAACTTGCCCGGTTATGTAGTTGCCGATGATGCGCCAGAAATTGGAGCTACTTGTCATATCAGTGCTTACCCGCTGGGTCAAAGCCTACGCCATGTTGCTAGCGCAAAAGTGATCAAGCCCCTGCGCGAGTCCGAACATTTTTACTGGCTAGATTGCCGCGTAAATAACGGTGTTTCTGGTGCCCCAGTAGTGAATAACCAGCAGCAATTAGTAGGTATCGTCTGTGGCGAAACTACCGTGTCCACTGGCACCTTCACCCGTGTTCAAAAAATCCCCAACGAAGTATTGCTTGGATATTGAAATATCGTTATAACCCACCCAACACAAATACCTAGTATCTACAAAAGCACCAAGTACCGACCCCCGTTGTGAGGTGGGCAGTTACTCAAACGAATTATTAAATAGCCCACCGGTTGTGGTTATGATGACCTCATCATTCGGGAAGTCTGTAGTTGCACCACCTGGAGGGAGGCTGGCTACAGCGATAACTTTTAATTGTTGCGCCTTAAGGGTGCGAGTACGCAAACTCAGGGTAAATTGCATAGCCCCACCCTCAACCAGGTTAATCGGTGTATCAATAGCTCGGTATTGATCGCCAGCCTGTCGGACTTGACCACAGTTTAAGCCTGGCTGGTCTGAGCATTCCAGTTCAATAAATTCGGATGCCCCGAAGGTCAGGATAGATAAATTCCCATTTACTACATCACCAGGTCCATTATTTACTAGTTCATAGACCACTGTTTCTAAACTATCGGGCTGTAAGAAATCTGTTCTTGAAAGAACAGATAGATTCAGCTCTGCACTGCTCATGATGGGTTGCGGGGCTACCACTGCAACTGTAGTTGCGGTTGAGTCATCTGCTGGGAACAGGTCTGCTATGGAGGCATCTGGCAGAATGCTGGTAGATAAAGCCATAGGGTTCACAAGCGCAGGTGTAGTTGCACACCTACCTCGATAAAGAACCCGTGAGCGGGCAGGCAGGCTCACTATATCGCTGGCAACAATGTTCAGGTTGTTGGCATCTCCAACCGCGTTTTTCTCGGCCATGGCTGTCCAGTTACAGCTGGTGTTTAGAGGTAACAGCAAACCAAGCTGGTTATTGGTGCCGGCAGTGTTGCCAGGGTTGCTGGCATCAAGCCAAACTACTATGGTGTCTCCGGCGGCGATAGATGGACGGTCAGCAAGTAATGATGCTGCTATATTGCCGCCATCAGCATGGGCCTTGAACTCAAACTGGAAGCCTAAACCTTGTTGACCTAAATCAGCCCCTTCATCGGTATCAACATTTATACCAAGGGTGATATACCCAAGACGAGCAGGTGCAAATTCCAACTCTATATCTACACTTTCACCTTCATCTAGCAATATGCCTGGGTTGAAGTTGTTTACGCTTATGCTGCCCTCAGGACTGTTATCATCAATTGCATTCAAAGTTAACCTGGTTAAAGGATCGGCAAAGCCGATAGCAGTTGCATCATTTCTAAGATTAAAGTTGAGTAGCGTTAATGCAGGTAAGTCGATCAAAGCATCTAGTTGGTATGTACCACCCCGACCAAGGTCAGAGTTGAAGTCAGGGGAGACAATATCTGGGCCCGTACTTGGGGCTGAACGGCAGGCAATTGAGGCTCCGAATGAAACGCTTCCAGCAGGGCATAGTTGTGCGCTGGTGGCACCAGAAATGCTAACAAATGTTCCAATCGGTGCAGATAATTGCGAGGTTGCGCCTGCTGAGCTCACAAAATAACCTGGGCTAGCCAAATTACAGCTCGAACTACCAGCTAAGTCTTGGTATGTTCCTGGGGAACAAGCTGTTGCCGATGTAGCAGCGCTTTGGTCAACAAAAAACCCAGGGTTCGCTAGTGCACAGCTAGAGCTACCAGATGTATTCTGGAAGCTTCCTATAGAACAAGCCGTCGCTGTAGCCGCACCAGGTGAGTCGACAAAGAAACCTGGGCTGGCTTGATTACAACTGGAACTACCCGAGGCATCCTGATAAGTACCGATAGAACAACTAGTTTGTGTGGCAGAACCAGATGTCGCCACAAACGAGCCTGGTTGTGCCAAGTTACAACTAGTGCTCCCAGAATTTGGTTGAAAACTGCCAATTGAACATGCAGTTGTGGAGCTTTGCCCGGTTAAACTAACAAACTGCCCTGGCTCTGCGGATAAACAACTACTGCTACCTGCATTGGGCTGATACCTACCAGTTGGGCATGCAGTGGCGGCGCTTTGGCCGGTTGCGCCAACAAATTGCCCAGGCTGGGCTTGATTGCATGATGTAGCAGCCGCGAAGCTTTGGAAAGTTCCAACGCTGCAGGCCGATTGAGCACTGGCGCCTACAATACTTACAAAGAAACCGGGATTCGCCTGATCGCAGGATGTTTGCCCTGTTAGTTCCTGGAAAGTACCAGGACCACAGGAGAGACAGGGCTCTTGCCCAGTCGCACTAAAGGCACCGACCGGGCAGGCGGCAGCTAACACAGTGTCTGCTAAAACCATACCAATAGCCGCAACTAGGATTTTTCTACGAGCCTTCATTGTTGTTCCCCAGCTATTCCAAAAATGATTCAGGTTCAGGGTTTATGCCAGTGTATTGAGCCAAGTTTATTGCTAAACTGCTAGCATGCCTGATGCCCCACAGATAACAATAAACCAATTAGAGCAATTATTGCAAGCTAAGCAGTACCCAAAGATTTTAGAAATAACGAAACCAACTACGGGGCAACCGGCATGGCAGGCGCTTTTTCATGCTCTAGCTCTAGCTGGTAGCGGTCTGATAGAGTCTGCTCTGCAGCAGACACGGGCATTGCTGCAGTTGGACTTAAGCCCGCTTTCATCTATCGATGCCTTGCGCTTAATGGGTTTGGTGCTGGAGCAAAGAGGTCAGCCGGAACTTGCTCGTAGTTGGTTAGAACAAGCAGCGGGACTTGATCCGAGTAATGCTGCTGTCAGTGCTGCTATTACACGCTGCCGACCACCGAAATATCTCTCGCTAGAAGTGTACTCACATAGTCAGCAAACTAGCCTTCTTAGGTATTCACCCCGCGAAGCTAGCCAGTATATTTATAGTATCGACATTGTTGGCACTTGTAATTTACGCTGCCCAAGTTGCCCAGTTGGTAATACCGACTTGGGGCAACGCCCACAGGGATTTATGCAACTGGATTTATTTAAAGACATTCTCGCGAAAATTATTCAAGAATCTCCCGACCCTGAACCGCAAATATGGTTGTTTAACTGGGGCGAACCCTTACTGCATCCGCAGGTGGCTGGGTTTGTACAGGCTATTAATGAGCATGGGCTTAAATCATATCTTTCCAGTAATTTGAATGTTCGTAAAGGCATCGATAGTTTGATTGCTGCCGCTCCAACAGACCTGAAAATATCTCTTTCAGGTGCCTCAAAGGAAACTTATGCACAAACCCATGTGCGCGGCAAGTTCGATTTGGTGGTGGAAAACATGCATAAAATCCGGCGCGCACTAGACCGCCATCAAAGTGACACCCATGTGTGGGTAGGGCAGCATATTTATCAGCACAACTTAAATGAGATTAGCCAAATGGCAGAACTTTGTCGGCAACTGAAGTTTGCTCACCATCCCATTCCGGCGTTTTATCAACCACTGGAAGCCTTGCTTGAAATAGCGCAAGAGAAAGACATTAATGCGCCAGTGCTGGACTTGCTGCTTGAGCATCCGGCGAAATATATTCGCCGTTTTCAAGAGCACAGAGATAATCGTTATGATTGTGAGTTACGCTTTAACCAAACCGTTATTAATTATGATGGCAGCGTGGCATTGTGTTGTAGTGTGTATAAACCGGAAAATCAGTTGGGGATAAGTTTTTTGGGGCAAAATTTTAGTGCTATAGAAAAACTAAAGTATCAACATTCATTTTGTACTAGTTGTTATAAATATGGTCTTCAATATGCGCCAAGCCGTATTCATGATGTTAATTAATCTGTAATGACTATGTTATAGATTCCTGGTTAAGTCGGTAAATATTTCTTCTAAACCTGAAGCCACAATTATCGCATGGTCGCTGCAATGTTGGGATAGCTTCTGTGGTAGCTCAGCGTGAAGTCTTACACGGCGCTCAGTATCATTTGCCAGTGCTACGGCAATCTGAATATATTCATTGGCATTCCCAGCAATAAGCTCTGGGTATGCTAGTTGTTTAAGCAGTGCTGCCCCTTGGCGGCTTGCCGGTCGTTGCCAGGGATAAGTTATTAGCGGAACACCCATGCTCATGGCTTCAAAGCTGGTTATCCCACCACTGTAAGGGAATGGGTCCAGGGCTATATCAATTGCATTGTAGCTCTCCAGCATATTTAGATGGTCAGTGTGCGGCTCCAAGAGCAAGCGATCTGAAGAAATTCCAAAGTTGCCGAAGCGATTCGCAATGTGCCTGGCAAAGCTTGGATCGCTTAGGCTTTTCCATTTCAGGGTTAAAGATGAATCGGGAACGAGCTGGAGTATCTTCGCCCAGCAGGCAATAACTTCAGTGTTTAGTTTGGCGGTATTATTAAATGAAGCAAAGCGGATATGTTTTGCCGGGAGATGCTGGCGTTCGGGAAGGTAGTCTGGCTTCTGGTACACAAAGTGAGTGCCGGGGACTGTGCGTAGATTTTCACAATAAAAACTCTGAGTTGATGCACTGCAGTGTGCTTCACCAAGTACCACCGCATCCATGTTTTTTAATCCGGTGGTACCAAAGTAGCCTAGCCAGGCTAGCTGTACGGGCGCTACCCTCTGGGCAAATAGAGGCAGGCGATTGCCTGCCGTATGCCCAGCCAGGTCAACCAGCACATCAACTTTTTTAACCCGAATAATGTTGCTTAATGTGGTGTTGTCCAACCCGTTGGTTGCGATAAATTCGTGGGCGCTAGCAGCAATTTGCTGGGTTAATGAATCACTTTTAGTGCCATCGGCCAATATTGTGAACTTAAAATGCTTATGGTCATGAGCTTTGAGTATCGCAATCAATAAACGACCGACCGGGTGGTTGTAAAGATCTGGGCTTAAATAAGCAATATGAATAATTTCATTAGCTGTAGGTTCTAGCTGTTGCGTAGTTTCACCTATATAAGCGGAAAATCTTTCTGCAGAACTAATGAATTGCTGACTTACCACGCCTGAGTCGTAATGTTGACTCATTAGATAATTTGACCAATGGAAGCTGCTGGTAGGATCCAGGTCAATGGCTTTTTGTAAGGCTGCCAAACCTAATTCGTGTTGAAATTGCGAGCATAAGCAAAGCCCGTAATAGCTCCATGCCACGGGGTTATCAGGGTTCTGGTGTAAGGCTTTGGCCAAGTGTTTGGTTGCTTCTGTAACCATACCAAGGCTGTGCAAAACTATGCTGAAACAAACCCTGGAGAAATCACATTCCGGGTCTATGAAGTTTGCCTTTTCTGCAGACTGTAGTGCTTCTGTTGGTTTTCCAAGCGCAAGCTCCAGCTGGCCTAAGCGTGCCCAGCCTGGAGCAAAATCAGGGTATGTATTCACTAGGAAATTGCAATATGTTATAGCTACTTTGAGCTCGCCAATTTCCTGGAATGCATAAACCAGGTTAACCGCGTGCTCCGGTGCAGGCAGAGGGGTGCTGGTTAGGATTTCAAGTTGCCGCAGCGTCTCGGCTCTATCCAGTTTTGTATACGAAGTAAGAAAGGTTTCCAGATCCATGATTAGTGCTCAACTACCCACCTGATAATACTACATTGCCATTCTGACAAAGGCAGAGATTCGTTTAGCCCTCGGTGCGTTGCGCCTATGGCTAACACACCCTTGTATCTTCCACGGCATTTTGTTTAGCTAACCGAGTGCTAGGGAGTGTGATGAGCCAGGACGCATCGGGAGTTTCAGTTTACCCGTGTCATAGTTACAGAATATTCAGGTCTTGCCCAACTTCGGTAAATGCTTGAATAGCCTGATCTAAATGCTTGCGTTCATGCGCCGCTGATATTTGGGTGCGAATCCGAGCTTCACCATTTGGAACTACCGGGAAGAAAAAGCCAATTACATAAATGCCTTTATCAAGCAGGCGCCGGGCGAACTCTTGTGCTAATGGTGCCTCATACAGCATTACCGGAACAATAGGGTGACTGCCGGGTTTAAGGTCGAAGCCGGCGGTAGTCATTTGTTCACGGAAGTAGCTGGTATTGGTATTTAACTTGCTCCGCAGATCCGAGGAAAGATCAAGCATCTCGAAAACTTTGATACCCGCAGCTACTAATGGTGGGGGTAGGGTGTTGGAAAACAGGTATGGTCTGGAACGCTGGCGTAGCAGGTCGATAATGGCTTTTCTGCCGGTAGTAAAGCCACCAGAGCCACCACCCAGAGCTTTACCCAGGGTAGATGTAAAGATGTCGATTTTATCCATCACCCCATGATGTTCAGCCGAGCCGCGTCCGCTGGGGCCAACAAAGCCAGTGGCGTGGGAGTCATCAACCATCACTAGGGCATCGTATCTTTCTGCCAGAGCGGTGATTTCATCCAATTTGGCAATAAAACCATCCATGCTGAAAACCCCGTCGGTGGCAATCAGGCGGGTCCGGCAATGTTGGGTTTTAATCAGCGCCTCTTCCAGCGCCTGCATATCAGAATTTGGGTAACGGTGGCGCTCGGCCTTACACAGGCGGATACCATCAATAATAGATGCATGGTTCAGCGAGTCTGATATAACCGCATCCTCTTTGCCCAATATGGTTTCAAACAAACCGCCGTTGGCATCAAAGCATGAGGTGTATAAAATGGTGTCATCGCTGCCGAAGAAGTTGGAAATACTAGCTTCAAGCTGTTTGTGCAGGTCTTGTGTGCCGCATATAAAACGCACCGATGCCAGACCGAAACCATATTCATCCAGGGCTTTATGCGCGGCGGCTATTACTTCGGGGTTATCAGCCAGGCCAAGATAATTATTGGCGCAAAAATTCAATACTTTGGCGCCATCACTAACCTTTATTTCCACGCTTTGCGGGGTAATTATTATGCGCTCGTCTTTATACAGACCAGCGGTGCGAATTTCTGCAAGGGTGGTTTCCATTCTACTTAAATCACGCATTTTTTAGTCCCAGCTACAAACAACTTTACCGCATTGGCCAGATGCCATCAGTTCAAAGCCATCTTCCCAGTCACTAATATTGATCTCATGGGTAAGTACCGTATCGAGCGGGAAACCGGAGAGCAGCATTTGGGTCATTTTGTACCAGGTCTCGTACATACGCCTGCCATAAATACCGTGCAGCTCCAGACCTTTGAAAATAACATTATCCCAGTTTATGCCCACATCATCTGGTAATAGTCCGAGCAGGGCGATGCGACCGCCATTGTACATATTGTTCAACATATCGTTGAACGCGCCCGGGTGGCCGGACATTTCCAAACCCACATCAAAGCCCACCATGCCCATATCGGCAACGGCTTCATCAATGGATTCCCTGGCGACATTAACGATGCGGGTAGCCCCCATTTGTTTGGCCAGGTTCAGGCGGTAGTCATTTATATCAGTGACCACAATGCGTTTAGCGCCGACATGCTTACAGATTCCAGCAGCGATAATACCAATTGGCCCGGCACCGGTAATTAATACATCCTCGCCCACCAGGTCAAATTGCAGGGCGCAGTGGGTGGCATTGCCAAAGGGGTCAAAAAATGCAGCCAAATTAGATGAAATTGAATCTGGAATAGCCCATAGATTCCGTTGTGGAACGACTATGTATTCGGCGAAAGCACCATCACGGTTTACCCCGATACCAACTGTATCCGGGCATAAATGCCTTTTGCCAGCTCTACAGTTGCGGCAGATTTCACAGTTTATATGACCTTCAGCGGAAACCCGCTGGCCGAGCTCATAACCATGTACCCCATCACCAAGGCCAACAATATGCCCAACAAACTCATGCCCAATTATCAATGGAGTTTTGATAGTGCGCTGTGACCAGGCATCCCATTTATAGATATGCAGGTCGGTGCCACAAATCGAGGTTTTCTTAACCTTGATTAAAACATCATTGGTGCCAGGCGTTGGTATTGGTACATCTACCATCCATAAACCCGGTTTGGCTTCCCGCTTGCTGAGTGCACGCATTGTACTTGTCATCTAATTTTGTCCTGCCAAAAAGTCCGCCATAGTATAACCCTTTGTCCAGATCCAACTAGCGTAGCATTTCGATTGTGCCGCTAATAGTCGCATTAATCTTACCCGCCATTTGGCTTGTGTCTTTACCCTGCAGGCTGACCCCCAAAGTGCCAACAATGGTGTCAGAACGAACTTCTTCCATAGCGGTAACGCTGAAAGTAACCCGATCAAATGTGGGTGCGGGCTGCGCTAATAGTGGTAACGAAATTGCCAGAGAAAGGAAAAGAACAGCCAGTTTATTGCGATTATTCATGTGGGACTCCTGTGGATTGTTGATATTTCCTGGATCCGTAGGTTCAGGTATATATACTGTAATACATCTAACAGCTTCAATAGTTCAGTTGCAACTGCCCGGAATTGGCTCAAATTAGTGCGCATTTGGCAATATGGGAGTATCCTATCCAGTTCTGTTTTTAGAAGAATTGAAGAAAGTGACTGGAAAACTATTTATTAAAACCCACGGCTGCCAGATGAATGAGTATGACTCAGACAAAATGGCCGAAGTGTTGGCGCAATCGCATGACCTGGAGTTAACCGAGAATGAGGCCGAAGCTGATGTCATTCTTATAAATACCTGCTCGATTAGGGAAAAGGCTCAGGAGAAGGTCTTTTCTCAGCTAGGCCGTTGGCGCAAACTCAAAGCTAATAAACCAAATATTGTAATTGGTGTGGGTGGTTGTGTGGCTTCCCAGGAAGGTGAGGCAATAATCAAGCGGGCGCCATTTGTAGATTTAGTTTTTGGGCCACAAACTCTGCACCGTTTGCCACAAATGGTGGATCAGGCACGCGAAACTAAACGCCCCAGCATTGATATTTCCTTCCCGGAAATCGAGAAATTCGATCATTTACCCAAGCCTGGCGCCAAGGGTCCAACCGCCTTTGTTTCGATCATGGAAGGCTGTAGTAAATATTGCACTTTTTGCGTAGTGCCTTACACCCGCGGCGAAGAAGTCTCGCGTCCTTTTGATGATGTGATTGCAGAATGTGTAGTTCTAGCTGAGCAAGGGGTGCGCGAAATTAATCTGCTGGGGCAAAATGTGAATGCCTATCGTGGCGAAACGCACGATGGCAATATCGCTGATCTGGCACTGCTAATTCATTATGTTGCCGCTATCGAGGGGGTTGATAGAATCCGCTTTACCACCTCTCATCCGGTAGAATTTAGCCAACGCCAAATTGAAGCCTATGGTGAAGTGCCGCAGTTGGCAGCTTTTCTACACTTGCCAGTGCAAAGTGGTTCGGATCGTATTTTGGGGATGATGAAACGCGGTCACACAGTGCTGGAATACAAACAAAAAATTCGCAGGTTGCGTGAGCAGCGCCCGGGCATAAGTATCTCATCGGACTTTATCATCGGCTTTCCAGGTGAAACCGAACAAGACTTTAATGCCACTATGAAACTGATTGATGATATTGGCTTTGATCACAGTTTTAGCTTTATTTATAGCGCCAGACCCGGCACTCCAGCAGCTAGTTTTGAAGATGATGTGCCCATGGAAGTTAAAAAACAACGCTTATCGGTGTTGCAACAAAAAATTACTGCCAATGCGATGGCAATTTCTAAGGCTATGATTGGGACTACCGAGCGAGTATTGGTTGAAGGCTTGGCCAAGAAGGGTATTGAAGGGCAATATGCAGCGCGTACCGAAAACAACAGAATTGTAAATTTCGATGGTTACCCGGAGCTTGTTGGGCAGTTTATTGAAGTTGAAATCACTGAGGCGCTGACTAATTCATTACGCGGCCGAATTTATCAGGCAGATAAAGAGACGGTTAACTTATGAGCCTGAGCAAGACTTTTGAAATAAAAAATGCCCAAACCGAGCGCCTGGCAAATTTGTGCGGCCAGTTTGATGAGCATTTACACTTGATTGAGAATCGCTTATTGGTTGAGATAGCCTGTCGCGGCAGTATCTTTAAAGTCAGCGGTGAAGAGAAACCTGTAAGAGCTACTGTTCGCTTGCTCCAAAAATTGTACCAACAAACAGCCGAAGAAGTGCTCAATGCCAACACCCTTAATTTATCGCTGCAAGCATCAGGTATTGGTCAACTACAAGAGCCGGAAGAAAACACCAGTGACGAGGTATCAATTCGAACCCGCCGCGGTCTGATTCGTGGCCGTGGTCCCAATCAGAAAGCCTATATGCGGGCAATTGAGCAAGGCGATATCAATTTCGGCATTGGTCCTGCTGGCACTGGCAAAACCTGGCTAGCGGTTGCTTGCGCTGTGGATGCGCTGAAAAAAGATGAAGTCCAACGCATAGTTTTAGTGCGCCCAGCAGTAGAGGCGGGTGAAAAGCTAGGCTTCCTACCAGGCGACTTAGCACAGAAAGTAGATCCATACCTGCGCCCACTATATGACGCATTGTATGAAATGCTCGGTTTTGAAGTGGTAGAACGACTACAAGAGCGCAATGTAATTGAAGTCGCACCACTAGCATTTATGCGTGGTAGAACTCTAAATGATGCATTCGTGATTCTCGATGAAGCTCAAAATACTACTTCAGAGCAAATGAAAATGTTCCTTACCCGGATTGGGTTTGGTTCTACCGCAGTAGTTACCGGGGACATTACCCAGATTGATCTACCTAGCAAAACCATGTCAGGATTGCGCCAGGTTAAAGATGTTTTGTTTGATGTTGAAGGGGTTAGCTTCACCTGGTTCACTTCCCAGGATGTAGTTCGTCACCCGATGGTGCAACGAATTGTTGAGGCCTACGACCGCGCCGACCGCGATGCTTGAGCTGATTATTCAGCGAGCTTTCGAGGCCCCTGGAACCCCTGGTGATGCTGACTTTAGCAGCTGGTTTGAGGCTGCGCTGAAAGACCGCAGGGAAGGTGCACTGGTAAGTTTGCGGCTGGTCGATATACCAGAGTCACAGCAACTTAACTTGCAGTATCGGCAAAAAGACCAAGCCACCAATGTGCTTTCATTTCCGACTGAAAATGACTTGCCCGCTGGCCTGCCAGTGCAATTGCAGGCAGAAATGGATAATAACCTGGGAGATTTGGTTATTTGTGGCCCATTGGTAATAAAAGAAGCGGAGCAACAGGGTAAATTATTAGCGCATCACTGGGCGCACTTGCTAACCCACGGTTGCTTACATCTACTGGGTTTTGATCACCTTGAAGATGAACAGGCAAAAGTAATGGAATCTCTGGAAATTGAGATTCTGGCAAAGCAGGGTATTCCCAACCCTTATAGCAATTAAGGGAACTCTGCCGAATGCCCAAGCCTGGCATAGTTGGCTACAAGCGCATCAGCATCATTTTAGGTACCGCCTTACCTGGTTTACGCTATAATATGAGTAGGTGTAAATAGCACTGCTGAAACTACCGTAATGAAAGACGACCAACCGGGCTCCGCTACAGGAGCTCCCAATACTATCGACGAACCCTACTCGAGGTCGCCCTGGTTAGTTAGACTTGCCCGGGCATTTTCCAAACAGCCAAAAGATATCACACAAGTGCGTGATATTCTGCATGCAGCCAGCGATACAGGCGTGCTCACTCCTGATGTAGTGGCAATGATGGATGGTGCCCTGGATGTATCAGAAGCTCTGGTGCGGGATGTAATGGTGCCGCGCTCACAAATGGTGGTGCTCCCTAAAACCTTAGGCAGTGAAAAACTATTGCAGCGGGTAATTGAGTCTGGGCACTCCCGATTCCCGGTTATAGGCGAGGATAAAGATGAAATAATAGGCATTTTAATGGCCAAAGATTTACTTCGCTATGTTACTCAGCCAGGCAAGGAAATTGATCTTGCGGAAATATTACGCAAGGCGGTGGTAATCTCCGAGAGTAAACGCCTGGATGCGCTGTTACGCGACTTTCGCTCCAGCCGTAATCATATAGCTATAGTTGTAGATGAATATGGCGGAGTTGCCGGGCTGATTACTATCGAAGATGTGCTTGAGGAAATAGTCGGTGAAATCGACGATGAGCATGATGCCGCTGAAGTAGCTACCATTGTACAACTAACAGGTAGTAGCTGGAAAGTTGCAGCATTAACCGAGATCGATGTTTTCAACGAAAAATTTACTACCAAATTCTCAAGTGGAGATTACGGCACAATCGGTGGTTTGTTGTTGGCCGAGTTTGGCCGCCTGCCCGCGGTTGAAGAGTCGGTTGATTTGGAACGCTATAGGTTTATCGTTACTCAGGCAGATAGTCGGCGTTTGCACCAGTTAGAAGTTCAGGCTTTGTGAGTTTTAGCTGGCTGCTTAGAGTTGTAGTAGTACTGTTGTTACCAATATTTCTGTGTGCTTCACCAGTGGTAACGGCGAATGAAAAACCGGCAGCACAAGCATGGTTGGTTACCTATGGTCCTGGAAATGTATATTTTGAACGCTTTGGCCATAATGCCCTATGGTTGAAAAACCCATCCAGTGGGCTTGATCATATTTTTAATTTCGGTTTTTTTGATTTTAATCAACCTAATTTTCTGGGACGCTTTATAAGTGGGGACACGCTTTACTTTGCCGCGGCCAGAAACCCTGAAGTAGAGTTTGCTGAATATATTGCTACCCAAAGAAACATCAGTTTGCAGCAGCTCAAATTGAACCCTGATCAATACCAGCGCCTGGAAAATTATTTGCTGGATCAAATACAGCCCGCAAACCGTGATTACCGTTATCAATATTTTCGCAATAATTGCTCTACCAGGGTGCGGGATGCTCTGGATCTGGTGTTTAATGGGGAAATCCAGCAGTCATTGCAAGCCTTGCCTGCGCCTATAACTGTACGCCAACAAATTCACCAGGCAGCAGCGGCTGACCCGTGGCTATATTTGGGTATGGATATGGCTATGGGCCCAAGTGTAGATCGAAATCAAAGTCAGTGGCAAGCAAGTTTTATTCCCGAAGTTTTAGCCAGAGTTGTATCGCAGTTACCGGAAGTATTAGCTGATGAAGTAGTTTATTACCAGTCCGATAAAGACCACCAGAGTGGTCAGCCCCTGGTGTTTTTGTTTATAAGTTCGTTGTTGTTAGCAGGCTTGCTGGTGCTATTGTCTAAGCCGTGGCAAGCTATATTAAAGGCGCGCTTGGTGGCTAGCGTATGGCTAGTTATTTGTTCACTAGCAGGAGGGGGGCTATTGTGGCTTTGGTTGGCAACAACGCATACTGATGCTGCTAATAACTGGAATGTGTTGTTGTTAAACCCCCTGTATATTCCAGCTATGTTGTGGCTGCGCAGCAAACCCCATGCCTCCCGTAGGCTGGCAATGTTGGTGGTTATTAGTACCGTGCTGGCTGCTGTAGGGGCGCTCTTTAGTGGGCAGGATTTACTTGCCCCGTTGGCATTTTTTGGCTTACCAATGCTGACTGTTAGTCTTTTGCTTTGGAAGGCAGGTACACAGCAGAGTTAATTGTTGCTGAAGTCACAACCCAAGGGTTGTTGGCTGAGTATTTTGCTGGAATAGGAGTTGACCGTTTTACGCAACTGCCAGAAGCTATTGTAATTTGATTCAGACATTTTGTTGACGCTATCTTGGCTCATTATTTCAACCAGCTTTGGGGTTGTATTGCTATGCCCAACTATCACTGTGCTGATGTTGTTCTGCCTGAGATGCTCGGCAACTTCTTCTAGTTTGCGGGCTGAGTACAGCCGTATTGGTACGCCCAGTTTGCTTGCAATTGCTGCAGCTGTAGCTAGTGTACGGCGGTAGTTGCTGCTGTATATAACTTCTATTTGGCTGGCAAATTCTTGTCCGGACAGCCAGTTGGCAATGCATACAGCACGCTGTTGCCCAGCTTTAGTGAGAGCGGGGTCTGATGAATCACTTAGTTTTTCTGCGTGCCTTAGCAAGATCAGATTTTGCCCAGCACTCACCGGCAAGCTGAAAATTATCAGAAATAATATTAAACAACTCTTTTTACCCACCAATTTCTGCCAAATCCATTGCTTGTTGTTCTTGCATTAATGGCTCGATTAGTAAATCTAGCTGACCGTCGAGGATTTCATTGAGGCGATACAGCGTCAGGTTGATACGGTGGTCGGTAATTCTTCCCTGGGGATAATTGTAGGTGCGGATGCGTTGGGAACGATCCCCACTGCCAACTTGTAAGCGTCTGGATTCAGCCTGTTCTGCTGCTTGCTTGCTTTGTTCCACTTCCAGAATTCTGGAGCTAAGTAAGGACAGCGCCCTGGCTTTGTTTTTATGCTGGGAGCGTTCATCCTGACACTCCACTACAATCCCGCTGGGCAAATGGGTAATTCGGATGGCAGAATCGGTAGTGTTTACATGTTGCCCACCTGCCCCGGAGGCACGGAATGTGTCGATGCGTAAATCAGCCGGATTAATTACTATTTCATCAATCGCTTCCACTTCCGGGAGCACAGCTACGGTGCAAGCGGAAGTATGGATGCGTCCTTGAGATTCGGTTTCTGGAACCCGCTGCACCCGATGGGTGCCGGATTCAAACTTGAACCGCGAATAGGCCAGCGCACCGACTACGCGGGTAATGATTTCCCGATAGCCGCCGTGTTCACCTTCATTCATGCTCAAGATTTCAATCTTCCAGCCACAGTTTTCAGCGTAGCGGCTATACATACGGAATAAGTCGCCAACAAAGATAGCGGCTTCATCGCCACCAGTACCGGCACGAATTTCCAGAAAAATATTGCTGTCGTCTTTCGGGTCCTGGGGTAGTAACAGGATTTGCAGTTCATGCTCCAGCTTTTCCGCCTGCTGCTCGCTGATGGTTAATTCTTCAGTTGCCATTTCTTTGAGTTCGGGGTCGTCAAGCATTTCCCTAGCCTCAGCTATGCCTGCTTGAGCCTGTAACCATTGCTGGTAAGCTGCTACCACTGGCTCTAATTGTGAATATTCACGCGCCAGGTCCCGAAACCGGTTGTTATCACTCATAACTTCCGGGTCGCCCATCAGCAGTCCGACTTCCTCATGGCGGGAAGCTATTTGCTGTAGACGATCGCTGATGGATTGCTTCATTCTTGAGTCTCTTGATTAAGGCGTTTTACTTGCGGCCCAGGGTGCAGCCAATACTGATAAAATATCTTGCAGTAATTATCATGTAACAAAGGGTAGAATAGTACTACCCTAATCTCCATATAGCCAATTCAAACTCAAGGATTGTGAATGTTATTCGAATTTGTTAGAAATATTTCTTCAACAAAATTAAAAATGAGCATGATTTTGCTCTTGATGGCCTTGATGACGGCCTGCGCTAGTCCGGTTAAAACTCAGCCTGAAATCGCTACAAATGGGGCAGCTGGCCAACATGAGCAGGTAATGGCTGCAGATACCCTTTACCGGGTTATGGCAGCTGAACTGGAAGGTAGCGCGGGTGAGGTCAGCGCAGCTCTCTCAAACTA
Organism: Gammaproteobacteria bacterium; assembly: GCA_024275935.1. GTDB lineage: Bacteria > Pseudomonadota > Gammaproteobacteria > Xanthomonadales > SZUA-36 > SZUA-51. The sequence continues at coordinate 8,298 of JAJRYF010000031.1, read as the reverse complement.
TCTGGAGGCGGCGTTACTTTCAGACGACCCCGATGTTGCCAAACGGGCAACCATGCTCTCTATTCGCGCGCGTAGCTGGCAGCATGCCGCTATGGCTGCCGATCGATGGCAGTTGTTGGAGCCGAATAACCTTGATGCCACTAAGGCTCTGGCAACCGCGCAGTTAGCTAGTGGTAACTATAAGGCTGCTGCCTATCAGCTGGACTTGTTGTTTTTGGGTATGACTGGTACCGAGACTGAAAAATGGCAAGCAATTACTCGCTTACTGGAAAATTCTCCTGGTGGCGAAAAGGCCATGGATTTATTTCAGCAGTTAATTGATAAGAATCAGCTGAGCGGTAGCCCTGAATCTGTAGCTACAGCCAGGCTGGCGCAAAGCCGGTTGGCTGCGAAACTTGGTAATCTTGAGTTGGCTAATGTGCTGGCGATTGATGTTGCCGCAACGCTGCGACAGAATCCTCAGGCACAAATATGGGCAGGCAGATTGGCGTTGTCTACAGGTGGTATGGAATCTGCCACCCCGTACTTCAAGCGAGCTTGGGAGATTGATCCAGGTAATGCAGATATCGCTATGGCCTATGCCAAACTCCTGCATCAGCAGAAGCGGGTGCTAGAGGCAGACTCAGTGCTTGCAAGCTTGCCGCAAACCGGTACAACCATTGTTAATCGGATGCTGTTTGCCGTTATTGAACAATCCCCAGAGCGGGCTAAGAAGATCTACCAGTCGCTGGCAACCGCAGTAGATGCCGAAACCCCGGGGCACGCTTTGAGAGTTGCTCGGGCAGCAGATTTACTTAGATTTTCTGACGATGCCAGGCTTTGGTATGCAAAGGTTCCGGAAACAGAAGATGGCTGGCTGCCAGCGCGTTTGCGCCTGGCGGTACTGCGGAGTGAGGCGCAAGGCCTTGACGCTGGGTTGTTGGTGCTGGAAAAGCTCAAGCAGGATAAGCGGCCGGATGTGGTTGCGGAGGCCTGGCTTGCAGAGTCACAGTTGCGTCAGCGTGAGGGCCAATTGCAGGCGGCACTTGTAGCATTGCAGTCCGGTCTAGAGCAATTGCCAGACTCGGTAGATTTGAATTATTCGCTGGGATTGCTACAGGCGCAATTAGAAAATGTAGCTGCGGCCGAAACTGCATTCCGTAAGGTCTTGAGTATGCAGCCAAATAATCCTGCCGCACTGAATGCAATGGGCTACACTCTGACCGATCTGACCGATCGGCATACGGAGGCATTGGAATATATCCAGCGAGCCTACGAGATAGAACCAGAAGATGTGGCAATTATAGATTCCATGGGCTGGGTAATGTACCGACTTGGTAGAAATGAAGAAGCGCTGGATTACTTGCAGCAGGCCTTTGCTAAAGATCGAAATGCAGAAATTGCAGCACATTTAGGTGAGGTTCTATGGGTGCTGGGCAAGCAAGCGGAAGCCGAGAAGGTTTTTGAGCAAGCACGCGATATTGACTCTCAGAACCCAACTCTGGTCAAAACCCTGGAGCGCCTTGGGCTTTGATCAAATTAGGTGTATTTATAGTTGCGGTACTGCTACTTTCAGCTTGCGCGACAACCCCGTCACTAGATAGCCAGCAGCCATCTGAATCAGACCGTCTTGCCTGGTTGCAACAGCAGCAGGAATGGCAATTTGAAGCGCGTTTTTCAATTCGGCTTGAAGATGGCTCTGGCAGTAGCGGTGGTAGCGGCAAATTAAGCTGGAAACAAACTGCTGATAGCTTGGAGATGGATTTTTATGGTGCTCTTGGTCGAGGTGCCTGGCGCTTATCGGCAACCCCGCAGCTGGCAACACTTAGGCTTGCCGATGGGCGAGTTATTCAGGGTGCTGATATAGAGGCGATTTTACGCTCCGAGCTTGGCTGGGATATCCCCATAGTTGATTTTTCCCGTTGGCTGCGTGGGGCGCCAGCGAAGGTGGGTGATTCAATCGACGCATTTGGCCGTCCCCAGAGTGTTTTTCGAGAATTCTGGAAAATTGAATATCGTAGTTGGATGCAGGTAGATGGTTACAGTTTGCCGAAGAAAATTGAATTAACTGCGCCCGGGAGAAGGCTCAAGCTAGCGATTAAAACATGGGAATTTCACTAGATAGTGTTAAAACCAGTTTTTTTTGGACTTTTCTTTGCTTAAATGTTGACAATTTAGTGCCTCCCATTCACAATCCGCATTCCTGTTGGGACGTGGCCAAGTTGGTTAAGGCACGGGGTTTTGATCCCCGCATTCGCAGGTTCAAGTCCTGCCGTCCCAGCCATTTTATTTTGTAACAAAGGTAAAGCTCGGTGGCCATTTCATTGACCAACCCCACTTCCTTGATGATTTTCGGCGGCAATGCTAATTTGCCGCTTGCCGAGGCCATTGCTCATAATTTAGGTGTCACCCTTGGAAAAGCCGATATTGGTCGCTTTAGCGATGGCGAAGTCATGGTGGAAATACAGGAAAATGTGCGTGGTCGGGATGTTTACCTGATCCAGCCAACCTGTGCCCCAACCGCTGATAATTTTATGGAATTGCTGGCCACGATTGATGCTCTTACGCGGGCATCTGCCAGCCGGGTAACGGCGGTAATCCCGTATTTTGGTTATGCACGCCAAGACCGTCGCCCCCGCTCCGCTAGAGTTCCTATAACTGCCAAAGTGTCCGCCAAGATGATTTCTGTGGTTGGTACCGACAGGGTGGTTACAGTGGATCTGCACGCCGACCAGATTCAGGGCTTCTTTGATATCCCGGTAGATAATGTGTACGCCTCACCAGTGACTTTGGCAGATATCTGGCAGCACCACTCTAATTCAGAAATGTTAGTGGTTTCTCCAGATGTAGGCGGAGTAGTAAGAGCGCGGGCCATTGCCAAGCGCCTAGGTGTGGATCTGGCGATTATTGATAAACGCCGTCCTAAGGCAAATGTTGCCAAAGTAATGAATATTATTGGTGATGTAAGGGGTAAAACTTGTGTCCTGGTAGATGATTTGGTAGATACTGCTGGCACTTTATGTGCCGCTGCAGCGGCTCTGAAAGAAAAGGGCGCAACCAAAGTGGTTGCCTACTGCGTGCACCCGGTGCTTTCCGGCCCAGCTATAGATAACATCAGTAATTCGGAGCTCGATGAGCTGGTAGTTACCAACACCATACCGTTAACTCCGGAAGCTAAGGCCTGTGATCAAGTTCGGCAATTGTCTGTAGGCCAGCTATTGGCAGAAACTATTCGTCGAATTTCCCAAGGTGAGTCTGTTAGTTCTTTGTATGTGGACTGATGTAGTTGGGCTGGTTGTATCCGCATAATTGAATTAATAGAGGTGCTATCGTGTTTGTGGTAGTGCAATCGGCCAGTCTACAAGTTATAATGCCCCGCTTGCAGCCTGCTAGGTTGCGTAGTGTCGGTTCTGGTCGCGGAATTGATGAATTGCTACTGTAATGGGTGGCGTAATTTTTGAGGTTTAACCGATGAATGATAAATTAAAAATCATCGCAGAAGTTCGTGAAGATGTAGGGAAAGGTGCGAGCCGCCGCCTGCGTCATTCAGGAAAAATTCCTGCGGTACTATATGGCGGGGACCGTGATCCGGTATCCCTGGTTTTGCAACATGACCCAATTTTGCATCTCTCAGATGAGGAAGCTTTTTATTCCACCATCATGGAGATCAAAGTTGCTGATGGGCGCTCGCAGGCAGTTATTTTGCGTGACTTGCAGCGGCATCCTTACAAGCGGCTAATTTCGCATGTGGATTTTCAACGGGTAGATGAGAACGAAAAACTGCGTTTGCAGGTACCGTTGCATTTCCTCAACGAAGAACAGTCGCCAGCACACAAGACATCAGGTGTAATTGTGCAGCACAACCTGACAGAAATTGAAATTTTGGCGCTGCCTAAAGATCTTCCAGAAGCTCTGGAAGTAGATTTGGTTGATCTCGACCTGGGCGGCCAGATTATGTTGTCAGAAATCGCCTTGCCTGAAGGGGTTGAAATACCTGCGTTGGCAATTAGTGATGAAAACGATATTGCTGTGGTTAGTACATTGACAGTGAAAGCTGATCAGGGTACTGGTGCGGCAGCTGCTGAAGAAGAAGCAAGCGAAGAAGCCGCAGCTGAGAGTGCGGATGCGCCCGATGCTGATGCTGATTCTGAATCTGAAGCAGGTAGCGAGGAATAATTCGGAATCTGCTTTGACTCAGCAAATGTTTCTCATTACTGGACTGGGTAACCCCGGCTCAAAGTATTCCAAAACCCGGCACAATGCCGGGTTTTGGTTTATTGAGCGCCTGGCATCTACGGCCGGTGTCAGTTTGCGTGAACAGAGCAAGCTGCATGCGCAGGTAGCCCGCTGTGAGTTGGCTGGCCAAGACTGTTTGCTAATGCAGCCAACTACTTTTATGAACGAGAGTGGCCTGGCATTACGCATGGTAATGGATTATTACAAATTAAATAGTGATAGGTTGTTGATAGCCTATGACGAGCTTGATCTGGAGCCTGGTGAGGTAAAACTCAAGCGCGGTGGTGGCCATGGTGGGCACAATGGCCTGCGTGATATTTTCCAGCACTTAGGTAGTCGTGATTTTTTGAGGTTGCGCATAGGTATCGGCCACCCCGGGCATAAAGACCGAGTTACCCCCTGGGTGCTTGGGCGGCCAACATCAGATCAAGAAATTGAAATACAACAGGCACTAACCCGCACCGAAGCGGTTATGCCTGAGCTGTTAAATAACCGCTTGAATGAAGCTGTAAAGCAGCTGCATACTCGCTGAGAGAATAGTTATGGGATTTAAATGTGGAATTGTTGGGTTGCCTAATGTTGGTAAATCTACACTTTTTAATGCGCTAACCCAGTCCGGGATTGCCGCTGAGAATTATCCGTTTTGTACAATAGACCCTAATGTGGGGATTGTGCCTATGCCAGACCCACGCCTGGGCGAGTTGGCAAACATAGTTAAGCCTGAAAAAGTATTGCCAACAACTATGGAGTTTGTTGATATTGCTGGTTTGGTTGCCGGCGCTTCTAAAGGTGAGGGTTTGGGCAATAAATTCCTGGGCAATATCCGCGAAACTGATGCTATTGCCCATATAGTACGCTGCTTTGAAGACGACGATGTAATCCATGTAGATGGCAAGATTGAGCCGCTGTCTGATATTGAAACCATCGATACTGAACTGATCCTTGCTGATATGGAAGCGGTTGACAGAGCCTTGCTTAGAGTGCAGAAAATGGCTCGTTCTGGGGATAAGGTTGAAGTTAAAAGAAAAGAGTTTTTAGAGCGAGTGGCTGAAATTCTGGCTGCTGGTAAGCCAGCACGAGATTTGGAACTGGATGTAGACGAGCGTAAACTGCTGCACGAGCTACATCTGATTTCTGCAAAACCGGTAATGTTCGTAGCTAATGTGGCTGAAGATGGTTTCGAAAATAACCCGCTGCTTGAGCAGGTCAGGGTGCATGCCGCTGAAGCAGGTGCTGAGATTGTTGCTATTTGCGCATCAATTGAATCTGAAATAGCCGAGCTTGATGATGCCGATCGGGATGAGTTTCTGCAGGAATTAGGTTTTGAAGAGCCCGGCCTAGACCGAGTTATTCGTTGTGGCTATACCCTGCTTGGTTTACAAACCTACTTCACCGCCGGCCCTAAAGAAGTTAGAGCCTGGACTGTAAAAGCCGGTGCTAAAGCGCCTAAGGCCGCTGGGGTTATCCACACCGACTTCGAGAAAGGCTTTATCCGCGCAGAAGTTACAGCTTACGCAGACTTTATCAGTTTGGGTGGTGAGCAGGGTGCTAAAGAGGCTGGAAAATTCCGGCTAGAGGGCAAGGAATACATTGTCCAAGAAGGCGATGTAATGCATTTTCGGTTTAATGTCTAAAATTGCGATTGCTTGCTGATAAAGGCAGCTTTATTCAAAGCTATTGGTAAAAATTATTTCTGAATCATCAAGCACAAAAATATATGCAGCCCCGGATAGGTTTAGTAAATCGTTATTTTCATCACCGTTTACACCAGTAGCATTGCTGTCTTCCTCAGAGGCTCCAATAAGCATGGTGTTGCCGTTAACTGCCACAGCTAAGCCAAACTTGTCACCTGCTCCGGTGTTTGAAGCCTTGATGTATGCAGAAGGTAGCCACTCTCCAGCTTCTCTGATAAAGCTGTAAGCCGCACCTGAGCCATCGGCCAGACTGTTGTCCCCATCCCCGTTAATGCCAACTGCATCACTATCTTCTAGCCGCGACCCTACCAGCAATAAGTCTCCTGATATGGATACGGAGAAGCCAAACAAATCAGTGTTGCTGGTGTTTGAGGCTTTAAAGTATGCATCTTGAGACCAGCTATCAGCCGCTCTGGTAAAGGTATAGGCTGCACCTGATGAGCTGGCCGCATTACTTGTTCCTGTGCCATTAACCCCTGTGTCGGCACTATCTTCTAAATATGCCCCCACAGCTACTGTGTCCCCCGATATTGCAACTGAGAATCCAAACCTGTCACTAAAGCCTGTATTAGGGGCTTTAAGGTAGGCTTGCTGACTCCAGCTACCGGCAGAGCGGATAAATACATATGCAGCACCTGAGAAGGAAGTAAGATCATTGTCCTGATCGCCATTTACCTGAGTGGCATTGCTGTCCTCATTATGGGCCCCTACAACTATTGTGTCTGCGGATATCGCTACTGCATAACCAAAGTAATCTGTGGGTCCAGAGTTTGAAGCCTTAAGGTATGCCGATTGTGACCAGATACCGCCGGTGCGGGTAAATACATAAGCTGCGCCAGATTGCTCTGCTGAATTATCAGTTTGGTTGCCACCAACGATAGTACTAGCACTATCTTCAAGGTATGCGCCTGTTACCAGGGTGTCACCGTCAATTGCTACTGATTTTCCGAATCTATCGTTAAATTCGCTATTGGAGGCCTTTATATAGGCTTGTTGAGCCCATTCCCCAGCACTTCTGGTAAAGACATAAACCGCGCCGGAGCTAGCTTCGTCATTATTACTCTGGTCGCCAGTATTTACCCCCGTGCCATTGCTGTCTTCGTGCGGCGCACCGACTATAATTGTGTCCTCCGAGATTGCCACGGCATAGCCAAATTCATCACCACCACCGGTATTTGAGGCCTTCAGGTAGGCTTGTTGTTCCCAGTTAACGCCAGTCCAGATAAATACATAGACTGCACCGGAGTTTCCCGCAGTATCAGCTCCATCTCCGCTGTTCACCCCGGTAGCGTTGCTATCTTCAAGGTATGCGCCAATCACTAGTGTATTGCCAGAGATTGCTACCGAGTTACCAAAACGATCGCCGCTGCCGGTATTCAGTGCTTTTAAATATGCCTGCTGTGATAAGCCAGGATTCATGGTTTGCAGTGAAATATCGGTGTTCAAGCTGGCCTTGACTTGTGCTGTGTCAGGCTTAAATGCCGGTGTCATCGCTACTGTAGTATTTGCGAATATATCACTGGAGTTGAACAAGAATAGTGATGCGCACAAGAGTAGTGCGCACCTGTTGCTGTTAGCTGTCATCTAATTAGCTCTCTTTTTTAAGTGAAATCCATTTCTGCTTACATAGAAATAGTACCATTAAAAGAGACTAATCAGTGGTGCTTGCAAAGCCTTTCATCGCTTGCTTTTAACCTCTCCTCCGTTACCGGAGCTTGGTTTGGCGAATTATTTGAAAAACTTATTAGCCATGCCCAAAACCCCATCCATCCCGCCCAAGCTATCAAGTAGGGAGCCGCCGCTGCTTGATTTATCTATAAGCTGAGGTAGTGCGGCACTCAAGCTGCCGAGTAAATCATTCTCGCCGGTGTTCAGCTGTGCAGCTACCTGAGAGATTTTGTCACTACCAAGCAAGTCTTTAATTTGGTCCATGGAGATGTCATTATTACTGCCGTCACCAAGCCATGATTCAACCATATCGCCAAGCCCGCTCTGGTTCATTTGGGAAACTATATTACCCAGATCCAACTTGCCATCACTACCAGATAACAACTGCCCAAGCGCCGAGCTTATTGCCTCAGAGTCGACGCCCTTGAGGCTGTCGCCAAGTAGTTCTGTTCCCATTTTCATAAAATCCATGTATATTTCCTCTTTGTTAAAATGCGCTTTACGCACTGGTTTGTGTGGATTGGCATAGATGCCAGCTAAACTTGTTAATTATTGAGCTGGTACTCTAGCATAAGCCGTGGCCTTGCAACTCTAAATAATAGCCATTAACAATAAGATACTGTATGCTACACGCCCGCTGGGGCTGGAAACGGCCACCATTTATTGTGAGATTTTTATGAGTTTTTCTACCCTGGGTTTATCCGATCCGATTCTTAAAGCT
>JAJRYF010000030.1 GCA_024275935.1 Gammaproteobacteria bacterium | reverse complement strand
GCAGAAAAACTGCAGCAGACACTGCCAAAGCTCGTACTCCTGGGGTGCCGAGGGGATCAAATAAGCTAACTGGCACCAGACTAATTACGCCGATAATTGTGGACAAACCCACAAACCCGGTTAGCACTAGTGAGAGGATCCGAACAAGAATCACTGGAAACAAATACAGCGGCGCCAACACCAGCAACACGCCAATTAAAGTGCCAGCACCTTTGCCGCCGCGAAAACCATGCCAGAGCGGGTAACAATGACCAATAACTGCTGCTAACCCACAGGCAGCAGCAAATATTTGATCGCTGTGACCTAGACCAGCAAACCAGGGCAGGGCAGGTATCAGCGCGACTGCGAGCACGCCTTTGCCAATATCTATTAGTACAACCCCAAGCGCAAAGCGTAACCCCTGGGTGCGTAAGGCATTGGTACCGCCTGCATTACCGCTACCTTGCTGCCGAATGTCGACCCCCCCAAACCTGCCTAGCAAGAGACTGCCGGAGACTGAGCCGAGTAGATAAGCTAGTAGTATCGCGCCAATATAGCTCATTGTGTTACCCCGTTCTCTAGTAAGTCTAAAGGTGCCTGATAGTCCTGGATACCAACCGCAATCCCGCCTAGACCCAAGTGTACACCCAGAGCGGAACCTGCATCTACAATTTGACAAGAGTGGATTCCCGGATGCTTATGTAACAAAACTGAACGCACCTCCTTGGCTTGCTCAAGCCCTGCGCAATGCGATATCACAATGCGGTAGACGCGGCCATCTTGAAGGTGCTTGCTTAAACCGTTAGCAAAGCGTTTAAACAGATTCTGGTTGCCAATTAGTAATGCGTAAGGTTTTAATTTTCCTTCTGGTGAGTTACGAAACAGGGGGTGTAGCCGTAATCGGCGGGCTAGCCAGGCAGCATAGGCTGGCACTCGACCTCCGCGCACCGCTGCACCTAAATCTACGATCAAGCCATAGGTGTTAGTGCGGCTGCGGATACATCTGGTAAGCTTAAGAATCTGTTCGCGGTTAAGGCCAATCTCGGAAGCCTCGGCAGCATACAGAGCAATTAAACCTTGGCCACAGCTCAGGTTGCGCGAATCCAATAGACTGATTTTATTACCATCTATTTTGTCAGTAGCACTTTGTGCGGATTGATAGGTACCACTAAGTTGTGCCGCCAGGCCAACATAAATAACTTCATAACCATGGCTGGTAAGTAGTTCGAACTGGCGCCGGAAATCACCGGGTGGCGGCTGGGATGTTTTTGCTGAAAGCTTGGTTTTCGCAAGTTTCTCGGCAAACTGGGCTGGAGTAATAGACACCTTATCCAGGTATTCAATCTCACCTAAAATAAGCCTGACTGGCACCATGTGGATGTTCAGTCGGTCGATATCATCAGCATCAAGATCGGCCGCAGAGTCGGTCACAATCGCAACTTTGTGTGGGATAGCGTGGCTTCGCCTTTGCTGGCTGTGCATATCATCAGCTTTTTGCCGAAGCACCTTACCAAAGGCCTCGCATTGCAGAAAAACTGCCGCCGGATTATTGGTGTGCAAATGCACCCGCGCCTTGCCCATGGTGCCGGCGACTACTAATGAGTCACAATCCAGTTTCGCCAAAGTGGCTAGCAATGCCTGCCGATCCAGAGGTTGCGCTTCAACTACACACTCAGTACAAAACCGGTACACAGGATTTTCCGTAGAGGTTAGTTCGGTAGTGTCTTTTGGAAGTATCGTATGTTGGTCGCGGTGAATAGTTTCAGCGGCATGGGAATGTTGGCAATCGTTATCTATATAAGCGGCCATACCGTCAAGCACATCTACAAATCCCTGGGCGCCAGCATCAACTACACCCGCCTTGCGTAAAGCAGGAAGTTGCTCGAGCGTATGGGCTAGGGCTTTCTGGGCAGCTTTATGGGCAATGGCGAATAATTTTACCAACTGGTCATCGGTGGTAGCCGCACTCTCCCAGGCCTTGGCAAAGGCAGCCATAACTGTAGGCAGGGTTCCCTCTACGGGGTCACGCATAGCCGCCCGCGCTTGAGCCGCCGCTGCGGTAAACCCGGCGGCAAATTGCTTGGCATCCAGTTGTTGCAGGTCAGCGCTGCATTCACGCAAGCCTTCAAAGTATTGCGCCATAATTGCCCCGGAGTTGCCCCGGGCATTATCTACGGCAATATCTGCTATTTGGGTAAGCAATCCGGGTAAGTCTTTGGCCACGGTTGTGGGCTGTTCAATAGCTTCAATTATGGCGCCGAAGGTCATTGCCAGATTGGTCCCAGTATCACCATCGGCGACTGGGAATACATTAATCTTGTTCATGTACTCACGATCAGCAATCGCGGTTTTAAGGCCTGCAATTAGTAATTGGGCAAGACTGTTAGCATTAACTGTTAAAATAATTCTTGATCCTGAGAATAGTGATTAAGCGCAAAGCAGTTTAGCATATAGGTTATCTCTGGATATTTGACCAGTATTAGGTAAATTTGACCACCATAAGTCAAGTAATAGACTGGAACATTACCAATGGCACTAGATATAGGTATTGTGTTTTTGGCATGATATTCGCATTGATATAGGTAAATCAAATTTACAGGAGCAAGTAATGAGTAACAACACAGCATTTGATGATTTCCGCAAAGAGCTAAATGGCCGCCCAGGGAAGCCGATAGTTTTGGGAGTTTGCCTTGCTTTGGCCAGGCGCTTTGATATGGAGCCGTGGGTCACTCGTACAATAGTAATTATTAGTTTGGTGTTCTTTACAGTATTGGCCTTAGGCGTGTACATAGCTCTGGGTTATATTCTTGATGAAACCAAAGATCGCACTAGTGGATTTTTCAAAGGTCTGGCTATTTGGATTCAAGAACGCATAAGCTCGGTTGGTAGTGTGGTTGGAAAGGACAGTAAAGCTCCCTGAAAACTAGTTCAACACCACCGTCATTCCAACACCACCGTCATTCCAACACCACCGTCATTCCGGGCTTGACCCGGAATCTGGTGACTTCAATAGCTAACTAGATACCGGCCTTCGTCAGCATGGTGACGACTAAGTTAATGAGGCAGTAGTGCCTTTGGGTTTATAATAGTCCTTTAAACTAGTTAAGTAAGGGAAAACTATGGCCTCTGGATTTTTCGCGGTATTTGATGATATTGCCGCACTACTAGACGATGTTGTGGTGATGAGTAAAATCGCCACTAAAAAGACAGCTGGTATTCTGGGTGATGATCTGGCGGTCAATGCGGAAAAAGCTTCCGGTTTTGCCGCTTCCAGAGAAATCCCTATTTTATGGGCAATTACCAAAGGCTCCTTTCTAAACAAGCTTATTATTCTTCCTGCTGTGTTTTTACTGAGTTTCTTTGCCCCTTGGAGCATTACGCCAATACTTCTGATCGGCGGAATTTATCTAGCCTATGAGGGGATGGAAAAAATTTATGAGTATATAGTTCCGCATGAGGCTGAAAGCGGCAATCGCCCACCACCATCAGCATCAAAAGAAGAAGTTCTGGTGCATGAAAACAAGAAGATAAAATCGGCAATTACCACTGATTTTATTCTTTCAATTGAAATCATCATAATCGCTCTGGGAACAGTGCTGGGGCAACCGCTGGTAGTGCAGATGGTGGTGGTAACTTTCATTGCCATATTGGCAACTATTGGAGTTTATGGAATAGTCGCCTTAATAGTTAGAATGGACGACCTCGGGTTTAAGTTAATTACCATGGCTAATGGCAGCAAGGGTTTGTTGGCAGGTACTGGCAAGTTGCTGGTAAATACCTTGCCAAAGGTAATTAAGTCCTTAACTGTGATCGGGACAATTGCCTTGTTACTGGTAGCTGGCGGCATCTATGTTCACAATATCCATCAACTTGCAGAGTTGCTGGAAGCGATACCGGATATTCCGGCGCAGTTGCTAACCGGGGTGGTGGTTGGGACTGTAGCGTTGCTGGTAATAAAAAGTTTTATTAAAATCAGCAAGAGCTTTAAGGTCAGCCCTCAGTAAAAGCTTTGCGTAACTCCTCGGCGGTAAACGGCCAGCCTAATTCAACCCCGGTTTGCGGGTTGCGAATAACTGGTATGCGCAGCTCGTAGCGGGTCATGAGTTCAGAGTCTGTCTCAATATTTACTCCCTCAATATGCTCCATCAGGCCGGCTGCCTGGATTTCGACCGCGGCATATTCGCATAACGGGCACTCGGGTTTGGAATAAACTAATAGCTTCATGGTCATATTCTCGTAGTGGATACTCTCCGCTCAGGGTAGAATCTAAACTTTAATTGTAGCCGAGTCCAGTAATAATGAGTGTTAGCATTTTCGATTTATTCAAAATCGGCATTGGCCCATCTAGTTCACATACAGTGGGGCCGATGCTGGCCGCCTGTCGGTTTGCGGAGCGCATTAGTGAGGATGGCTTATTGCCAGAGTTAGCTCGTATCCGGGTAGAGCTTTACGGCTCGTTAGCGCATACGGGTCGAGGTCATGGTACTGATAAAGCGATAATGCTGGGTCTGACTGGCGCCTTGCCAGATAAAATTGATCCCGATGATATTGACTTAGAGCTTGCCACTATTGCCAAGACCGGGCAGATAAATATCTTAAAGCGCCTCAGCCTCGCTTTTGACGCGCGCCAGGATTTGCATTTCAATAAACGAGAATCTCTGCCATACCACCCTAATGGTATGCGTTTTTATGCTTATGGAAGTGATGATAAGTTGCTAGTTAGCAGGGAGTATTATTCGGTAGGTGGAGGCTTTGTGGTTAACCATGATGAAGCCTCTGATGATCGTATAATTCAAGACATTACCCCGGTGCGATACCCTTTTGCCAATGCTGAGGAGTTATTAGCACAATGCGAGAAGCATGATTTACGCATTGCGCAAATTGTTGCTGCCAATGAGCGAGCCTGGCGTGATGAGGCCGATATAAACGCTGGCATACAACAACTATGGGAAGCCATGCAAACTTGTATTGAGCGCGGGTGCAAAGCCGAAGGGGTGTTGCCAGGCGGCTTAAAAGTACCGCGCCGCGCCCCGGCAATGCTGCGTGAGCTTAGCCACCGGCCAGAGCTGGGCTTGAAAGATCAATTAACTATTCTCGACTGGGTTAATCTCTATGCACTGGCGGTAAACGAAGAAAATGCGGCTGGTGGAAGGGTAGTAACCGCACCCACCAATGGCGCGGCTGGAGTTATTCCAGCGGTGCTTAGTTACTATGTTAATTTTGTCCACGGAGCTAATGCTGAGGGTGTTTCTGAGTTTTTATTAACCGCTGGGGCAATCGGAATTTTATATCTCACTAATGCTTCAATCTCCGGTGCCGAAGTTGGCTGCCAGGGTGAGGTAGGTGTGGCTTGCTCAATGGCTGCTGGCGGCCTGGCAGCGGCTATGGGCGGGACTATGGGCCAGGTAGAAAATGCGGCTGAAATCGGGATGGAGCATAATCTAGGGCTGACCTGTGATCCAATCGGGGGCTTGGTACAGATCCCATGTATTGAGCGCAATGCTATGGCTGCGGTTAAGGCAATCAATGCCCAAAGAATGGCCTCCCGTGGTGATGGGGTGCATTATGTATCTTTGGATAAAGTAATAAAAACCATGCGTGAGACGGGCGCGGATATGCAAACTAAGTATAAAGAGACCTCGCGGGGTGGTTTGGCGGTTAATGTGATCGAATGTTAAAAAGGCACCGCTATTAATTCTGAATGTGCCAGATTGAGACTCAAAATTCTCCGTTTCAAGGCATGAAACGCAGGTAATAACCTGCTATTGGCAAAGCGATGATTTAACTATCAGCAATTCTTTATTTCCCAGCAACTAATTATTGACTCCAGGAGTTAGACAAAACTTCTGCCTGTCTTAATACCAGTTCAATCGCTTCTTTTTGCAGATCCGGCGGATACTTCCAGCGCCGTAGTGTGATCCGCACAAGGTTTCTTAACTTCGCCCGTACACTATCCCGTACTTGCCAGTCGACGGTGGTGCTGCGGCGTAACTTTTCAGTAATTTCGTGGGCGATTTTTTTAAGTATTTCATCCCCTAATTCACGCACTGCCGATTCATTATTGGCCAAAGCATCGTAGAAGGCGAGTTCATCAGGGTTAAGGCCAAGGTCTTTTTCTCTGGCCAGTTCATCCTGAAAATCTTTAGCCATCGAAATTAATTCCTCAATAACCTGGGCAGTCTCAATGGCGCGGTTATGATATTTGCGCAAGGTTGCCAGCAGTCGATCACTGTATTTTTGCTCACGCACTACATTGGTTTTTGTATTCGCCCTGATTTCATCCCGGAGTAACTTCTCCAGCAGTTCTGCGGCCAGGTTTTTGCTCTGCATATTGCGTACATCTTCTAAAAACTCATCGGAGAGCAAACCAATATTGGGTTTTTCCAGACCGGCCAGAGAAAATATATCGGCTACCCCATCAGCGACAATAGCATTATCCAGAATTTGTTTTAAGGCAGAACGACGATCTTCTTCGCTGCGTTTTTTATCCACGCTGGTATATTTACTAATAACGGCTTTAACGGCTGAAATAAAGGCAATTTCCTGTCTTAATACCTGGGCATCATCCAAAGTGCCACAAAGCGAGAAGGCTTTATTGATGGCAAGCACTGTATCTAGGAATCGTTGCTTACCATTGTCCAGGCCAAGGATATGATTCGCTGCGGGCATTAGTAATGCCAGTGAGTTATTGCTGTAGTCGCTATAGTCAAAACCGCTTCCTGCGCTACTTAGCGGCGTAGCAAACATCCCGCGAATGATATCTATTTTTTCTAACAATACCGACAGGGCTTCTGCACTAAAATTGGTCGGTCTTCCACGGCCTTTGGCATCCGTATAGGTTTTTAAGGCATTTTTCAGCTCATTGGCAATGCCGATATAGTCAACCACTAAGCCACCGGCTTTATCCTTAAATACCCGGTTTACTCTGGCAATAGCCTGCATCAAATTGGCGCCGCGCATGGGTTTGTCGATATACATGGTGTGCAGGCAAGGTGCATCAAAACCGGTAAGCCACATATCCCGAACAATTACCAGTTTCAGCGAATCATCCGGATCTTTGAAGCGGCGTTCCAAGCGTTTTTTCTGCAGCTTAGAATAAATATGACTTTGGAGTTCACTGCGATCGCTGGCACTGCCGGTCATAACCACACGGATTACACCGTCTTCGGGGTTATACGCGGCACCTGCCTGCAGGCGTGTACCTGCCCATTCCGGGCGCAGGGCAATAATTTCATCAAACAGGCTCACACAAATATCCCGGCTCATGCCAACAATCAGAGCTTTACCTTCAATGCTCTGATTGCGAATTTCAAAATGTTGCACCAGGTCTGCGGCTATTTCTTTTAACCGTGGCGTAGAACCCACCAGCTTTTCCAGCGCAGCCCATTGGCCTTTGGTTTTTTCGCGGGCACTCAGGTCTTCTTCATCTTCAATAACCTCTTCGACATCCTCATTGAGCTGTTCAATAGCTTCGTTATTTATATCCAGCTTTGCCAGCCGGCTTTCGTAATAGATGGGGACAGTGGCACCGTCATCTACTGCATCCTGGATGTCATAGATACTGACATAATCACCAAATACCGCCCGGGTGTCGCGGTCATCGGTTGCTATGGGTGTGCCGGTAAAGCCAATAAAGGATGCCAATGGTAAGGCATCGCGCAAGTGTTTGGCATAACCGTATTTGTATTGGCCGGTTTTAGTATCCAGTCTGGCCCGGTGGCCGTACTGGCTGCGGTGGGCTTCATCGGAAATAACTACGATATTTTCTCGGCGGTTTAGGGCAGGGTGCTCAGTTTCATTATCTAACAGGGAAAACTTCTGCACTGTAGTGAAAATAATTCCACCCGCCTGGCGTTTTGCCAGTTCATCGCGCAGTTCACCCCGGCTGTGTACCTGGATGGGTTGTTGCTTGAGTAAATCAGCTGCCGCACTGAAGGTTTGATAAAGCTGACCATCAAGATCATTGCGGTCAGTTACTACCACAATGGTCGGGTTATTCATTTCCGGCTG
>JAJRYF010000029.1 GCA_024275935.1 Gammaproteobacteria bacterium | reverse complement strand
TTTTTTATTATGTTGTAATCACCATAGGATATAAGTCCTCCTTCGATTTTGAACCCATCAATGGTAATGTATTGATTCCCACTGCCCAAAGCCCAAGCATAATCGTTTGTGCTACTAGGTAAACTTGCAGAACGGATGATAGCAGCGAGTTGCGGTGTGGAAATGAAAGTGATGGGATTTCCAGGTGTCCCACTGTTGGTTAGTCTGAATTTTGCCCTAGATGTGTTTACGGTATCAATGTACACACCAGCTTTTACATAAACAGTAGCACCTTCATCTACCGTTTGGGTAGCTTTGAGCAGGGTTTCCCAGGGCAGCGCCTCTGTTCCAGGGTTGTCATCACTGGCATTGGCATGGTCTTGATCTACATAAAAAATTTGTGCTTGTAGATTTGAAAGGCCTGTTAAAAAAAACAAAGCCAGTACGATTTTAGTTAATAATTTAATTTGCTGCATATTATTCAAAGCCGTTGGTAAAGATCAAATCTGAGCTTGAAGCATCACACCCAATCGGGCTGGTAGATATTATGAAATTATCCATATATCTTTCTTGTGCCACTGGAGAGCCGGCATTCCAATAATTTTCAATAAGAATGGCATTAATTTTAAAGTTTTCTGGATCATCGTTCCATGTACCATGCCAGTTCAAATCATAAGAGCCTTTTTGGAAAACGCCATCAATCCAAAACTCAAATACCCCATCGCTATTACCAGAGGTATTTAATTTGACACGGGCTTCTATACAAAACCAAGTACCTGAATTCTCGGTGCTAAACAAATCTAAATCACCAGTTTTATTGCCTAACCATCTGAGGTTAGGAAAATCGTTATAGCCAGTTGCAACTAAGTTACCATCGGTATCAATGCCACTTGCAGGAACTGTACTCAAGCGACCACTTGGGCCATCTGACCATAGATGGGCTATCATCCCTTGCGACCAGTCACTGGCTGCAAAGGTTGTGGCACGAGCGAATTTGCTTCCGCCGCCGCCTTGCCAACCTGGCTGGGTTCGAACATCTATACGCCAATAAATTTCATCATAGTCTTGGGTGGGGTTTGCCGCATGGTTGCCGATATAGCTACTTGGGGTTCTGCCAAAGGATTTTTTAATGCTTCCCGCATTAACTGTCCCTACATCAAAGACTGCGCGCAATCCTCTGCTACCTCCTCTACCAACACCATCTGTTGGCTGAAAGTTTGTGCTGCTAGCTTCAAAATAGCGATCAGATAATGGCGCAGTTGTTTCAAAGTCATCACAAAAGAATGTTCCTGCGGGTGCATCTGCACAGGTGAAATTATTATTTTCAGTAGCATAAGCTCCCATATTTGCACATGGACTACCACTAATTAATTGAAACTGTTCATTTGCAATGTTTTCAAACATAGGGTCTGCTTCTACGGAATTGATATCAAAGCCTAAGTCTTGTTGCCATTGTGTTAGTGAATATGCACCTCCTAATACACCAGAACTTCCACCATTATTAGCAGCTCCGATATTTAATTGTACTGGTATATTGGGGTTGTAGTAGCAATTGTTTTCTATGGTCAACTCAGGATAAATCTTATTATATAAATCATCACTCATATAGGTACCTATATCTATGATGCCATTTTCACCACCATAGGAAGTCCTAATATCATAAATAATATTGTTTCGGATAACAATATTTTCAGGGTCGTTAGGAAAGTCTGCATCGCGCCATGCAGTTGTTGGATTTACAAGAAAACCACTTGTTCTCCAGTTCAAACTATGGATAGAACTGTAAATGGTGTTGTATTCAAATATCTGGTTAACCTGATGGGTGGGGCCACCAAAATCAATGGAGATAATACCATCAGAATCAATGATAACATTGTGATGGAAGTGAGTGTTGGCTGTACCTGTTTGTAAGACAGTCTGCCTTAGGTTTTTAAAAGTATTGTTATATACATTAAAGTAGGCATTTGGATCAGAGCTGGCATGCTTGTATTTAATACCTTTAGCCGTTTTATTATTGGTAATCGGAATAGAGTTATAGATTTCATTGTCATGTACGCTGATATTGCCACCTCTGAAGAATGACAGATTAGTGCCAGCTGATTCTATACCAGTATAACTCCGATCAAAATTGTCATAGAAACTGCTATTGAATATTTCTATTTCGTAACAACCTCCACACTTAAGGCCTGATATATTATTCATAACTAAACCATCAGTGTCATATACTTCCACATCATATACCTTGGCATTAGAGATTGCGTCTAATGTGATACCACCACCTTCACCTTCTAAATACGAATTACGCACGCTAATCCCAGAGATGTCCCAATAACTGCTTTGTTGTACTTTAAGACCCATTCCTGCTCCTTGCGGGTCGAGTATAGGGCTTGCTCCAGGATGCGCTTTTATGCTAAACCAATTGCTGGTATCACCGTCTTTTGAACGAAAATATCCGATATAGGAACCGCCATCCGTTGCTCCGCCACTTCCTCCTGGGTTGGTAATGGTGTTATGCACGCCATCCATAAGATAAATGGTATCACCAGGGTTTAGTTCTTGCCAATTTGCAGGTTTAAAACTGGAGTTGTAATAAGTATTGATATTTTTAAAGGATTTCCAAGGGTTGGCAAGAGTACCCGTGTTAGTGTCACTGCCATTATTTGGGTCAATATAATAACTTGTTTGTGCCATTACATTTACAATTCCCATTAAAAATAAAAAATGTAATATGGTTAGTTTTTTTATAATTGAATGTTTCATTGTTTTTCTCATTTTGGGTTAATTGTTATTCAAACCCGTTGGTAAAGATTAAATCTAATGACACACTATCAAGTTGATGCCCACGACTACCGATAAAATGAGCATAATCTGGCATTAACTCACCATTTGAATCAACGATATTATCAGATACATCACCGACTAGATTATCGGATACCACTAATTGCCCCTCATCATCCTCATCGAAATATCTACGCGTTATTTTGTCAGGTGACGAATGGTTATTAATAATTACATTTTGGGAAAATACATAAGGCCCTTGTGTACTCCTAAACCACGAAGCGCCCGTATGCCCTACTAATGTATTGCGATTAACATATACAGAGCCACCTGGATTGGAAGTAAGTAAATGTACTGTATAATCATCACTTCCACTCGTTTGAATTAAGTTAAAGTTAATTTCGATATCAGCAAAATAACCACCATTTTGAAGCCAAATAGCCCCTTTTTCTGCTGCTGGTTGTCCTTGAATATAATTTCCCCGTATTGTCCAGTTCTGAATATTGTATTTTGGTCCAATTGGCAGTGGCATATCGCCAGTTATGTGATTATTTTCTACCAGTGTTTTTGGTGCGTCATAACCAAGTAGCCAATACCCACAAGACTCAGATGCAATATTGTCCTGCACAGATGTATATTCCCCCATTCCACCAGTAAAGAATAAGTGTGAATTATTTGAACCATTAGCACAATTCGTTAAACCTTTAAATATATTTTTCCTGACAGTTATGTTTCCGTTCATCCCTACTGCAATACCTTTTCCACGGTAATTGCCGTTTAAATTAAAATCGAAACCATCAAGGTAGAGATTTTCTACCTCATCATAAAAAAATATGTATGCGTCTCGACCATCGGAATTGAAATTGATCTCTGGTGTTTCTCCTGGATAAGTAATCCACACTAACGGTTTTCTGCCTGACCATGGCACGCGAAAACCATCTTCATGCACCTGATTATTTTCAAAAAAGGCATCAAGTATATACTCGCCTTCACGCCAGTAAACAAAAGCGCCAGGGTGATGGTTCGCCCACTTTGAATCATAGTCATCACCACCATATACATCTTTCATCGTTTTCCATGGGTTTGAGCGTGTACCCGTACCACCTTGGTCTGTAGCTGTACCATTTATGGCATCAACAAATAGAAAGCCTGTAGTAGTAACGGTAATAGTCCATGAAACACTTTGCGAAGCGCCTTCGGAATCGGTAACAGAGGTCGTTACCTGATATGGTGTATCCGACTCTGTTGGATTAGGCCAGCTTACTTCTCCTCGTGTATCTATTGTCATACCTGAAGGGGCAGTGACAAGTGTGAATTGATAGGGGAATTGCCCTCCGGCAACAGCAAGCCTAACATTGTATTCCAGGCCAGGATATGCCTTATAAAATCTATTCTTAACATCAAGGTTTGGTTGTGGCTGGAATATCTCAAAAGGAAGGTTTGCTGCTATGCTAGATGCTATTCCTATCAAAAAAAGAAACGATATTACCATTAAGTTTATTAATGCTGTTTTCATAATAGTTATTCCTCTTCAAAGCCGTTGGTAAAGATTAAACCTGCGGGTGAGGTACCAGGCCATTGTGATAACAAACCGATAATTTCATTACCAAATTGATAGGGGCCCGCATTGCTACCATCTGGCATAAAGCCTATAGCAGGTGAACTTGCTTTGTAGATATAGTTTTTGTCATCTAGATTATCGAACAGGTTTTCTGGGATTTCGGTAATGCTATTAACATCGGGATTGTCGAAATTTAGTGATACAAAGTCAGTGTTAAGTGCTGCCTGCCAAGGTGCTAAGGTAGGAAAAAACTGAGATCCAGCACCGTAAACATCTACCCCAATCATCTGATTGAAGGTGTTATATATATTGTAATCAGATACATTAAGAACGGGGGTTTTTCCTAAAGGAACTTGAGAAGTCCATGCTGTATATGCTGCATTTGTTTTAGTACGGATAATTATATTTCCTTTTACAGTGATGTTTCTGGATGCGTCAATCCCAATGCCTATAGAGTGTGCAATTCCTTCGCCGTCTATTAAATTATGTTCAACCCGCATATCACCGCTTTGAGCAAAAGCAGACCCCATCGCAACAGTTATGCCACCTCCCGCATTGAGTCCGTGTCCATAAAAAATATTATGATGTATGTAGTTATCACCTGCCTCCACGGTATTAGTCCCCCTAATACCAATGAGAATTGGACTGCTTGTTGCCTCTATTTTATTGTATCTAATTTCAGATTCAAAAACTTTGCCTCGGGTAGCAAGGTCTGTGATGTAATGATCTTTCCAGAATACTCCATTGCCCACATCTGAAATGTAATTATGCTCTATAAGGGCATTTATAACACCGTATGCTTGGATACCTGCCTGAGGTGAACCACCATCTCTATATACCTTCTCAAGTTTGTTATTTCTAACAACCCAATCTTTAGAACCCCACATACCTATTGCAGATACATTTTTCCCCATGGACCATATGTATTATATATATAATTATTTTCAACAACTATTCCGAGAGCAAGCCTAGACTCATCAGCCACCTCGTTTTCAACCTGCCCCCAAGATGCGATACCAATTATATAGTTATTTATAAAAGTCAGCCCTTTAATATGAATATAGTCATTATTTCTTGTAACCAGTCCTAGTCGGACCATTTCACCATCAATAATCACTCCACCTTCATGACCAGGTATTGCTTGTATGGTGATGGGGTTTCCAAGTTCCCCACTATAATCAAGCCCTAAACTGCCATAGTCGCCATCGAGCCAGCCTGCTTTTGTTGTATGTGGGCTGGTATCGGTGTTTTCTATATAGGTTCCTGTTCCGATATTAACAATATCGCCTGGCTGGGTTGCCATACTGATGCCTTTTTGAATTGTCAGGCAGGCATCAGTAGTTGCATTGGTGCAATTGTTATCGTCATTGCCTGCTTTGGTTACCCAATAGGTCTGGGCGTTGGCTAGATTAAATACTAAAACACAAGAAATTATTGCTAATTTAATCTTTATTTTAGATTTTGAGCACCAACTTGTGGTTGGGGTATTGTTATCGTTTTTCATAATTTTTTACCTTAATTTTTAATATTTTTGGTGTGTTGTTATTTTGTTATTCAAAAGAGTTGCTGAAAATTATATCGTTTGAGTCGTTCCCAAATGAAAAGTGATTTTGAAGTGCAGCACTCAAGAAAACAAAGGGGGCATTCCAATTTATGGCAATTTCATTTGTAGAATAACTACAGTAACTATCTAGGTAGCTAGTTGCCGGTTCTTGACCAGGGTACAGGCAATTATCTGGATTGGTTCTTGTGGGACCCCCAACTAACATCCCTGGTATTGGCTCAACCACATCATCCGCTTGTGATGGTCGGTGATGTGGGAACATAGGAGGTTTGTCCCCCACGCCAGTTACAAACGAATAGCTGGTGGCATTCCTACCTAAAAGGTAGTCAAAAGAACCGATAGCAGCATTTAAGTGTGTGTTATCTCCAGTTAAATAATATGCTTTGATCAGCAACACCCCCATATTTGCAGTTATCCCGTTACCACCCCATACGAAACTACGCCAGTCATAACCCGAAGGAGACCTGTGAGCAGAGGTTTCATAATAATCTCTAATGTCATCAGCCTTGGATATTAATTTATCCTGCAGAAACTGGATATCGCTAGCCCCAACCGCAGTCAAATCATCTTTATGTAGTAGTAAGGAATATATGGGCAAGAAATCCACATGTGGCCAGTTGGGAATTTCCCGAGATAGAATTAATGACCAGTCTATGCTTGTATAATAACTATCATCATTGGTAGTAATATAAAGTTCGGCAGCCGCCCAAATAAGCTCATCATCTATATTAATATCTTGGTAGGTACCAGTCGCGATATCAGGGTCAAACATATTGTTGACCTCACTCTGGTTGTAATATACCTCAGGGTTGGAACGAGCCCAATTCCATGCAGCCTGGGCAGCAGTTAAACACTGACTGGCGTAAGTGGCATCAACCTGTTTGTAGACTCTTGCTGCCACTGCCATTACCGCAGCAAAATTTAATGCAGAAGCAGTACTCTTCTGAATTACATACCTTGGTGCAGACTGTCCATTCTCTGGCATTACCACACCATCAAACTGAGCACTGGTAAGCTTTGAATAAACTCCCCCGTCATTTGGGTCTTGCATATCCAACATCCAGTCGAGATTCCATTTTGCTTCATCCAGTATATCCGGAATATTGTTACTGGATTCAGGAATGTTGGTATTTAAATTATCAAATAAATCAGGAAACTGCTCATAAGCCGCTAACAGCGTATAGGTAGATATCCCTGAATTCACCATATATTTATTGTAATCTCCAGCATCATACCAACCCTTGGGAGCGGATATTATCGTCCCCGCTGGGCGCGCACTGCTTGCAGCTGATGGGTGTACCTCAACAGCTGTATCTGGGTGCCCTGCATTCCTTGCCCATTGCCCGCCGTGCTCAACAGTAACTGGGCTTGAGTTGCGCATATAGTAGTATGCTTTTAAGCTTGTTCTTAAAGGCTCTAAAGCGAGTAGTTTGTTAATCTTGAAAACATGGGAATAACCAATACCAGGGATGTCTACTACATACTCACCTGCTGTATCGAATGCAGTGAAATCAATAGCTGCAATATATTCCTTTGAATATTCCCAACATTTTGGTGCTGTGAATAGGCCCGAGAAGTGGGTTGTGGACAAATCTGGTGATTTAATATAAAAATCCCCTCCAGTACCGGCAGGTGCTTCAGGGCACTCTGCCACTGGCGGCATAGGCATTTTAACTGAAACTAGTTTTTCCCCAGATTTAAAATAACCCTCTTGGTTTAATCTGATATCTTCACTGAACAGGGTACTAACCACCTCTATCGGGCTCTGGTTCATATTACTCAACCTGTCATTCCAGTTATTGACACCTGTAGGCATCATCATAACTTGATATTGGTAATTAATACCTTCTGTCGTATTAATAGGTATATCCAAAGAACAGTTTTCTATACCAAAGCCACCACTAATGCTTTTTGTCACAGAGGCATATTCTGTCCAGGGTGTCTCATTAAGCTGAAAAATACATATAAGATCACTGGTTTCGATGGCCTCATACTCTACAGCAACCATTACAGTACCTCCCTGAATAACTGGTGAAGATCCAGATACTGAAATGACTCTATTCTCCGTGCCCACACTTGTTAGTGTTACTGGGTTTAAACTCTGTTCATCTATAGCATTTCTCCAGTCAAGGCCCGTTGGCGTAATAATAGCTTTATAGTGGTAATTATCCCCACTGCGCATATCACTTGGTATGTTCAATATACAATTAGTTGTACCCACTCCTGCATTCACACTATTTGTCACAGAATCATATACTGTCCAGGGTGCCTCATAAAGCTGGAAATAACAGGTAATATCCCGTGCTTGTGATACTTCATAATCTACTCTAAGTGTTACAGTGTCTCCAGAATCAATTGCCATAGGGCCGGAGACAAGGATGATTTTGTCATTTGCAGACAGCGTAGCAGCACTCTTGCTGATAGACTTAAATGCTGTTTGTGCAAATACATTTGCAGTTCCTATTAAAAGGAAAAAACAAATTATTGCTAATTTAATCTTATCTCTGCGTTTTGAGCAGCAACTTGTGGTTGGGGTATTGTTAGCGTTTTTCATAATTTTTTACCTTAACTTTTAATGCTTTTGTTGTGTTGTTATTTTGTTGTTTGAAATAGCTCGTATGGTGAAATCACTGGACATGCACATCCTCAGAACCATCCTACACGAACCCCAGTATTTTGCCGATTGGTTTGTGCTGCTTAATGGGTAAAAATAAGCGCTCAAAAGGAGCAAAGCATGGCAATAGCTAGAAAACATCTAATCTCAATCACCGATACTCCCTTATTACCACATTATTAATCGTTGTGTCCGTAGAGCTTTTTTGTGTGGGCGTGATCACAGTACAAATAAGTCTTATGCACACCGGCGGCAATGGATCGTTGATCGGATGCAATTCTTAGCGGGTGTTTTTAGCATTGATGTATGTGCTTATGCGATTATGCACAACCATTACCACTTGGTTTTGAAAGTTAATTCGATCAAAGACTTAACTGATAAACAAGTGCTAAGCAATTGGAGCGAGCTGTGCATTCTGCCAGGTTATTGCCAGCGTTATTTATGCGCAGATGCATGCCCTGTTGTTATGAATAAACAGAAAATCATCAGAACTGTATTTTTACCTAATATTATTTTTAAGTCCGTGTGCTTTTTCATTGTTCAAATCCATTTGAGAAAACTATGCCAGAAACGACCATGGGACTTCCATATGAAGTACTCTTCGGAGCAGTGGGGTGCGAGTAATGAGCAATGTGAGCAATGGGGTCAGGTCTTGTATTTTGCAGTGCGAACATTTGCAACTGTCCGACTAAGCTGTGAATAATGCAGCTAAAAATGTTCATTTATTTCTTTCATATTATAGCTACCACCTCCATAGGCTTGCATGATTTCTTAGTTTCGTGACGCTGATCTTTCAGCATAATATGAAAGTTCCATTGGCTTAGGTCGGCGTTGGTTTATAAGGCGTCTACCCTGTGTTACTTTGTTATTTACCCCCTCGAATAATTCGTCAAGGGTCAGGAGTTTCAAAACTATCTTCAAAGATCAGGCCTTGTCCGATAGTCGAAAATTCATAGGCGCCTATATCCCAGGCTGAATCCTGAGGGCGTAATGTTCCCGCACGGTCTTTTGGGGTCAGGGACAAATCATTGAAAAGATCAGTAAGAAATGGCAATGTTGAAACAACGCCAACAGGAACTACATCACGAGCACCTGAACCAGCAGTAATTCTGAAATCATATACCGAGCCATCAAAATATCCAGGGGAAATTCCTTCAGCACCATTTTGCTCAAATCCAAGCGCGGCTGTAAACTCAGCCAGGCCATTGTGTATTACAGCGGAGCCGCCGCCGCTGGCAAAATCACCAACATCGCTGTAGTAGTTATAATCAAGCCGGTTAATTACACTTGTCGATGATTGCAATCTGGTTTGGTAGAGTGATGCACCGTCAATAAGATTTCCTACCATATAACGATCTTGTGAGCCACCCGAACCGTAATGATAGATGCCCGTTTCGCTGCCGACAAAAGTGTTGAAATACACATGGCGGGAACCCCCGCCCCCACCTGAGGAAAAACCAGTGCCTGCGGGTGAGGCAAAAGATATATTGCCGATAAAATATACTCGGCCCCCAATATTTGAAGTCGCAAAATTAGAGCCACCAGTATCCCAGGATCTGTTATTTAAGAAGTAAACATAATTTTGTTGCACGCCCTCATCATTGACATAAAAGTTTTGAGAATTGCCACCACTGTTTCCATAGATAACCCTGCGCAAGTCCCAGCAATCAGATTCACTCACCACCACCCGGTTAAAATCTTTAATATCAATGCAGTTCTCACCTTCGCTATGAGCAACCAGCCGTCCAATATATACATCCTCTGTGGTATTGTTGTTGGTCAGGATTACGCAGTCCCCCGCATTTTCATCACAGCGGCTATCAAGTATCCAGAAGCCTTTCTGACTTACCCCTACAAAAGCATAAACATCCCGTTCTGAAGCCAGATCAGGATCGTGGGCACCGTTATCGTGAACATAAAGATTAAATGCCAGTGCGCCGATTGCATTCCTGGGGAAATTAACGATAGGTCCATTCCCATTGGTGGGGTCATCTTTGAACTCAGAGTGTCGAACAACCATCTGATTAATATTGCCCGTCGCCATATGCCTAAGTCTAATCCTTTGAACTGTCAGGCCAGATATTCTTATATATTCACCTGTAACACGCCATTCTGTTCGGCTGTCTCCCCTGCCTGGGTGGGCGGAGACGATCGGTTTCAGCGGTCCAGTATCATTGCCAATCAACCAGCTGGGATTAGCCGCAGTGCCCGCAAAATTTACTTGATGCCAGGCGTTGTTTCTTAGCGAATAAGGTTGAGTTGATGGCACCAATACCATTTTTCCACCAGCTATAATGGTTGCCCCACTTGCTGGGAAAGAACAGCGCGGCAAATCAGGATAACCATAATCATTACCAGCATCATTGCATTGGCCGCTTCCAGAATCTACATAATAATACCCGCTTCGCTCAGCGCTTGGCCATTCTGGAGGGTCAGCCGGTGGTTGTTCATCAATGCCAAAACCCGGATCAGGAATTCCATAGGGCATTGGGTATGAATTAGTATTTGCTACCTGAATACTTACCGTAGCTATATTAGACTGACCGGTTATATCAGCTGCACAGTAGGTAAATGAGTCAACACCAGAATAGTTACCATTTGGCACATAGAACAAGTCATCAGGGTCAAGAATCCGGTCACCCGCAACGAGTAGGCTGGCTTTCTCATATACCGTGCCATTCTCAGGAATGCTGTTTAATATCCACTCGCTTACCGCTCCACCGCCATCACCATATTTGTATTCCTTATACCTGAGTGACCAATTAATATTTGGGGCATCGTTGGTATCATGCACATTGTAAGTCACCAATTTAGAAGTGGCCGACAAGGTAATGTATTTACCAACATTCATTGGGGTTACATAAGTAAACGGTATGGCAACGACGGTGCCAGTCTGAATTCCGCAAATACCTGAGGCTGAAGCTGGAACTTGTGCTTGAGAAGATTGTATGGAGTTGTTCTTCAGCGCAGCATTAACAATTTCAGTTGTTGGTTCTGCGTTAACTGAAGCGCATACAAAAAACGCAACTCCAGCGGTTATGTGTTTATATGTCGGCATACGAGGGCGTTCAAAATTCTGTGTCAACATAGTTACTGCTTACTCATAGAATCATAAATCCAGAACTTTATCAAGCCGGCCTTCAAAAAAGATTGCCAGCTGCGATAGCGCAAGATTCCAGTTATGTATCGGCATAGTCCATTTTTTACTGGCATTTTGGATACCCATATACAACCGTTTTAACAGGCTATTTTCGTTCGGGAACCCACCCTTGGTTTTGGTCACTCTCCGATAAAGAGTACAATATGTTTCTGAACCTACTCACCTGCAAATACTATTGCTTGTGAGCAAGGTCAGGCAACCCTACAAGCTCAGTCACCAATAAGAACTCTATACTGCTTATACTTAACTATCACCCCGCGCCTTAATATCTCATCTAGCAGTACGCCATCAGCCAGGGTTTCTGACTCCCGATAACGCTTGCCGTTGATAATCGCAAAGCGGTCTTCTCTGGTGACGGAATAAACCTGGGTGCTGATTTTTATATCTGGCATAGAGGATCTTACGGCGGCGGGTAGCTCGCGAAAACGCACACTATTTTCGGTGTCTTCCTTAGCACTGGCAGCTTCTGTAGCCAGACGACTTTCAACTGCGGCCACTAGGGCTGCATCTTCATCTGCCTCTGCTGCGCGTTGTTGTTTAAACTTTTCGATGCGTTGTTTTTGTTGTTCCGCATCGCTTAGTTCTACGGGGGCTTGGGAGCCTGCTGGAACTGATGCTGCCGCACTCGTGGTATCAATTGCTGGGGTTGTCCCAGCAGCGGGTAAATCTGGGCCACTAGTTATTATTGGTGTAGGTAATGGGGGTGTATAGTTGGTAATCGGCGATTGCTGCTCCCTGGCCTTGATTGCTGCTGCAGCCGCCGGTGAGCGGTACTCATGGACTACTTCGTTCTGTGGCGCAGGAGTTGCAAC
Source organism: Gammaproteobacteria bacterium (assembly GCA_024275935.1). Lineage (GTDB taxonomy): Bacteria > Pseudomonadota > Gammaproteobacteria > Xanthomonadales > SZUA-36 > SZUA-51. The sequence goes on along the minus strand of JAJRYF010000029.1, from coordinate 19,323 downwards.
TACTTCAGCAACTGCCGGTTCGGAGGCCTGCTCAGCACCCATAAATTGCTTCCAACCCCAGACTACAACAACCGCAATCAGCAACACAGCCCCCAGGGGCCACAACCACGAGGACTTCCGTCTACTTGGCAATATAGCTTGGTCAGTATCTTTTAAAGACGGAGTTTGGCCCAGCCGCCGCTCGGCTTCAGATTTCTTTAATGCATCCAGAATAAAGGACATTACGCGTCTCCTGCGACGGTTGATAGATCAGGCTGTAACGAAGGCGCAATCAGATAAAGTAGAGTTTCCGGGCCGATAATACCATCATCTTCTAAACCCCAGCTACGCTGGAAAGCACGCAACCAACTGCCAAACTGTGGATCAGCCTGGGTCGATATTTCCCCTTTCCAGGCGGGTATAAGATCGCTGGCAAGAGTCTTTAATCGCTTACCCAGCTCGCCATCAGCTAAAGCTGCATGCACGGTAAGTGGCCAGTCAGGATCTTGCGGCCATACTACCGCATAGCGCCCCCGCCAGTCGTTGTCGAGTAGTTGCAGCGGAACCTGACCCAGGGGATAAATTTCCGCACTGGTAGCAGATAAGTTAGTCAGCAAGATTAAATCTACGGCCTCACCACTACCCAACTCCAGCAATACCGGTAGACCCAGGTCGCGAATTCTGCGCCAACTTCCCTGCAATTGCAAACAAGCAAAACCATTGACTAATTGTTCGTCACAACTCTGGCGAATCATACTTGCCTGCCCTGGCGCACCCCAGATTGCCGCCATCCCGTTCCAGGCCTGTTTATTTGCCTGGTAGCGGTCGGCTACAGAGAAAACCGGCGTTGTAATTGTTTCTACAGGGGCAGTCTCAACCGCTATTGGGTTTGTCTGTGTAACCGGAGTTACAGGTTTATCCGGGGGTAGAAAGTAATCTTTGAAATACCAGCCTGATGCCAACACCAGTAGTAATAGTAGAAATATTGGTAAGCGTGCGGTTTGAAATGACCATGCTCGACTTTGTCCGGTTACTTCCGCCGCTGCTGCCCGCACCAAAGAACTATCGATACTGGTTTTTTCTATGGCATAGGCAGCTAGCATGGCGCGATCTGAGATACTGTTTATCACCCGTGGCACCCCGTCGGAGGCTTTGAATATGGTTTTCAATGCCGCCGGGGTAAATGGATTGTGGCTACTGGAACCACTGGCTACGGCCAGACGGTGTTTTACATAAGCTGCGGTTTCCGCTGAGTCCAGTGGGGTTAAATGAAACCGCGCGGTAATTCTTTGGGATAATTGGCGTAAGTCGTTGCGGGCTAGTACATCGCGTAACTCTGGCTGACCAAGGAGAATAATTTGTAGCAATTTATCAGTATTGGTTTCCAGATTGGTCAGCAAGCGAAGTTGCTCTAATGTTTCCGGGGGCAGGTTCTGAGCCTCATCAATAATTACCACAACTTTTTCACTGGCGGCATGAGCATCCAGCAAATATTGATTTAATCTATCCAGGCGTTGCTTATGACTGTTACGCAATAAATCACCAAGCCGTAGCTCGTGCAATATTGACTCAATTAATTCTTCAGGATTTAATAGCGGGTTTAGAATCAAGGCAACATGGGTGCTTTCAGCTACCTGCTCCAGCAAACAGCGGCACAGGGTGGTTTTACCAGTACCAACCTCACCGGTTAACTGCACAAAGCCACCGCCACCGCCCTGGCCGACACCATATAACAAGTGCGCTAGTGCCTCTTGATGGCGACCACTTAAATATACAAAGGCCGGATCCGGGGTAATTGCGAATGGTGCCTGTTTTAGGCCAAACCAGTCCTGATAAATTGCATTCATTCTATAAGCATACTCATATTTATAATTTTAATCGCCTTGTGCTAGCAAACTAGCATTACCGCCAGCGGCGGTAGTATCGACAGATATGACCCTCTCGGTTACAAATCGGTTCAAATAATGTGGGCCACCGGCTTTTGGCCCAGTGCCAGATAAGCCCTCGCCTCCGAAAGGTTGCACCCCAACTACCGCTCCAATCATGCTGCGATTGACATAACAGTTGCCTACCCGAATACGCTTACTGATATATTCTACCGTACGCTCCACCCGCGAGTGGATACCCAAGGTTAGGCCATAACCGGTGTTGTTAACCGCCGCTATTACTTTATCCAGGTCTTTAGAGCGATACCGAACCACATGCAATACTGGACCAAAGACTTCTCTTTCCAGCTCTTCTATGCCTGATATTTCATAGGCACAGGGGGCAAAGTATGTACCATCATCCAGTCCAGCAGGTAACTCAAGCCGGGCAATTAATTTAGCCTGTTGGTCCATTTTTCGCGTATGTGATTGCAGGATACTCAGCGCATCCTGATCAATTACCGGACCGACATCGGTAGCCAGTAAAGCTGGGTTTGCAATAGTGATTTCTGCCATTGCACCTTTAAGCATAGTAATAATATGCTCAGCCACATCATCTTGCAGGTATAGCACCCGTAATGCCGAACAGCGTTGCCCGGCGCTAAGGAAGGCCGAGGCGACTACATCTTTCACTACTTGCTCTGCCAAAGCCGAACTATCTACCAACATTACATTTTGCCCTCCAGTTTCAGCTATCAAGGTAGCTAAAGGGGCGTCTCTATCCAGTAGTGAACGGGCAATCAAGCGGGCGGTTTCAGTAGAGCCGGTAAAGCAGACTCCGGCAACCCGTGGGTCTGAGGTTAATTGGGAACCAACGCTGGCACCATCACCTGGGAGGAGTTGCAACACCTCTCTGGGAATCCCTGCCTGGTGTAATAATTCCACCATGCGCTTGGCAATCAGCGGGGTTTGCTCAGCGGGCTTTGCCAATACGGTATTACCGCTCACCACGGCTGCCGCCACTTGACCGAGAAAAATAGCCAACGGGAAATTCCACGGTGAGATACACACAAATACCCCACGACCATGCAAACTTAGGTGATTGCTCTCACCGGTAGGGCCCGGAAGTTGTACGGCTGTAGAAAAGTTCTTACGCGCCTGGTCTGCATAATACCGGCAAAAATCTATAGCCTCACGAATTTCGCTAATACTGTCATGTGGAGTTTTACCAGCCTCTAGCGCACAAAGCGCCATAAATTCCGGCAGTTGTTGCTCCAGCAAATCCGCTGCCTTGTCCAAACAAGCCGCCCGTACCGCTACCGGAGTCCATTGCCATGCCTGCATAGATTCAGTAGCAACCTTCATGGCGTGCTCAACTTCCGCTTTACTGGCATTTCTAAGCTCGCCTACTTGAGCTGAGTGAGTCGCCGGATTAGTAACTGCTTTCCAACTTGCTTGCGCCTCACTGGTTTTATATTCTTTTCCAGCAAGCTTGCCCAGCAATGGTTCAGCCCGCCAGTCGGTTTGCGCTGCTTGTGAAATCTCAGCAGCTAACTCTTCGCTGACCAGTTCAGAGGCCAAGTTCACGCCTTTAGAATTTTTCCGCGAATCTCCGTAGATATCTGCCGGTAGAGGTATCCGAGGATTTACTACCGAGTCATAAGCCAGCACTGTGGCAATTGGATCCTCCACCACCTCTGCTACTGGCAGGTCTTGATCCACTACTCGATTCACAAACGAAGTATTAGCACCATTTTCCAAGAGCCGCCTCACCAAGTATGGCAACAAGTCCTCATGGCTACCGACCGGGGCATATACCCGGCAGGCTGAATGCATACTCTCAGTTGCATCTACGGCGGCATACAGGTCCTCACCCATACCGTGCAGGCGCTGAAACTCAAAATCCAGTCGCTCTCCAGCAAGCTCAGTAATCGCTGCAATACTGTGCGCATTATGAGTAGCAAACTGTGGGTAACAAGCAGTGCGCGCCTGCAATAGTTTGCGCGCGCAGGCGATATAAGACACATCGGTGTTGGCCTTGCGGGAAAATACCGGATAAGTATCCAGGCCTTCAACTTGAGCATGTTTTATTTCTGAATCCCAATACGCACCCTTAACCAACCTCACCGGAATTCTCCGGCCCTGCTGGTCGGCTAAATCTATCAGGTAATCCAGTGCCGCTGGAGCCATCTTCAAATACGCTTGTACCGCTAGCCCCAAACCGTTCCAGCCTTGCAAAGAAGGGTCGGCGTAAACCACAGCAAAAATATCTAGCTGCAATAACAGACGGTCTGCTTCTTCAGCATCAATGGTCAGGGCGATTTGGTTGCGCTTAGCTAACTGTGCCAATTCAAGCACTAAAGGCGGTAACTCCGCCATGACCCGTTCACGCTGGGCATACTCATAGCGAGGGTGCAGGGCTGATAACTTGACTGAAATGCTGGGCGCAGAATAGATATCTTCATTCTCATTACGCTCACCGATAGCCATAATTGCCCGCTTGTAAGCTTCCATATAGCGACTGGCATCAGCGGTGGTAAGCGCAGCTTCCCCCAACATATCGTAGGAGTAACGATAACGGCGGTTCTTGCGTTTATCGGCACGCTCCATCGCCGCCTTAATATTGCGGCCCATTACATACTGGTGGCCCATAATTTTCATTGCCCGACGGATTGCCACTCGTACCAGTGGCTCACCACTCTTTTGAGCTAACTTACCTAACACCCGACTGAAATCATTCTTGGCAGATGTGGACAAATTCACCAATTTACCAGTAAGCATCAAGCCCCAGGTAGAGGCGTTAACCAGCACGGAGCTACTTTTCCCCAGATGAGATTCCCAGTCAGCATCAGTCAATTTATCGGCAATCAGCTTTTCCGCGGTATCGTTATCTGGAATCCGCAATAACGCCTCAGCTAAACACATCAAGACTATGCCCTCCTCTGAAGACAGGTCGTACTCGCGCATAAAGGCTTCCATCATGCCAATATCATCATCCGCTGCCCTTACCTGCTCTACCAGGCTCACCGCCCGTTGCTGGATTCTCTGGCGAGCGGGCTCATCCAGCCCGGTTTGCTGCAACAAAGCCTGCACATGCTCTGCCTCAGCCGTCAACCAGCTGGCACTGATAGCATCGCGCAGGGGATTTATTTGATGCTTACCGATGACCAGCATCGGGGTATTTTGTTGCTTCATGGTATCTCTCTACAAATCGTGAATTAGAACTTAAATATAGTGCCCAGTTTACCGCTTTTTGTCCCTGATTTGAGCCATCTGGGTTGTATAAGGACATGAATTTGTAATTATATATTCGGACTGAATGAGAACAAGACTTATTCAGCACATAAAAGGCTATTCAAAGCTTGCCCGAAGATACTGATTTCAACTACAATTACTAGCTGGTAACCGGTGCGGATGTGGTCCTTGCACAGATAAGACACTGTAGCCATATAGGTTTTCTATAGATTCAGCGCATAAGACCATACATAAGGTCTTGTAACAGCAATGAATATAGCAACCTCAATTGCCCAAATAACATAACTAAAAGGTCATAGGATCCCATGAAAAAGGAAAATACCCTACTCGTTGGACTTGCCATGGTCGCCGCAATCTGTGCGGTTACTTACGCTATTCTGGTCGCCCCCGGACAAATTGCTGAAGTCAATATGACTCCTGGAGTTACCAACTCCAGCAAAATAACTTATGAACTCCATATGCTCGTCCTCTGGATTTGTATCGTTATTGGCGTGCTGGTTTTTGCTGCCATGTTTACCTCAATTTATCTGCACAGAAAGTCCCGTGGAGCAGTTGCCGCTACCTTTAGCCATAGCACCAAGGCTGAAATTATCTGGACCATAATCCCGATTCTTATTTTGGTCGTACTGGCAATTCCGTCTACCAAGACACTGATTGATCTTTATGATTACTCAGAGCCTGACCTGACCATCAAAATTACTGGTTACCAGTGGAAGTGGAAGTACGAATATCTTGATAGTGGTATCAGCTTCTACAGCAGCCTTGATGCGAAAAGTAATGAAGCCCGTAGAGTAGGTTCAGGCATTGACCCACGGTCAGTTGAAAATTACCTGCTGGAGGTAGATAACCGGGTAGTAATTCCGGTTAACAAGAAAGTTGTATTCCTGATTACCGCCGATGATGTAATCCATTCATGGTGGGTACCGGCGCTAGGCTGGAAACAAGACGCTATTCCCGGCTTTATTAATGAAGGCTGGACCCGGGTCACCGAACCTGGTGTATACCGCGGACAATGTGCCGAGCTTTGCGGTAAAGATCATGGCTTTATGCCAATCGTACTGGAAGTTAAATCCGAAGCTGACTACGCCGCCTGGGTAGCCAGTCAAACAACGGCTTCAGCTTCTGTCGCCCAGTTAAGCAATCGATAAGGGATAAGGATCATGACAACTACAACTCACGAAGATCATCACGATCACGCACCCAAGGGATTCCTTAACCGCTGGGTATTTTCAACCAACCATAAAGATATCGGTACTCTGTATCTGGTCACTTCACTGATAATGTTTTTTATCGGTGGCTCTATGGCCATGATTATCCGGGCTGAACTATTTATGCCTGGTATGCAGCTGGTACAGCCAGAGTTCTTTAACCAGATGACCACCGTACACGCGTTGGTAATGGTATTTGGTGCGGTTATGCCGGCCTTTGTTGGCTTTGCCAACTGGATGATTCCGCTAATGATCGGCGCCCCCGATATGGCTCTGCCACGGATGAACAACTGGAGTTTCTGGCTCTTGCCCGTGGCATTTGGCCTGCTGGTGTCAACCCTGTTTATGGATGGCGGTTCTCTGGCCGGTGGCTGGACCATGTACCCACCGCTAATACTGCAAACTGGCGATAGCTTTATTTACGCAATGTTTGCAGTGCATGTATTGGGAATTTCCTCAATTATGGGGGCAATCAATATCATTATTACCATTCTTAATATGCGTGCTCCTGGCATGACCTTGCTAAGAATGCCGCTGTTTGTCTGGACTTGGTTGATTACCGCCTTCTTGCTGCTGGCAGTTATGCCGGTATTAGCAGGTGCGATTACCATGTTGATTACCGATCGCTTCTTCCTCACCAGCTTCTTTAATGCCGCTGGCGGTGGTGACCCGGTAATGTTCCAGCATATTTTCTGGTTCTTCGGTCATCCAGAAGTTTATATTATGATTCTACCGGCCTTCGGAATTGTCTCGGAAATCATTCCAACCTTTGCCCGCAAGCCATTATTTGGTTACACCTCGATGGTTTACGCCAGCGCGAGTATCGCTTTCTTATCGTTTATTGTCTGGGCCCACCATATGTTTACAGTTGGTATGCCGTTAGGTGGTCAGGTTTACTTCATGCTGGCAACTATGATGATTGCGGTACCAACCGGGGTGAAAGTTTTCAACTGGGTGGCCACCATGTGGCGAGGCTCAATGACCTTTGAGACCCCGATGTTGTTCTCTCTTGGTTTTGTGGTGCTCTTCACCGTAGGTGGCCTTTCCGGCCTGATGCTCGCAATTGTGCCAGCAGATTTCCAGTATCACGATACCTACTTTGTAGTTGCACATTTCCACTACACACTGGTAACCGGCTCAGTTTACGCGCTGATGGCAGGGGCCTATTACTGGATACCCAAGTGGAGCGGACATATGTATAACGAGCGCTTGGGTAAATGGCATTTCTGGCTTTCCACTATTTTTGTTAATGTGTTATTTTTCCCGCAACACTACCTTGGTCTTGCAGGAATGCCGCGCCGGATTCCGGATTACTCACCACAGTTCGCAGACTTCAATATGCTGTCATCAATCGGCGGGTTTGGCTTTGGCTTAACTCAGCTGCTGTTTGTTTACATCATGTGGAAAGCTGTAAAAGGCGGCCCGAAAGCCACCACCCAGGTATGGGAGGGTGCACGCGGGCTAGAGTGGACAGTGCCTTCACCAGCACCTCACCATACCTTCAGCACCCCACCAAAGGTTGATGACAGTGTGGTTGCCCACCCTGACCATCTATAAGGTATAAGTGTGAACGAAAACAACACCAAAAGACGCCGCAACATTATCCGGGGTGCAATAGCCCTGGGAGTGGTTGCGGCGTTGTTCTATTTTGGTTTTATCGCAATGGCGGTCGTTGCCAGTGGCTAAAGCTCATAAACAACAGCATGCCAATCGCAAAATGGCCAGGGTTTTAGTACTGGTTGCGGTTGGAATGTTTGGCTTTGGCTTTGCCCTGTGGCCACTGTATGATATATTTTGTGATATCACCGGCTTCGGTGGTAGAGGCGTACAGGAAGTAAGTGCCACCGGCTTGCAACAACAACAAAGCCAACGACAAATAACAGTACGCTTTGATGCCACTGTTAACTCTGGCTTAAACTGGGAATTCAAGCCCACTCAGAATACTAAAACCGTTAATCTGGGTAACCTAAGTCATGCTAGCTATACCACTTACAACCCGGGTGAAAAAGCAGTTATAGGCCACGCAATTTACAATGTGGCTCCACCAGAGGCTAGTTTATATTTTGTGAAAACCGAGTGCTTCTGCTTTACCGAACAACTTCTGAAAAGCGGTGAAACAAGAGAAATGCCGGTAAATTTTTATATCAGCCCGGACCTACCGGAAAACATCAAGACTATTACTCTTTCTTATACATTCTTTCGTGATGAAAAGGCGAGCATAGCCATGAATCACGAATCCTCTATTACCACCAAAACAACAAACGACACCTGACGAGAGGCGAATCATGTCACAAGCACCAGACTCATATTATGTACCCCATGGCACCCGCTGGCCGATAGTTGGCTCGATTGGAATAACTCTGCTACTAGCAGGTTCAAGTAGCTGGATGAACGGCACTGAAAGCTCCAAATACATTGCTCTGGCAGGGCTGATTACCATCATCTTTATGATGTTTGGCTGGTTCGCTCAAGTTATTAAAGAGAGCCACCAGGGGGTTTATAGCAATCAAGTAGACATCTCTTTCCGAATGGGTATGTCCTGGTTTATTTTCTCAGAAGTAATGTTTTTCGCTGCCTTCTTTGGGGCCTTATTCTATACTCGAATGTTAGCAGTGCCGTGGCTGGGTGGTGAAGGCACTGGCGCCATTACCAATGAAATTCTTTGGTCAGGCTTTGATGCTGTATGGCCAACTAATGGACCAGCAGATATTGGTGGTAGCTTTGATATTATCCCAGCCTTTGACATACCGTTGTTAAACACACTGCTATTACTAGCATCCGGCTTTACTCTTACTATGGCCCACTGGGCATTGAAAAAAGCTAAACGGAGAGACTTGGTTCTATGGTTGGTTGCCACTGTTGTGCTGGGCATTGTTTTCCTGTTTTACCAGGCAGAAGAATATGTTCATGCCTACAATGACCTTAACCTGACCCTTGGTTCGGGTATTTACGGAACTACCTTCTTTATGCTTACCGGCTTTCATGGCTTCCATGTAACCTTGGGAGTGATCATGCTGATAGTGATTACCATAAGATCAATGAAGGGCCACTTCTCAGCTAAAAACCACTTCGCCTTCGAAGGAGTTGCCTGGTATTGGCACTTCGTTGATGTAGTCTGGCTGGTGCTATTTGTAGTTGTGTATGTCCTTTAAGGCCATTCGCGCTTAGAAAAAGCCCGTCTATTGGCGGGCTTTTTTGTGCTAAAGATGAAAAAGTATTTGCTAATTTGTAACCCTGAAGCCGCCAACGGACGCGGCTACAAGTTGATTCCTGCAATCGTAGATAAGCTTACCAGTTACCCAGAGGTAGGAGGCAGTCCTGCAAACAGCCCTTTCGCTTGTGTAGAGGTGTTTAAATCGCTTAGAGCCGGCCATATCGAAGAGTATCTAGGGCAGTGTGAACTTAAATCTTTTACTGCGGTGATCGCCGTTGGTGGTGATGGCACTTTGCATGAGGTTCTCAATGGGCTTTATCAACAGAGCCCCGACAAACGCATTCCTATAGGTTTAATTCCTCTAGGCACGGGTAACGCATTTTCAAGAGAGCTGGGCCTGCTACCACATAAACTTGATCCGGCAATAGAAATTATCTGCAAAGGGCAACTAAGAAAGGTTGATATTGCAAGCTACTGCTGTGGTGAACAACAGCGATATTTTATCAATATAATAAGCATGGGCTTTGCCGTTGCTGCCGGTTTGACAGCTAAAAAATTAAAGTACTTAGGAAGCAGTGCATATACTCTGGCTACACTCTGGCAAGCCCTATTCCTTAAAACCAGCGCTTACACGATTACTCTTGATGGAAAAACCCAAACCCAAGCGGCAACTCTTGCCAGCGTCTCTAATTCACGCTACACCGGCACCAGTTTTCTGATTGCCCCTGAAGCTAAAATAGATGATGGGTTGCTGGACTTGGTGCTACTCAAGAAGATATCAAAACCAAGAGTTTTGCGCTTATTCCCCAGCATCTACTCGGGCAAACATATCCACTACCCGGAAATATTCACCCAGCGGGCCAGAAAAATCCGTATCGAGTGTGAGCCACAACTACTGCTATCACCCGATGGTGAGTTTAGTGGTTACACCCCGGTAGAGATTGAATGCCTGCATCAAGACCTCAACTTTTTGTGGCCTAGTAAAATCCAGCAGTAGGTTTCGGATTTGCGCCCAACACAACCTACAAGAGCGCAGAACATTGGGTAAGGCGCTGCCAAGCGCCAGCGGACGCACCGGGAGTTTCAGGTTACACTCACCCATGATATACCCGGCAACTGCTTGATCTAATTAGTTTCCAATGCGCGTGCTGGAGGTACAAAGTCATAGCCAAGGTCATGAGCAACTTCTTCACAGGTAACCATGCCACGGTGCACATTCAAGCCATTGAGTAAGTGCTCATCATCCAGCAGGGCTTGCTTGGTACCCTTGTCGGCTATGCGTAAAACAAACGGTTGGGTAGCATTATTTAAGGCGAAAGTAGATGTGCGGGCAACCGCTCCGGGCATATTAGCCACACAATAATGCACTACTCCTGAAACTGTATAAATTGGATCCTGATGGGTGGTTGCCTTGGAGGTTTCAAAACAACCGCCCTGATCAATAGCCACATCTACCACCACAGAGCCAGCACGCATCTTTTCAAGATGTCCCCGGTTTACAAGTTTTGGGGCCGCAGCACCGGGGATAAGCACAGCCCCAATAACCAAATCAGCATCACAAACATATTTATCAATTGATTCAATATCTGAATAAATGGTTTCAATCCGGCTATCAAAGAGCGCATCAAAGCGCCGCAATACTTCTAAAGAGCGATCAAGTATGACTACATTCGCTCCCATACCAACTGCCATTTGCGCGGCATTGAAACCAACCACACCGCCGCCGATTATCACTACTTTTGCAGCAGCAACGCCCGGCACCCCACCGAGTAATACCCCTGCCCCACCGTGGGCTTTTTCCAGACACCAGGCACCTGCTTGAATTGAGAGTCTGCCTGCAACCTCCGACATAGGTGCCAATAGTGGCAAACTACCATTGTTATCAGTTACAGTTTCATAAGCGATGCAAGTAGCCCCACTAGCCACCAGCTCGCGGGTCTGATCAGGGTCAGGTGCAAGATGCAAATAGGTAAATAGCGTTTGATCCGGACGCAGCATAGCTCGCTCTACCGCTTGTGGCTCTTTAACTTTAACAATCATTTCGGCAGTCGCAAAAACCGCTGGGGCATCTGCCAAAATAGTAGCTCCAGCCGCCTCATAAGTCGCATTATCCAATCCAATGCCTAAACCAGCATCAGTCTCTACAAACACTTCGTGCCCTCGCGCAACTAGTTCTCGGACAGTTGCCGGGATCAAACCAATCCGGTACTCGTGGTTTTTGATTTCTTTAGGGACACCGATGCGCATTAAGGGCTCCAAATAATGAGGATTATATTTGGCTATATGATACCGCCTACATAGTAGGTACTTATTCTATTTTATGCTCCTAATACAGGATATAATGCTGCTTTTAGCATAACTTATAATAAATTATTATGAATAAATCTCAAATATCAGCATTTAATCAACTTGATAAAACCGACCTTACTATTCTACGCGAGTTACAACAAAACGGCAGAATGCCAAATACCGATTTGGCGCGCAGGGTGAATCTGAGCCCAACACCATGCCTCCAGCGTGTACGCAAGCTGGAAGAAAAAGGTTTTATTCTGGGATATATGGCAATTTTAGATCCAAACTTACTGGAATCACAGCTGCTGGTATTTATTGAGATAAACTTAAAGCGCACTGCAGGCGATGCTTTTGAGGTCTTTAGACGACAAATAAGGGCGATTCCCGAGGTTCTCGACTGTCATCTGGTTTCCGGTAATTTCGACTATTTAATTAAAGCCAGAGTACGCGATATGCAGGAATACCGAGCATTGTTAGGTGAAAAAATCTTACCTATAGCAGGAGTTGAAGGCTCTAGAACTTATGTGGTTATGGAGGAAGTAAAAGAAACCATGCGTTTGCGGATACCGGAGGCTTAGCGAGCATCTTCCTGAACCACTTCAGGTTTATTGATAAAATCAGGGGTAATTGGGTGAGGCTTAATCCAGCCGGTTTTCATGGCAATAACTAAAAAAACAAAAAACACCAAAGATAAACCAATACGCCAACTCAGCGCACGCACTCCACGAGTACTATCACTATCTTCTTTCAGCATAAAATAGAAAGCCGAGCCTAGCGAATATAAGATCGCGAGCAGAAATACGATTATGATGATCTTTCCAAGCATGATATTTATCCGGCAAATACGCCACGCAGCGGGCTTGATGGCATTATAATCAATTATTCAGCCTGCACCTAGAGTTTAATGAATCCAATAGCACAAAAGACTGCCCCCGTTTCACTGCTACAGCGCCTGTCCTTTACTCTGATAATGGCGCTGTTGCTAACAGCATTTCTTTGGCTGGCTTCCTGGCAACTAAATCGGGCAGAGTTCAAGCAGGCTATTTTAGATTCGATAGCTAGCGCCCCGGAGATACCGCTGTCACAAATTACTGCTGCCAGCCCTCAGTTTGCCATTACCTCCGGCAGCGGTCACTATGACGCCAAGCGTAGCTTTCTATTAGATAATCAGGTCGAAGGCGGTATTGTCGGTGTACATCTATACACACCTTTGCAACTGCCATCTGGCCAGTGGATTATGGTTAATCGGGGCTGGTTGCCAATGGCACTTGACCGGCAATCGTTGCCAGCTTTTACTACCCCTGGCGGGTCAGTCAACATTTCAGGGCGCTTGAAATTCCCGCCCAGAACCGGAGTTCGGTTAAATGGGAGCAGTGATTTAGTGACTACCGAGAGTTGGCCACAGCTTGTCACCTATATGGAACTAAGTGAACTTGAAGACCAGTTGGGTAGAACTTTATTACCACAACTAATAGAACTGGATGAAAATAGTACTTCCGGCTATGGTGAAAGACAGCCGCGTCCGTTAAACTTCGGGCCGGAGAAGCATAAAGGCTATGCCATTACCTGGTTTACTTTCGCCATTGTAACGATGGTTTTATATCTTATTATTATACCGATGGGCCGAAAACCGGAAAACAACCAATGAATTCAAGTGCTGAAGAAGCTAAAAATAAACGCAAATCAAGGCTTGTAATAGTCGCTGTCTTTGCGGTGTTTATGGGACCGATTGTATTGGCGATCCTTATGCAAAGTAATTTATGGTCTTATCAACCAGAGAGCAGCAAAGCCCATGGCAAACTACTCAAGCCAGTGGTTGCAGTGCCTGCGTTGCAGCAAATCATCCAGGAACGAGAAAAGTGGTGGTTACTTGTTCTGGATGATGGGGACTGTGCTTCAGACTGTGAGAGTACATTAGTTGAAATCCGCCAATTAAGGAAAACCACCGGCAGGCATATGGGCAAAGTTGCCCTGCTATATATTGGCCAAAGCCAACCCGACCATGAGGCCAGCGCAAAAATTACGAAGATTGCGCCTGGAATCACAGTAATTGCTGATTCTGAAGTATATAAAACAATCCTCGCCACCAGCTCCACCACTGATGGCAGCGGAGAAATCTGGTTGCTGGATAGAGAGCTAATGCTATTTATGCACTATGACTCCAAACATAATGGCACTGGCATTCGCAAAGATCTAAAAAAGCTGCTCACCTGGGCACAAGAGAAGCCAGAATAGCAACACGCCATGACTACCAAACGCTCCAGTTTTAGCCATTATTTTGAGCTAACCAAGCCCAAGGTGGTAGCCTTGATAATATTTACGGCAATTGTTGGGATGTTACTGGCAGTACCGGGCTGGCCCAATGTCTGGTTAGTACTGGCAGCCACTCTTGGAATCGGCATGGCCTCGGGCGCAGCTGCAGCCATAAATCACCTGGTAGACCAAAAGGTGGATGCTAAAATGGGCCGTACTAAAAACCGGCCATTGCCAGCCGGTGAGTTAAATTCTAAGCAGGTTTTGCTGTTTGCAACAACGCTAGGGCTGGTAGCGATGTTGATTTTATATTTTTTGGTAAATCCGCTAACTGCATTATTAACTTTCCTTTCGCTAATTGGATATGCCGTTATTTACACCATGTACCTAAAGCGTGCAACTCCACAAAATATTGTTATCGGCGGCGCGGCAGGCGCAGCCCCACCCCTGCTAGGCTGGGTCGCAATGACCGGCAGTGTGAGCCCGGATGCCCTGCTTCTATTCCTGATCATTTATGTCTGGACCCCGCCACACTTCTGGGCGCTGGCTATTCACCGCCGCGATGAGTATGCCAAAGCAGATGTTCCCATGCTGCCGGTAACCCATGGTATTAACTTTACCCGCTGGCATATCTTCTTCTATACCTTGCTGTTGATTATCGTTACCACCATGCCCTATCTTACCGGAATGAGTGGTTTGTTCTATTTGGTTGGAGTGAGTGTGTTAAATCTGGTATTTCTGAGTTTTTCAGTACGCATGCTAATAAGTAACGACGAAAAATTACCAATCAGAACCTTCGTCTGGTCAATAAGCTACCTTATGGCCTTATTTGCGTTCTTACTTATCGACCATTACCTGCCGTGGAAGCTCATCTTACAGCCAATGGGGTAAATGGCTGAATATTTTCACTGATCAGGCTAAAATACGAACTTCTTTTTATCGCTGGAATATCCATGTCGAAAGCACCCAAATCCAACCGGGCAAACCATACCTTTGCACAATTGCGTGCCGATGGTGAATTTAGTTATCGGCATATCGGGCCAACTGCGCCGGAAATACAAGAGATGCTTACCTACCTTGGTGAAGATAGCCTACAAAACCTGGTAAAAAGCACCCTACCAGCTAATATTTATACGGACGAATCACTAGCATTGGAACCGGCGATTTCCGAGCGCCGAGCCTTACGCAGGCTCCGCGAGATGGCCGCTCAAAACCGAATTATGCACAATATGATTGGCATGGGTTACCACGACACAGTGGTTCCGGGTGTAGTACAAAGAAATGTCTTTGAGAACCCCGGTTGGTACACCGCCTATACCCCATATCAAGCAGAAATTTCACAGGGCAGGTTGCAGGCCTTGTTGAATTTTCAACAAATGATAATTGACCTGACTGGCATGGAACTGGCTAATGCCTCCATGCTAGACGAAGCCACCGCCGCTGCTGAAGCTATGGCGATGTTAAAACGCAGTAACCGTCGCAATCAGTCAAGCAGATTCTTGCTTGACCCTGCGTGCCTGCCGCAAACGCTCGATGTAGTTCAAAATCGGGCCAATCATTTTGCTTATATTACCGAGGTCGCAACTACAACTGACAAGCTGGTAGACCAATTAGCTAGCAAAGAATACTTTGGCGTATTGGTGCAATATCCAGGGGTTGATGGTGCGATTCCAGACTTAGCGAAAATCATTCAAACCGCACATACACACAATGCCATGGTAGTGGTGGCTACTGATTTGCTGAGTCTGACACTATTAACATCCCCCGGTGAATTGGGCGCAGATATCGTTGTAGGTAATTCCCAGCGCTTCGGTGTACCGATGAGCTACGGCGGCCCTCACGCAGCCTTTTTTGCCGTGCGTGATGCCCATAAGAGAACCATGCCCGGTCGAGTTATCGGAGTATCGCAGGACCGCCTCGGCAAGCCTGCCCTGCGAATGGCGCTACAAACCAGAGAACAGCATATCCGCCGCGATAAGGCCACCAGCAACATTTGCACCGCCCAAGCATTACTGGCGATTATGAGCGGCTTTTATGCGCTCTGGCATGGCCCGGATGGGCTTAAAAAAATCGCGATGCTGGTACAGCGCCTGTGCAGCGTACTCCAGCAGGGTTTGCAAGAGCTTGGCTTTAAACCCGCCAACAGCAATTACTTTGATACCCTGAGTTTTGAATTAGATACCGACCAGGCTGAGGCAATCTATCAACGGGCGTTAAGCGCAAATATAAACTTACGCCGAATCGGTGATAGCGGCTTGGGTATCAGTGTAAATGAAGCTACCGGCAGCGATGAAATAATTGCCTTGTGGGCAGCTTTCGCCAATCTTGACTCGGCACTGAATTTTGAAGCTCAAGATCAACAACTAGATGATAATTTCAGCGCAATACCAGCAAGTCTACAACGCAGTAGTAGCTACCTGAGCCATCCGGTATTTAACCAATATCATTCTGAAACTGAAATGATGCGCTATATGAAGCGGCTGGAAAACCAGGATATAAGTCTGGTGCATTCCATGATTCCGCTTGGCTCATGCACCATGAAGTTAAATGCTGCCAGCGAAATGATGGCAGTTTCCTGGCCGGGCTTTGCCGCTATTCATCCATTTGCACCGCTAGAGCAAACTGGCGGCTATCAACAACTATTTAATGAGCTGGAGCAAATGCTGATTGCCTGTACCGGCTACGAGGCTGTAAGTTTGCAACCTAATGCCGGCTCGCAAGGCGAATATGCAGGTCTGCTAGCAATTAAGGGCTGGCACACTAGTCGCGGGGATGAAAATCGCAATATCTGCCTTATTCCAGCCTCGGCCCACGGCACTAACCCAGCAAGCGCAGTTATGGCGGGGATGAAAATTGTCCTGATTAAATGTGATGATAACGGCAATGTTGATGTAGATGACCTGCAAGCCAAAGCCGAAGCCCATAAAGACTCGCTTTCAACTTTAATGGTCACCTACCCTTCCACCCACGGCGTTTATGAAGAACGAATCCGAGAAATTTGTGAGATTATCCATACCAATGGCGGCCAGGTTTACCTTGATGGAGCCAACCTCAACGCCCTGGTTGGCTGCGCTGCACCAGGCAAATTTGGCGCGGATGTTTCGCATTTGAACCTGCATAAAACCTTTGCGATCCCGCACGGCGGTGGTGGCCCTGGAGTTGGCCCAATTTGCGTAGGCAAGCACCTGGCAGAATTCCTTCCAAATCATAGCATTCAGCCAATAGCCAGATCCGGCGCAGGCATACCCGCAGTAGCCGCCGCCCCTTGGGGTAGCGCTGGCATACTGCCCATTTCCTGGGCCTATATTGCCATGCTGGGCAAAGAGGGGATGCAAAAAGCCACCCAAGTTGCCATCCTCAGCGCCAACTATATGGCCACGCGCTTAGAACAAAAGTTTGCCGTTCTTTACACCGGTCGCAACGGACGGGTAGCACACGAGTGCATTATTGATCTGCGTCCGTTCAAACAAAGCTGCGGAATTACTGAAGAAGATGTAGCCAAACGGCTAATTGATTATGGTTTTCACGCCCCCACAATGTCATTCCCAGTACCCGGCACATTAATGATTGAACCAACTGAAAGCGAAGCACTAACTGAAATCAAACGCTTTTGTGAGGCTCTGGAAGCAATTCATGCCGAAATCATGGCAATCGAAAATGGCACGATGGATAAAGACGATAACCCACTTAAAAACGCACCCCACCCGGTAACTGAAGTAAGCGCCGATGAGTGGGCACATGGATATAGCCGCTCACAAGCCGCCTGGCCTGCCAGCAAGCTAGCCACAAATAAATTATGGGCACCAGTAGCCCGTGTTGATAATGCCTGGGGGGATCGTAATTTGATGTGTGCTTGTCCGCCAGTGGAAAGTTACGGCGACGAGTAATTACAACCCTCCAAGCTACTGCGCTTGAGTTTCCATAGGCCCCAATCCCCCATTCTTGATAAATTCATCAAAATGTCTATAATAGGTAGACATATTGAAAACAGTAATCGAGACTACCATGAAGGCATCTATAGTAGACCTGAGATACAAAACCAGCGATATTCTTAAAGCACTCGACAAAAATGAGAGCGTTACTATCTCCTATCATGGGAAAATCAAAGGTGTAATTCAACCCGTCAGAAAGCAATCAAAATTAAAGATCAAAGAGCATCCTTTTTTTGGCATGTACAGCAAGCACAAAGAAACAGTTTTGGAGGAATTGGAAAACCTGAGAGCAACCAGACATGCTCTATGATACAGATATTCTAATCTGGATTCAGAGAGGTAGCGTAAAAGCAGCCAGAATTGTCGATAAAGATGTTGACCGATGCCTGTCTATTCAGGGATATATGGAGCTACTCCAAGGGGCAAAGAATAAAACTCAGCACAGGTATGTTAAAGATTTTATCTGCGAATTCGAATTCACAATTCTGCCACTTACTGAGAACATTGGTCACCGGGCACTAATCTATGTAGAAGAGCATTCTCTTTCCTCTAATATGAGAGCAGGTGATGCAATCATAGCAGCCACTGCGGTTGAAAATAACATGACCCTTGTTAGCAGTAATGTAAAGCATTTTAAATCTATAAACGACTTGCAGCTCCAAGCGTTCAGACCCTGAGACCATCGTTAACCCCTACCCAGCCCCTGTAGCATCAACGACACCTTGAGAATGATTAAGAATTTATAGATTTTCAGTCATTCTATCTACAATTATTTTTTATTCCTCTGTTAGATAGTAATATAACTTACTTGAATTGACATAAACACCTTCTAAGCCGTAAGCGCAAAGTAAACCCCGCCCTGTTTTCCTGAACGGTTTCCCGTCACGCTATGCTTCTGATAAACTGGCTTGCCAAAACAGGCTCAAATTACGTGATAGCCCGCCTAAAAACCTGATACGAATGACCGTTCAGTACTTTACTTTGAGTTTTCTGACTTTTATGGCAATATAGCGTTTATACTACTTATACGCTAGGTAGATTAAAAAAACAAAAACGACTCTCATAGTTTTCCGAGAATTTGATTACATCACTCTATTTTTTAGTTAGTGCTTGTGATCGAGAAAGTAACTGTTTGGTTTTTTGCTCCTGCAAAACCAGCACCTCCGCCATCCTTGGCGGTCACCCCTTAGTTCAATGTGTACCTTCATTTCATCGGTCCATAGTTATGAATATACCTAAAATTACACTGCTGTCCCGTTAACTGTTCAAGCATGAATTCTGGGTGCTCGCCTGAGACCTTCACCCGCATGGCAGGTTTTTGCTCCTGCAAAACCTGCACTTCCGCCATCCTTGGCGGTCGGACGGGTGAAGAGCCCCCATGGATG
>JAJRYF010000001.1 GCA_024275935.1 Gammaproteobacteria bacterium | reverse complement strand
TTCTTGGCGTTGCCGGGTCATTTTTCCTCTCCATGCTGATTTTGAAGATGCAGTTCTTTGATGGCATGGAAACCATGAATTACAGCCTATATATCTGGGCAGTTAGTGATTCCATTACCTTCCAGGTTGGTCTCTTAATTGACCACCTGACCAGTTTGATGATGGTGGTAGTGACCTTTGTTTCCCTAATGGTGCATATATACACAGTTGAGTATATGCGCGATGATCCTGGCTATCAGCGCTTCTTTAGTTATATTGCGCTGTTTACTTTCAGTATGTTGATGCTGGTAATGGCCAATAACTTCATGCAACTGTTCTTTGGCTGGGAAGCCGTTGGTTTGGTATCGTACTTGCTGATTGGTTTTTGGTTCAAGAAAGAAACTGCTATTTTTGCCAATATGAAAGCCTTTTTGGTTAATCGGGTGGGGGACTTTGGCTTCCTGCTAGGAATAGCCGCAATCCTTACTGTATTTGGCTCGCTGGATTATGCTGATGTATTTGCTGCCGCACCATCTAAAACTGGCGAAACAATCACGATTATCGGTGGCTTTGAATGGTCGGCTTTAACGGTTATTTGTATCGGCCTGTTTATTGGCGCAATGGGTAAGTCTGCACAAGCACCACTTCATGTCTGGTTGCCCGATTCAATGGAAGGACCAACCCCGATTTCTGCCTTGATTCATGCAGCAACCATGGTTACCGCAGGTATCTTTATGGTGGCAAGAATGTCGCCATTGTTTGAGCTATCGGAAACCGCGCTGAGCTTTGTGCTGATTATTGGTGGTTTCACCGCCTTGAGCATGGGCATGATTGGCATTGTTCAAAATGATATTAAACGAGTAATTGCGTACTCTACCTTGTCGCAGTTAGGTTATATGACAGTCGCCTTTGGTGCATCGGCCTATTCAGCGGCAATTTTCCATCTGATGACTCATGCATTCTTCAAAGCCTTGTTGTTCCTTGGTGCCGGTTCAGTAATTATCGCCATGCACCATGTACAGGATATGCGTGACATGGGCGGCTTAAAACGCTGGATGCCCGTTACCTGGATTACCGCCTGGATAGGAACCTTAGCCCTGATTGGATTCCCGTTTTTCTCCGGGTTTTACTCCAAAGACATGATTATTGAGGCGGTAGGTGCCGCTGACCGCTTCGGTAGTGGTTTTGCTTATATAGCGGTACTGCTAGGAGTTGTAGTAACAGCTTTTTACAGCTTCCGTCTGCTGTATCTGGTATTCCACGGTAAACCGCGGATGAACCAGGAAACCCAAGCGCATTTACACGAAACCCCGCTGGTGGTTACCGTACCGCTGGTGTTATTAGCTATACCTTCGCTGCTAATCGGTTACTTTACTATTGAACCAATCTTGTTTGGTGGTTGGCTGAACGATTCCATTTTTGTGCTGGAACAAAATGATGTTATGGCTGGTCTTGGAGCCAAATTTACCACTGCTACCGGCTTGGCTATACATGCATTGCAAACCGCACCGTTTTGGCTGATGATGGCAGGCTTTGGTTTGGCCACTTATATTTACCTGCTGCGACCACAGCTGGCGGATGCTTTAAGCAAACGCTTTGCTGGTATTTACCGTTGGTTGGATAACAAATATTACTTTGATGAGTTATATAACAAAGTATTTACGCAAGGGTTTTTACGCATTGGCAGCGGCCTGTGGAAGAAGGGCGATGTTGGTTTGATAGATGGCATAGCAATTGATGGCACAGCATCATTTATCGGTAAAATTGGCGCGCGGGTAAGGCGTTTACAAACCGGTTACCTGTACCAGTATGCCTTTGCCATGATAGTTGGCCTAATCGGTATTTTAGGCGCGTGGTTGGTGCTCTAGCCCGCATTTATCACCAGTCGGCAATAAATTAAGGTAATGAAATTGAGAAGCAAAGGCAAACATGAAAACAGCTAAAAACACAGGGTTTACAACAATGCCTATCCCGGTTCTGGCTTGTTCTGGCGCGCCTGGACTTGCTCTTCACCGTAAAGGTAGCTGGAGCTACCTTTACGATTCCAGAGCGGCCTCCAGCCACACCAGTCCTGCGCCATCTTCCGGGATCCTGGTGATAAATGCGGGTCATAAGAATGGATAATATAATGACTTCAAGCTGGCCGTTATTAAGCGCCCTTATCTGGATACCCATCTTGGGTTCGGCCTTGGTATTGATGGCCGGTAATCAGCGACCAGCACTGGCGCGGTGGGTGGCTTTGCTAATTACTCTGGTAGTTTTTGGACTATCGTTAAAGTTATGGCAAAGTTTCGATACCAGCACGGCAGCGATGCAGTGGGTGGAATCTAAAGCCTGGATACCCACCTTCAATGTCAATTATTTCCTTGGTGTTGATGGCTTCTCCATGCCGCTTATTGTGCTGACCAGCCTGTTTGGAATTATTGTGATAGTTGCTGGCTGGGAAGTAATCAAGGAACGAGTGCATCAATACATGGCATCTTTCCTGATGCTACAAGGTATGCTAGTCGGTGTTTTTGCCTCTCTCGATGGCTTGCTGTTTTATGTCTTCTTTGAAGCCATGCTGGTCCCTATGTTCCTGCTGATAGGTGTCTGGGGCGGCCCAAACCGGGTGTATGCCTCGATTAAGTTCTTCCTGTACACCTTCCTGGGCTCAGTATTTATGCTGATAGCCCTGATATATCTATATTTGCAGTCTGGCAGTTTCAATATTCTTGAATGGCACCAATTGCCCTTGAGTATGGGGCAGCAGAAGTGGATATTCCTGGGTATGCTGGCCGCTTTCGCGGTTAAGATTCCCATGTGGCCGGTACATACTTGGCTACCCGATGCGCATGTAGAGGCACCGACCGGGGGCTCTATAGTGTTGGCCGCCATTATGTTGAAAGTAGGCGGTTATGGCTTCTTACGCTTCAGTTTGCCGATAACCCCAGATGCCAGTGGCGCACTTGATTGGCTAGTGATTGGTTTATCCCTGATAGCAATAGTCTATATTGGTTTTGTAGCGCTAGTGCAAACCGATATGAAAAAGCTGATTGCTTATTCATCAATCTCGCACATGGGCTTTGTAACCTTAGGCCTGTTTATTGCCTTCGCGATTTTCCGTAATTCCCCAGATGGCGGCAATTTTGGTGCTGCAATGGGTATTGAAGGCGCGATGGTGCAAATGGTCTCGCACGGGTTTATATCCGGTGCTCTGTTCTTTTTGGTAGGAGTGCTATATGACCGCATGCACTCGCGCGAAATTGCCGCATACGGTGGGGTTGCCAATGTAATGCCGTGGTTTGCAGTATTTGGTGTGCTGTTCTTTATGGCTAACGCCGGTTTGCCCGGAACCTCTGGTTTTGTTGGTGAATTTATGGTAATTCTGGCAGCCTTTAACGCTAGTTTCTGGCTCGCATTCTTTGCCGCCTTCACCCTTATTCTTGGTGCCGCCTATAATCTGTGGCTAGTAAAACGGGTGTTCTTTGGTGAAGTTACAAACCCACAAGTGGCTAAATTAAGAGACATAAACCCGCGCGAAGCTATGATTCTAACCGTGTTGGCACTGGCAGTATTGATTTTAGGCCTGTATCCGCAACCGTTATTAAATGTATTGCATGCTTCAGTAGATAACCTACTGCAGCACATCACCCAAACGAAGATTATATAACCTGGGTTCCGCAGTTGGCCACTATTTGGATAAACTAATATGATGATGAATACGGTATTATTGAGACTTATAAAGGACATCAACAAGATGAGTCGTTACGACCTGTATAGCGCATTGAATTTCGCGCCTGCCGGTGTTGCGATTCATCGGAATAGACACGCTATTCCTCCTTTTCGCGCCTTGGCAGTCACAAAATTTAATCCACTCTACAAACCGTCCAACTGCGGATTCCAGGTTCAGATATGAATTGGCAAGACCTACAAGTTGCTGCACCAGAAATAATTGTACTGTTAATGGCCTGTGGGCTGTTGATACTCGACCTGTTTGTTAGCGAGCAACGGCGCGGACTTATTCACCTGGTTTCTTTGCTGATACTGGCCTTGGCGGCAATTATAACTCTGCGTGGTATCCCAGCCATTGACGCAGTTACCCCGGTAATGGCTTTTGGTGATACTTATGTGCGTGACAGCATGGGTGATTTACTCAAAGTGTTTGCCTATTTGCTAATGGCCATGATGTTGATTTATTCACGCCACTACCTGCGCCAGTTCGATATGTATCGGAGCGAATATTACGCCCTGGCACTATTCGCTTTATTAGGCGCAATGGTACTGATTTCAGCCGCCAGCATGATCACCATCTACCTTGGTCTGGAACTAATGTCATTGTCGCTGTATGCAATGGTGGCACTCAAACGCGATGATAAAGTAGCCACAGAAGCGGCAATGAAATACTTTATTCTGGGTTCCATGGCCTCTGGTATGTTGCTTTATGGTATGTCGATGATATACGGAGCCACCGGTAGCCTACAAATCCATGAAATATCCCAGGCAATTGCTAACCAGGGTAGCGACAATATGATTTTATTGTTGGGCTTGGTGTTTACAGTAGTAGCACTGGCCTTCAAATTTGGTCTGGTACCATTTCATATGTGGGTTCCAGATGTCTATCAGGGCGCTCCAGCACCAGTAACCTTATTTATTAGTAGTGTGCCTAAACTGGCAGCATTTGCTATGACTATCCGCTTGTTACAGGACTCCCTAGGCGGGTTGCACGGCGATTGGCAGGGTATGTTGCTAATGGTTGGAGTGCTTTCAATAGCCCTTGGGAACCTGGCTGCCCTGGCGCAATCAAACATCAAGCGGATGCTGGCATATTCCACCATCGCCCACATGGGTTTTGTAATGCTGGGCCTGCTCAGCGGAACCCCGGAAGGCTATGGCGCCAGTATGTTTTATGTTATTACCTACGCGCTAATGTCAGCAGGCGCATTCGGGGTAGTTATATTCATGTCCAGCAAGGGTATAGAAGCCGATAACCTGGACGACTATAAAGGCTTAAATCAACGCAACCCCTGGTTCGCCGCCATGTTTGCCCTGTTACTATTGTCATTAGCAGGCGTACCAGTATTGGTAGGCTTCTTCGCCAAATGGCTGGTGCTACAGGCAGTAGTAAATGTCGGCATGACCTGGCTGGCGTTAGTAGCAGTGATATTCTCAGTAATTGGAGCCTTCTACTACCTGCGCGTAATCAAGCTAATGTATTTCGATAAAGCCGATATAGAAACCCCCATCAGCGCGCCCTCAGATTTTCGTGCAGTGCTCACCGGCAATGCTTTACTGGTATTGGTATTAGGGATATTCTCTGGGCCGTTAATCGCAGCTTGTATGGCGGCTTTTTAGGAATAAGTGCCACTTACATGAATTTGGCAAATTAACCCTTGCCAAATGCCCATTAAATCTATATTATTGCCGTCCAGATGTTGCGGGGTGGAGCAGTCTGGCAGCTCGTCGGGCTCATAACCCGAAGGTCGTAGGTTCGAATCCTACCCCCGCTACCAATTGTTTGGTAAACCCAATGACCTAACGGTCACTGGGTTTTTTATTGCCTAAATTACGGTTTGTGACCTTCGGGTTATGAGCCCGACGAAGTCGGTCTCATTTCATAACTCTCGGGAAGGTCGTAGGTTCGAATCCTACCCCCGCTACCAATTGTTTGGTAAACCCAATGACCTAACGGTCACTGGGTTTTTTATTGGTGCGCCAGGCATGGCGCGTAGCGCCTTGACGGGCGCTGTTCCGAGCACTGTGGTGGTGGTTGGATGACTTGGCGGTGAAAGTCCGCTATCGGCCCGACAAGGGGAACGATTAGCTGAACGGCAAGGGTGTCCATCGCGAGGTGGAATCTGAAGGGAGCTATGATGATTTCTGGTGTATGAGCTAAATTAAAAAGCGGTGTATCCTGTTGATTGATTTTGAACGATCAACAACCAACAGGAGATACACCACATGAAAGATAATAATATTGTTTCACTGAAAACACCACTA
>JAJRYF010000028.1 GCA_024275935.1 Gammaproteobacteria bacterium | reverse complement strand
TTTTTGTAACACCACACGCCTCAAAAGAAGCCAGTGAAAATGATGCTGAGGTAATACGGGAAAGAAAGGCAATTGCCAGTATCTGCCAAAAAGATCTGGATAAGCATATGCGAGAATTAGCTAGTGGTGGGGGCTGAGCCACCCTCGCTGGAACGAGAAAATCTCTTGGTGAGTCTATCAAATATGGGTTTGGGAAAATTCAGAACACAAGGCCATAAGCTCCTGCTTGCGAGCATCTTCGGCAAAGCTGGCCTCAATGCTGTTTTCTACCAATCTTTTTGCCTGATCTTTACTTAGTTGCAATGACTCAGCCAACGCCACAAAATTTTCAGTCATATACCCTCCAAAATAGGCCGGGTCATCGGAGTTAACGGTTACGCATACACCAAGATCCAGCATTTGTAGAATATTATGCTCAGCCATATCAGGAAAAACACAGAGCTTGGTATTTGATAGTGGACATACCGTCAGTGGCATTCTGCTGGTTACCAACTGTGCCATCAACTGCTGATCGTCCATAGCGCGCACTCCGTGATCTATACGCGATACCTGTAAATCATTAATTGCAGTCCAGATATACTCAGGTGGTCCTTCCTCTCCTGCGTGGGCAACGGCTAATAACCCCAGTTCGCGGGCCTTGGCAAATACTCTGGAAAACTTCTCTGGTGGGTTGCCCTGCTCGGAGCTATCCAGGCCAATTGCAACAATCTGACCTAAATGAGGCAAGGCCTGTTCCAGTGTTTCAAAGGCAGCCGCTTCACTTAAATGTCGCAGGAAGCACATAATCAGTTTACTGCTGATGCCTAGTTTTTGTTCACCATCAACCAGGGCTCTGGAAATACCATTGATTACTGTAGCGAAGTCTATGCCACGGTCGGTATGAGTTTGGGGGTCAAAAAATGGCTCTACATGGACTACATTTTGTTGCTTGCATTTTGTCAGGTAGGCCCAGGTAAGGTCATAGAAATCTTGTTCTTGTTGCAATACATCAGCGCCCTGATAGTAAATATCCAGAAAGTCCTGCAGTTTGCTAAATTGGTAGGCCTGCCGAAGCTCTTCAACATTGGCATAGGGCAGCTTAATCTGGTTTCTTTGCGCCAGAGCAAACAACAGCTCAGGCTCCAAGCTGCCTTCAATATGCAGGTGCAATTCTATTTTGGGCAATTGGTTGAGCCAATCTGAGCTTATATTCGACATATTAAATTCCTGTTTTGGTGATAACCCTGACCTGTAATCGGGTAATATTACCAGTTACCGTCAGCACTAATCTTAACTTATAATCTGTCAAACTCCGAAGGAATCCAAGTGGCTAAAGAAAAAACCGCCTATCAATGTAACGACTGTGGTACCCAGGTGAATAAATGGGCAGGTCAATGTCCAGACTGCAAAGCATGGAATACGCTGGTGGAAATAACTCTGGCAGCCAGTGCTGCTGGTCTGAAAAATCGCTACTCCGGCTTTACCGGTTTTGCCGATAAAGTGGAGGTGACGGATTTGTCCGCGGTCAAATTAGATAAATCATTGCGCTTGCTGACCAATATCTCTGAACTCGATAGGGTACTGGGTGGCGGCATAGTGCCAGGATCGGTAACCCTGATTGGAGGCGATCCGGGGATTGGTAAATCTACTTTGTTATTACAGGTTATGGCAGGTCTAGCGGAGCGAGTATCAGCTTTATACATTACTGGTGAAGAATCTTTGCAGCAAGTGAGTATGCGAGCGCAACGATTAAAACTGAATACTAGTAAACTCCGTTGTGTAACCGAAACCTGTGTGGAAAAGATAATTGATATAGCTGAGCAGGAAAAGCCCGGGTTTATGGTCGTCGATTCTATCCAAACTGTATTCTCAGAGCAATTGCAATCAGCGCCGGGAGCAGTAGCTCAGGTGCGGGAATCAGCCGCCCGTCTGGTGCGTTATGCCAAGTCCCGGGGTGTGGCTATGGTATTGGTTGGGCATGTAACCAAAGACGGCTCACTAGCTGGTCCCAGGGTGCTGGAGCACATGGTTGATGCGGTGCTATACTTTGAAAGTGACTCCGGTAGTCGTTACCGGGTTATTCGCGCTATCAAGAACCGTTTCGGCGCAGTTAACGAGTTAGGGGTTTTCGCAATGACCGGAGAGGGCTTGCGTGAAGTTAGTAACCCCTCTGCTTTATTCCTTTCCGGGCACTCAGAACCCACCTCCGGCAGCGCGGTAATGGTCACCCGCGAAGGTACCCGCCCGCTGTTGGTGGAAGTACAAGCACTAGTAGACACCTCGCGGCTGGCAAACCCGCGCCGGGTAGCGGTTGGTGTTGATAGCAATAGACTGGCTATGCTCTTGGCGGTACTGCACCGCCATGCTGGACTAGCCATGGGCGACCAAGATGTATTTATAAATGTAGTTGGCGGTATGCGCATATCGGAAACCGCCTCTGACCTACCAACGGCTCTGGCATTATACTCATCGCTAACTGACCGACCCTTAGAAGCGCGTTTGATAAGCTTTGGTGAGGTAGGTTTGTCTGGAGAAATTCGCCCGGTATATAACGGCGAAGAGCGGCTTAAAGAGGCCGTGACCCACGGCTACACCTGCGCCTTGATCCCGCGCGCAAATGCACCGAAAAAACCGATAAAAGGCCTGAAAATTATTCCCGTAGGAAATATTTCGGAAGCCATGCGCCTGATAAAAGATATGTGACTGCATTTTAGTCGCAGTCTCCTTACCGCACCCTCATGGCTGGGTTATAATAGATGTCTAATTTTTTTGGAATACCTATGTTTGAAAGCCTCAGTGACCGCCTTAGTTCAACCTTACAAAACCTCCGTGGCAAGGGCCGCTTAAGCGAAGCCAATATTGCTGATGCCTTACGCGAGGTGCGCATAGCTTTGCTGGAAGCAGATGTAGCCTTGCCGGTAATTAAAGAGTTTATTGGCCATGTACGCGAACGGGCTATGGGTCAAGAGGTGCTTAAGAGCCTGACTCCAGCACAGGCGTTGGTGAAGGTGGTAAATGACGAGCTTGTAACCTTGATGGGGGCGGCTAATGAATCTCTTGACCTAAGTGCTGCGCCCCCAGCGGTTGTTTTGATGGCCGGTTTGCAAGGCGCAGGTAAAACCACTACTACGGCTAAATTAGCCCGCTTATTAAAGCTAAAAGAAAACAAGAAGGTAATGGTAGTAAGTGCCGATGTTTACCGTCCGGCAGCGATTAAGCAATTGGAGACCCTGGCCGAGCAGGTCGAGGTAGTATTCTTTCCCTCAAGCACTTCTAGCCGCCCCGTAGATATTGTCAATGCGGCATTGGTTGAGGCCCGGCGGCAATTTATTGATGTGTTGCTGGTAGATACTGCTGGCCGTTTGCATATTGATGCAGAGATGATGGCTGAAATCAAGGCAATTCATGCAGCGGTTAACCCGGTAGAAACCTTATTTGTAGTCGATGCTATGACTGGGCAGGATGCTGCCAATACGGCGTGTGCTTTTGGCGAGGCGCTACCGCTTACCGGGGTGATTCTAACCAAAACCGATGGTGATGCCAGAGGCGGTGCTGCCTTGTCGGTGCGCCAGATTACCGGCAAACCAATCAAGTTTATGGGTGTGGGTGAAAAAGTTGATGCGTTGGAAGCGTTTCATCCTGAGCGCCTGGCTTCCAGAATCCTTGGGATGGGCGATGTCCTTTCTCTAATCGAGGAGGTCGAGGCTAAGGTTGATAAAAGCCAGGCCGAAAAGCTAGCAAAGAAAATCAAGAAAGGTAGTCGCTTTGATCTGGAAGATTTTCGCTCACAGTTGTTGCAGATGGAAAATATGGGCGGAATGAATAGTTTGATGGATAAATTACCGGGTATGGGGC
Source organism: Gammaproteobacteria bacterium (assembly GCA_024275935.1). GTDB lineage: Bacteria > Pseudomonadota > Gammaproteobacteria > Xanthomonadales > SZUA-36 > SZUA-51. The sequence continues at coordinate 2,782 of JAJRYF010000028.1, read as the reverse complement.
AAGTTCCTGATGCGGTTAAAAACAAAGTAGGCAGTGATAAATCTACCACCAGAATGATTGCCATTATTAACTCTATGACTCCAAAAGAACGGGTATTTCCGGATGTTATCCGGGGCTCTCGTAAGCGGCGTATCGCCCGTGGCTCGGGGACTAATATTCAGGAAGTTAATAAAATGCTCAAGCAGCATAAACAGATGCAAAAAATGATGAAAAAGTTCTCTGGTGGAGGTATGAAAAAAATGCTCAAAATGATGCAAGGCAAAATGCCCCCGGGTGGAATGCCTCCCGGTGGATTTCCAATGTAAGCGGGTTACTCATGTCTGAAACAAACTCACATTCACCCTCCAGGCGTAGATTTCTTGGTCACTCAGTAGCGGCGGCAGGTTTTGCCAGTATGCCGCTTAGTTGGCAGGCAATAGCCAGTAGCCTTAGTTCCGGGCGCATTCCCAAGCGACAAGCCGGGTACGGCCCCTTGCAGACAGTAGCTGATGAGCGTACCGGTTTAGAATTACTGCGCTTGCCTAAAGGTTTTAGCTATACCAGCTTTTCCTGGGCCGGTGAGCGTATGGACGACGGCAATATTGTGCCGGGCGCGGCTGACGGCATGGGGGTGGTTAAAGAAAGCGGGGACCTGCTAACCATGGTGCGCAATCATGAGCTACAAGGTAGGGTTTCGCTAGTGGGCAATCCGGAGTATGCCTACGACAATCTGGATGGCGGTACCTCTACATTAGTATTTAATACCGCTACCGGCAAGCTGGAGAAATCCTGGTTGAGTCTTTCAGGGACACTAAATAATTGTTCTGGTGGCGTCACTCCATGGGGTAGTTGGCTATCTTGCGAGGAAGGCTGTTATGACCCGGAAGCGGCAGACAGATATAACTGGTTGCGTAGAAAGCATTGGCGGGCAGAAAAAGCTAAAAAGAAACACGGCTGGGTATTTGAAGTGCCGGCTGAGGGTATTGCCAAGCCATTGCCATTAACGGCAATGGGGCAATTCCAGCACGAAGCGGTAGCCTTTGACCCAGATACTGGCTACCTTTATCAGACCGAGGATCACAAGCCCAGAGCCGGTTTTTATCGGTTTATACCGGAATCTGCAAGCCAGTTGAGTCATGGTGGTCAACTCCAGATGATGCGGGTGGTTGGCTATCGGGATATGCGCCGTGAGGCTAAATCAGAACAAAAATATAAAGTGGAATGGGTGCCCATAGCCGATCCCACCCGTGGGCATAACCCCGGCAGTCATGATCAGGCAGGGGTAGTAACTCAAGGTATGGATGCTGGCGGTACTGCTTTTGTGGCATTGGAGGGTTGTTTTTACCACCAGGGGCAGGTGTTTTTTACCGCAAAAATGAGTGGGCCGGCTAGAGCAGGGCAGGTGTTTTGCTATTGCCCAGCTACAGAAACATTAAGCATTATTTTCGAATCTCCTGCCCACAGTGTTTTTTCTGGCCCGGATAACCTCGCTGTTAGCCCGCGCGGTAATCTGGTGCTCTGTGAAGATCATGTCACGGAAGTGAATAAGGCCAGTCGGTTATTGTCGTTATTAGATAATGGTGATTATTTCTATTTCTGTCAGATCAATCCGGAAATTAGCGGTAATTACTTGGGGCATGATTTGTCAGCTAAGATGCCGCATAGCGAATGGGCTGGAATCAGTTTTTCAGCTGATGGTCGCTGGATGTTTGCGAATATATATGCTCCGGGGCTAACATTAGCCATTACCGGACCGTGGCAGGCTGATTTGGCTTAAATTTTTATAGTTTTATCGATTTGTTGAGATATCCGCTGGGCTTGATATGAATACTAGCTTTTATCTTTGGGTTGGGGCAAATAAGCTATTTGTTTTTGGTGAAAAAACCTTTATAATGCCCTGTTCCGTGAGGCAGTTCCCGTAATGGTGCTGTATTTTACATATTTTTGTATGCCGGCAGATTACCAGAAGTCTATATTTCTTGGGTGTTGCGGGTATTTTTGAGCAGGTTTTGAGAAATGGTTAAGATTCGACTAGCACGCGGCGGCGCTAAAAAGCGTCCTTTTTATCATATAGTTGCCACCGACTCGCGGCATAAACGAGACGGTCGTTATATCGAGCGCCTGGGCTTCTTTAACCCTGTTGCTCGGGGCCAGGAAGAACGCCTGCGGGTGGAGCTTGCACGGGTCGATCACTGGATTGGCGAAGGCGCGCAAATGACTGATCGCGTTGATGTTCTGGTTGGCGAGGCGCGTAAAGCCGCAGCCTGATTATGAGTGACGCCCGGAATCTGGCTCAGGACCTGGTTGTTCTAGGTAAGCTAGCCGGTGTTCACGGAGTGCGTGGAGCACTAAAAGTGCTGTCATGGACTGACCCGCGTGAAGAAATTCTGGAGCTTGGGCCATGGTTGTTAGGTAAGCCTGATGATCAGCAAGTTCTGGATAAGTATCGGCCGGTAGAGTTGGCCTCAGGGCGAATTCAAGGCAAGTCACTTGTGGTGACTTTAGCGGGAATAAATGATCGTGACCAGGCTGAAGCCTTAAGCGGTCAGATAATTGCTATTCGGCAACAAGATTTGCCGCCAGCCGACCAAAATAGTTGGTATTGGCGCGACTTGCTGGAATTGCAGGTAGTGACCCTAGGTGGCCACGATTTAGGCCGGATTAGCAAGATTATGCCTACGGGCGCAAATGATGTATTGGTAGTTAAGGGTGATCGCGAACGCTTGATCCCATTTGTACTTGAGCAATACATCAAACAAATTGATCTGGAAGCCGGTGTTATCACCGTTGACTGGGATCGCGA